>DASWEU010000199.1:0-8214 GCA_036394595.1 Burkholderiales bacterium | reverse complement strand
CTACAACAACCTTTTCCCGCATGAGATCTTCAATATCGGCCGCTCGATCGAGATCATCCTCGGCCCGGTGATCGGCGGCGTCGGCACGCTGTTCGGCCCGATCCTCGGCGCGGCCGCGCTGACGCTGCTCTCCGACGGCATCACCGAGGCGCTCGCCTATTTCGGCGTCGAGATCCCGGGCATCAAGCAGGTGTTCTACGGCCTGGTGCTGCTTGCCGTGGTGATGTTCCTGCCGAACGGCATCTGGCCTTACCTCGCAAAGAAACTGAAGTTGCATGCTTAAAATACAAAACATTTCAAAATCCTTTCGCGGCCTCAAGGCTGTGTCTGACGCATCCTTCGAGATTCCGGAGGGCAGCATCAACGCGCTGATCGGCCCCAACGGCGCCGGCAAGACCACCATCTTCAACATGATTGCCGGCGTATTTCCGCCGGATACTGGAAAAATCGTTTTCCGGAAAAACGAGATACAGGGCCTGCGACCCGACCAGGTCTGCGTCGCCGGCATCGGCCGCACCTTCCAGATCGTCAAGCCTTTTGCCGGACTGTCGGTACTCGACAACGTGATGGTTGGAGGTTTCCTCAGAGAGCATTCCGTCAAGAGCGCGCGGAAAGTCTCGCTCGACATTCTGGAGAAGCTCGGCCTCGCGCCGAAGCGTGATTTGCCCGCTTCCACCCTCACCCTGCCCGACCGCAAGCGCCTCGAGGTGGCGCGCGCCCTCGCCACGCAACCGAAGCTACTGCTGCTCGACGAGGTGATGGCCGGCCTGCGCCCGACGGAGTGCGACCAGATGGTCGAGGTGTTCCGCGAGCTCAACCGGACCTACGGCACCACCATTCTCCTGATCGAGCACGTGATGCGTGCGGTCATGGCACTTGCGCGGCATGTCGGCGTGCTGCACCACGGCGAGGTCATCGCCCGCGGCGCCCCCGCCGAGATCGTGCGCGATCCTAAGGTGCTCGAGTGCTACCTCGGCGAGGATACCGAGGTATGAGCTCGTTTCTCGAAGTCAGGAACCTGAATCTGTATTACGGCGACGCACAGGCCCTGTCCGACGTATCGCTCGAGGTTCCCCAGGGCGAAATCGTGGCCATTGTCGGCGCCAACGGCGCGGGCAAGACCTCGCTCATCCGTACCATCGCGGGCATCGAGCGCTGCCGTTCGGGAAAAATAATGTTCAAGGGCGATTCGATCGAGCAATTCGAATCCCACGCCATCTGCAACCTCGGCATCGGCCAGGTGGCCGAGGGGCGCCAGGTGTTTCCCGGCCTCACCGTGCTCGAGAACCTGGAAATGGGCGCCATGCTGCCGCGGGCGAGGAAAAACTCGCGCCAGAACCTCGACGAGGTATTCGCCATGTTCCCGCGCCTCGCCGAGCGCGGCAGCCAACTCGCGGGCACCCTGTCCGGTGGTGAGCAGCAGATGCTCGCCATCGGCCGCTGCCTGATGGGCGCGCCCGAGCTGATCATGTTCGACGAGCCCTCGCTCGGTCTCGCGCCCCTGGTGGTGCAGGAAGTACTTCACACCATCCGCACCCTCAACCAGCGCGGCCTCACCATCCTGCTGGTCGAGCAGAACGTCGCCGTCTCGCTCAAGATCTCCCGGCGCGCCTACGTCCTCGAAAATGGCTGTATCGTCATGAGCGGTGCCGGCATCGAGTTGTTGCACAATGACCGGGTGCGGCAGGCGTACCTGGGCTTATAGGATGAAAACGACATTCACCATTCCGACCGATTCGCTGGTCGAGGCGCGCAAACTCCTGGTGCGCCTGCAGACGGTCGGCCCGTTCCGGCAATACGTGTTCGAGCGGCGGCGGCTGGTCATCCCCGCGTTGGCGATCTACGCCATCTTCATCATCGCAAGCACCGCCGCGACCGTGGTGCTCCTTTCGGGGCCGGCCGCGGGGCTGGTCCTGTTCGCGTTTCTGCTCGCGCCGTTTCTCTTCGTCGGCAGCCTGGGCGTGGCGGCCTACCTCTTTTTCTCGTGGCTGGAGATCCGCTCGCTCCGGCACACGCTGCATCACGACGTGAAAGGCAGTCCGCTGCCGCGCATCCCCTGGGCCTGGGTCGGCGTGTTTCTCATTGCGCCGTCGCTGTTCCTGCTCCTCGAGTGGTGGAAGGTCGCGCTGCCGCTCCTCGTCCTGGCGGTTGGTACGCCGTTCGTCTACGTGCGCATGGACCGTTGATCGGGCGACTTGCCTCATGACCAAGGGCCGCCTGGAGGCGTTCACCGACGGCGTGATCGCCGTCATCATCACCATCATGGTGCTGGAGATGAAGGTGCCGCACGGCGTAGATGCCGCAGCCCTGGTGCCGATGCTGCCAGTCTTCCTCACCTACGTGCTGAGCTTCGTCTTCATCGGCATCTACTGGAATAACCACCACCACCTGTTCCACGCCGTGCACCGGATCAACGGCGCCACGCTGTGGGCGAACCTGCATCTCCTGTTCTGGCTCTCCCTCGTGCCGTTCGTCACCGGCTGGATGGACGAAAACCATTTCGCCCCCGTCCCGGTCGCCGCCTATGGCGTGGTCCTGCTAGGCGCGGCTTGCGCCTACACCATCCTGACGCGCGTGCTGCTCGGGAATCACCCCCGCGACTCCACGCTCGCCAAAGCCCTGGGCAGGGATTCGAAGGGGTGGATTTCCCTCGCCCTCTATGTCACCGCGATCCCGCTCGCCTTCGTGCACACCCTGATCTCCTGCGCCCTGTTTGTCGTCGTCGCGGCGATCTGGCTGTGTCCCGACCAGCGCTTCGAAAAGCTGCTGAACGACCTCGAGAAGTGAAATCGCGCTGCGCCTGGGCCACCACGCCCCTCGGCATCGCCTACCACGACCGCGAATGGGGCGTGCCGGTGCACGACGACCGCGTGCTGTTCGAGTTCCTGATCCTCGAGGGCGCGCAGGCCGGCCTGTCCTGGGAGACGATACTCAAGAAAAGGGAAAATTATCGGCGTGCGTTTGCCGGTTTTGATTTTCGAAAAATTGCTTCTTATTCAAAATCAAAAAAGTCCGCACTGATGAAGGACGAAGGCATCGTTCGCAACCGCCTCAAAATCGAAAGCACCGTGACCAATGCGAAAGCTTTCCTGGCGGTGCAGAGGGAATTCGGCAGTTTCGACGCCTACGTCTGGCAGTTCGTCGGCGGCAAACCCAAGGTCAACGCCGGCCGCAAGGTGCCTGCGACCAGCCCGGAATCGGACAAATTGAGCAAAGACCTGCTCCAGCGCGGTTTCAGGTTCGTCGGCTCGACCATCTGCTACGCTTTCATGCAAGCGGTCGGCATGGTCGACGACCATGCGCCGCACTGTTTCCGCAAGCGACGCCGATGATCATCGTTCACCACCTCAACAATTCCCGCTCGCAGCGCGTGCTGTGGCTGCTCGAAGAGCTCGAGCTGGAGTACGAGATCAAGCGCTACCAGCGCGACGCGCAGACCATGCTCGCGCCGGCGGCGTTACGGCAAGTGCATCCGCTGGGAAAGTCTCCTGTCCTTTCAGATGAAAATCTTGTTCTGGCGGAGTCAGGCGCGATCGTCGAATACCTGATCGAGCGTTATGGCAACGGCCGCCTCGCCCCGCCCGCGGAATCGCCGAAGCGGCTGCGCTACCGCTACTGGCTGCACTACGCCGAGGGCTCGATGATGCCGCCGCTGGTGATGAAGCTGGTGTTCGACCGCATGGAGAAGGGCCCGATGCCCTTCTTCGCGCGCCCGATCGCGCGCGCCCTCGCCGGCAAGGTGAAGAGCGCGTTCATCCAGCCGAACATCGACCGCCACCTCGACTTCATCGAGGCCGAGCTCAGCAAAAGCGTGTGGTTCGCGGGCGAGGAATTCAGCGCCGCCGACATCCAGATGAGCTTCCCGCTGGAAGCGGCGGCGGCGCGCGGCGGCCTCGACGCGAAGCGCAGCCGCATCACCGACTGGCTCGGCCGCATCCACGCGCGCGAGGCCTACAAGCGCGCCATCGAGCGCGGCGGCGAATTCAGCATCCTGCGCTAGGCGTGCGCCCGGTCATCGCCATTCACGGCGGCGCCGGCCGGATCGACCGCGCGACGAGGTCCCGGTGTGGCGCCGCCCTGCGCCACGCCCTAGAAAAAGCCTATGCAATATTGAAAGCCAATGGCACCAGCCTCGACGCCGTCACGGCGGCCGTCGTGATCCTCGAGGATTCGGGCCTGTTCAACGCCGGCCGCGGCGCTTCGCTCAATGCCGAGGGCGGCATCGAGCTCGATGCCTCGATCATGGAGGGCCGCGGCCTGCGCGCGGGCGGCGTGGCCGCCGTTTCGAACGTTAGAAACCCTATATTCGCGGCGCGCGCGGTCATGGAGCATTCAAAGCATGTATTGCTCGTCGGCAAGGGCGCAGAAAGGTTTTCGAAGCATAGACGTCTTTCCACGGTGAAAAAGAATTACTTCCAATCCGCCAAAAAATCGCACTCCGGTACCGTTGGCGCCGTCGCGCTCGACCGCGACGGCAATCTCGCCGCGGCGACCTCGACTGGCGGCTACCGGGGCAAGCTCGCGGGCCGCGTCGGCGATTCGCCGCTGATCGGCGCCGGCACCTGGGCCGACAACCGGACCTGCGCCGTTTCCTGCACCGGCGTCGGTGAATTCTTCATTCGGACTGCCGCTGCCTACGATGTTTCTGCACGCATGCGATACGGGAAGCGGCGTCTCGCTTCGTCCTCCAGAGAAGTTCTCAATCAGGTAAAGAAAATCAACGGCCGGGGAGGCCTGGTCGCAGTCGACCGGCGCGGAAATATCGCCATGCCGTTCAACAGCACAGGCATGTACCGCGCCTGGGTGACGCGCGACGGCCGCTTCCGCGTAGCGCTCTAAGCCTGGTCGCTGCATACCTGGGATGGCCCCTTTCTCTATCTCGCCGGCGGCGCGACGACGCTCGCTGTGATGGAGTTGGCACCGCTGCTGCGCCATGCACCTCCGATTCGCGCATAATCCCGGTTCAAGGAAGAAGTGGAAGGCGAATCCACTTACGCCATGGCGGAGCTGAAGACCCTCGGGAGGTACACGCTAGAACGCGTGCTGGGCAAAGGCGCCATGGGCGTCGTCTACGAGGCCACCGACCCGCGGCTCGAACGCCGCGTCGCCGTCAAGGCCATTCTCAAGAGCAGCCTGGACGAGGCCACCGCGAAGGACTTCGCGCAGCGCTTCGTGCGCGAGGCGCAGGCGGTGGCCCGGCTCAACCACCCCAACATCGTCCAGGTGCATGACTTCGGCGAGGAAGGCGATATCGCGTATCTCGTGATGGAGCTGGTCCGCGGCAAAGAGCTCAAGAAGTGCTTCGACGCCAGCGAGCGCTTCTCCCTCAACGACTCCGTGCGCATGATGTGCGAGCTCCTGGAGGCGCTTGAATTCGCGCACCAGGCCGGGGTCATCCACCGCGACATCAAGCCGGCCAACGTGATGCTCGACCCCTCGGGGCGCACCAAGCTCACTGATTTCGGCGTCGCGCTCATGCAGGGCACCGGACGCACGCACGGGTCGCAGGGCGGGACCATGGTCGGCACCCCGGCGTACATGTCGCCCGAGCAGATTTCCGGCGGCATCGTCGACGGGCGCAGCGACGTGTTCTCGGCCGCAATCATCCTGTACCAGTTCCTCACCGGCGAGCAGCCGTTCACGGGCGGCGGCGTCTGGACGGTCGCCAAGAAGATCATGCAGGAACATCCGCTGCCGCCTTCCTCGCTCAATCCCGCGGTCACCGTTCCTTTCGACGGGCTGGTCAGCAAGGCCCTGGCCAAGAGCCCCGAGGAGCGCTTTCAGTCGGCGCGCGCTTTCTCCAACGCACTCCGGAACGCTCTCGAGGGCCGGCACCTCGAGGATGACGCGGAAAGCACCGTGGCCCTCCCCCGGCCCGCAGCCAGCGCGGCCATTGCGGAGATTGGCGGCGCCACGGCGTCCACTCAGGACGCCGAAGTGGAGTTCTGGCGTTCCATCAAGGACGGCAACTCAGCCGAAGACTTCGAGCTTTACATCGACCAGTTTCCGAACGGCATCTACGTCAAGCTGGCCCAGCTGAGGATCGCCCGGTTGCGTGGCGTCGCGTCCGAAGAAAGCGGCCCGCGCAAGCAGGAGCAGGAGGAGCAGGAAGCACGCGAGCGCGAGGAAGCGGCGCAGCGCGAAGCCGAGGCAACCGAAAAAGCCGTGCAGCGCGCCAGGCTCGCCGCCGAAAAGACGCGCCAGGAGGCGCTGGCGGCGCGCAAGGAAGCCGAACTGATCAGGAGCCAGGCTGCGGCTCGCGGGCGTCCGGCTCCAATGACGCCGGTGCTGGCGGCTGGCCTGGTGGTGGCGATTCTCGGCATCGCAGCCTGGGTCCTAAGCTTGCCTGAAAGCGCGCCGCCGGATGCCGAACCCGGGAAGACGCAGGCAACGCAAGCCGAATTGCAGAAAGACGCCGAATTGGCCCGCCAGCGCGAAATCGAGGCCAGGCAATTGAGCGAGGCGGCAAAGCAGAAGGAGCGCGAGGACCAGGCAAAGAAGGCCGCGGAGAGACCCGAAGATGCCGTGGAGTCAGCGCCAGACGGCGCCGGCAATCTCAACGACAAGCCTTAACTTGGCTTCCTGCTGCGCAAACGTCAGGCCGGTGCCCTTCTGGTGGCTGGCGAAGCCGCACTGGGGAAAGACACAGAGATTTAAACGATAAGACAGATTGAATCGTTGAAAGGCAAAGGCGGATTGATCGCCGTGGACCGAAAGGGAGACATCGCGATGCCTTTCAACAGCCCCGGCATGTACCGCGCTTGGGTGACGCGCGCCGACCGCTACGAAGTGGAACTCTAGGCAGATTTCTGACACTGCCTGACATGCATTGAGAGCATAATCCGCGGCGAAAGGGGAAGTGGATTGCGCATCCACTAACGCCATCGCGGAATTGAAAACGCTCGGGCGGTACACGCTTGAACGCGTCCTTGGCAAGGGCGCGATGGGCGTTGTCTATGAAGCTCTTGATCCGCGGCTCAATCGTCGCGTCGCAATCAAGACTATCCTAATTAGCAGCCTCGACGAGGACACCGCGAAGGAATTCGCGCTGCGATTCGTGCGTGAGGCGCAGGCCGTTGCGCGTCTTAACCATCCCAACATCGTCCAAGTGCATGACTTCGGCGAGGAAAGCGATATCGCCTACCTCGTGATGGAACTGATCCGCGGTAAGGAGCTCAAGAAGTATTTCGACGCCAACGAGCGCTTCTCCGTCAAGGATTCGGTCCGAATGATGTGCGAGCTCCTCGAGGCGCTTGAATTCGCGCACCAGGCAGGAATTGTCCATAGGGACGTCAAACCGGGCAACGTAATGCTCGACCCGTTGGGCCGCGCCAAGCTCACCGACTTCGGCGTCGCCCGCGTCCAGGGCGCCGGCAGGACCCATGGCACGCAAAACGGGACGATGGTCGGCACGCCGGCCTACATGTCCCCGGAGCAGATCACCGGGGACGTCGTCGACGGACGCAGCGACGTATTCTCGGCCGGCATCATCCTCTACCAGTTCCTGACCGGCGAGCAGCCGTTCACGGGCGGCGGCGCGTGGACTGTGGCGAAGAAGATCATGCAGGATGTTCCGGCGCTACCTTCCTCGATCAACACTTCGATAACACCTCTGTTTGATGCGGTGGTAAAAAAGGCGCTCGCTAAGAGCGCCGACCAGCGCTTTCAGTCCGCGAAGGACTTCGGCATCGCGCTTAGGCGCGCGCTCGAAGGCAAGCCGCTCGCGGATGATTCAGACGACACAATTATTTCTGTTGCCTCACCCGCCCGTAGGCTGACGGAAACCAACCGCGGTGACACTCAGCAGAGCGACCAGGTTGAGCTGGTCACCAAGGAGGAAGCCAAGCTGCGGAAGCACGAGACCGGGGAACCGAAGCGACCGGCCTCGGTGATAGCGATGCTAATTGCGGTTGTGGTGGTGGCGAGTCTCGTGGTCAGCATCTGGTACATGTTCAAGCCCGACGTCTCGACGCAAGAAGCTGAGCTAAAGAAGGCTCTCGACACGGCCAAGCAGTTGCAGACCGACGTCAAGGAGGCGCAGCGCAAGCAGGCCGAACTGCAGAAGGAAGTCGAGCTGGCGCGCCAGCGAGCGGCCGAAGCAAGGCTATCGGGAGACGTCGCCAAAGAAAAGGAATTTGCAGAGCAAGCTACGCGGCGCGAGGCAGATGGGAAAAAGTCGGGGGACATCGCCAAGCAAAAAGAGCTTGCGGAACA
>DASWEU010000198.1:0-6920 GCA_036394595.1 Burkholderiales bacterium | reverse complement strand
ATGGGAATACGCGTGGTGTATGTCTTCACCCATGATTCGATCGGCCTCGGCGAGGACGGTCCGACGCACCAGCCGGTGGAGCACGCCGCGAGCCTGCGCCTGATCCCCAACATGGATGTCTGGCGCCCTTGCGATAGCGTGGAAACGGCGGTGGCCTGGGCGGCGGCGCTCGAGCGCACCAAAGGGCCGACAGCGCTGCTGCTATCCCGTCAGAATCTTCCGTTCATGAAAAAACAATCCGCTGAATACATCGCGAGGGGCGGGTACGTGCTCGCCGACGCGGCGAACCCCAGGGCAGTGGTGATCGCCACCGGTTCGGAGGTGCAGCTCGCCCTGGCGGCCCAGGCCCTGCTCGCCGCAGCCGGAATTCCGATCCGCGTCGTCTCGATGCCTTCGACCAGTGTGTTTGACCGCCAGGCGGACGCCTACCGGGAGTCGGTGCTGTTGAAGGATATTCCCAGGGTCGCCGTGGAGGCCGGCGTCGGCGACTACTGGCGCAAATACGTCGGGCCTGCGGGTGCGGTCGTCAGCATGGACCGCTTCGGCGAATCGGCTCCGGCGGGCGATCTGTTCAAGCACTTCGGCTTCACGGCGGAGAATGTCTCGAAAGCAGTCAGGAGCGTAATGTCATGACCATCAAGGTAGCGATCAACGGCTTCGGTCGCATCGGCCGCAACATCCTGCGCGCGCACTACGAGGACGGAAAGAAGCACGGCCTGCAGTTCGTAGCGATCAACGATCTCGGCGACGCCAAAACCAACGCCCACCTGCTCAGGCACGACACGGCGCATGGCCGTTTCCACGGAACGGTCGAGGTCAGGGAAAAGTCGCTGGTGGTCGATGGCGACGCCCTCCTGGTCGTGGCCGAGCGCGACCCGGCCAAGCTGCCCTGGCAAGCGCTCGGCGTCGACGTCGTGCTGGAGTGCACGGGACTCTTCACCAGCAAGGCCAAGGCCGGCGCGCACCTCGCTGCCGGCGCCCGCAAGGTGATCATCTCGGCGCCCGGCGACAAGGATGTCGACCGCACCGTCGTCTACGGCGTGAATCACCAGTCGCTGAAGGGCAGCGACACGGTAATCTCGAACGCCTCCTGCACCACCAATTGCCTGGCGACGCTGGTGAAGGCGATCGATGACCGCATCGGCGTGGTGTCGGGGCTGATGAACACCATCCACTCGTATACCAACGACCAGGTGCTGACTGACGTCTATCACAGCGATCTGCGCCGCGCGCGCGCGGCGGCGCACAACATGATTCCGACCAAGACCGGCGCCGCCGCCGCGGTCGGCCTGGTGCTGCCGCACCTCAACGGCAAGGTCGATGGCTACTCGATCCGCGTGCCGACCATCAACGTCTCGATCGTCGACCTGACCTTCGTGGCGAAGAAGGCAACGACGGTGGAGGCGGTCAACGCGGCGGTCAAGCAGGCCGCCGACACCGACCTCAAGGGCCTGCTCGAGGTCTGCACCGAGCCGCTGGTGTCGTCCGACTTCAACCACAACCCCGCGAGTGCGATCCTGGACGCCGGCCTGACACGAGTGTCCGGGGGCACGCTGGTCAAGGCGAGCGCCTGGTACGACAACGAATGGGGCTTCTCCAACCGCATGCTAGACGTGACGGTTGCATTGATGAACGCGAAGTAATGAAGTTCCGGCGCATGTCCGAGGCGGACCTGCGCGGCAAGCGCGTGCTCATTCGCGCCGACCTCAATGTGCCGCAGGACGACGCCGGCCGCATCACCGACGACACCCGCATCCGCGCGTCGCTGCCAGCGATCAGGTTCGCGCTGGATCAGGGCGCGGCGGTGATGGTGACCTCGCACCTCGGCCGACCCAAGGAAGGGGTATTTGATGAGCGGGACTCGCTTGCGCCCGTCGCGAAAAGGCTGTCGGAACTTCTAGAAAAAGAGTTTCCGCTCAAGCGCGATTGGGTGAACGGCGTCGAGGTTCGCCCCGGCAACGCGGTTCTGCTCGAAAACTGCCGCTTCAACGTCGGCGAGAAGGCGGACGACAACGGTCTCGCCCGCAAAATCGCCAAACTCTGCGATGTCTACGTCAACGACGCCTTCGGCACCGCGCACCGCGCGGAGGCGACGACACACGGCGTCGCGCGATATGCGCCGGTCGCCTGTGCCGGTCCGCTCATGGCAGCCGAACTCGACGCGCTTTCCCGCGCGCTCTTACAACCGGCACGGCCATTGGTGGCGATCGTCGCCGGCGCCAAGGTGTCGACCAAGCTGCCGCTGCTCGCCGCCCTGGCTCAAAAGGTGGACCGCCTGATAGTCGGCGGCGGCATCCTCAATACTTTCCTGCTGGCGAAGGGCTTCCCGGTGGGCAAGTCGCTCGCCGAGGCGGCGCTCGTGCGCGAGGCGCGCAAGATCATGGCCGCGACCGAAGTGCCGCTGCCCGAGGACGTGGTGGTGGCGGCGGAAATGTCGGCGCGCGCGCGTGGCACGGTGACGGCGCCCGCCGGCGTCGCCGCCGACGACATGATCCTCGACATCGGACCGAGGAGCGCTGCTGCGCTTGCCGCGATCGTCCGCCAGGCCGGTACGGTGGTCTGGAACGGGCCGGTAGGCGTGTTCGAATTCGATCAGTTCGCCAAAGGCACCGAGGCGCTCGCGCGCGCCATCGCCGCGTCGAAAGCCTTCTCCATCGCCGGCGGCGGCGACACGCTCGCTGCCATCGCCAAGTTCGGCGTCGGGGATAAAATCTCCTATACCTCCACCGGGGGCGGCGCCTTCCTCGAGTTTCTCGAGGGCAAGACCCTGCCCGCCGTCCGTGCGCTGGAAGAGCGGTTCTGATGCTTCGGGAAAGGGCCTGATGCTCCGCAACACCAAGATCGTCGCCACGCTCGGTCCGGCTTCGAGCGACCCCGCGGTGCTCGAGCGCATGGTGCGCGCCGGCGTCGACGTGGTGCGCCTCAATTTTTCGCACGGCACGGCCGACGATCACCAGAAGCGCGCCGAGCTGGTGAAGGACATCGCGCGCAAGACCGGCCGCACGGTCGCCGTCATGTGCGACCTGCAGGGACCGAAGATCCGCGTCGGCAGGTTCAAGGACGGCAAGGTCACCCTCGAGAAAGGGCAGCAGTTCGTCCTCGACGCCGGCTGCGAGATGGGCGACGGCGCGCGCGCCGGGCTCGATTACAAGGAACTGCCGCGCGACGTCGGCGCCGGCGCGGTGCTGTTGCTCGACGACGGCAAGATCGTGCTCGACGTCACCGAAGTGCGCGGCGAGCAGGTGCACACGCGGGTGCGCCACGGCGGCGTGCTGTCCAACAACAAGGGCATCAACCGGCAGGGCGGCGGCCTCACCGCGCCCGCGCTTACCGCGAAGGACAGGGAAGACATCAAGACCGCGGCGCGGCTGAACTGCGATTTCCTCGCCGTGTCCTTTCCCAAGACCGGCGCCGACATGTATATGGCGCGCGAGCTGCTGCGCGCCGCCGGCGGCAAGGCCTTCCTCATCGCCAAGATCGAGCGCGCCGAAGCCGTGACGGAGGCCGCGCTCATCGACATCATGCGCGGCTCCGACGGCATCATGGTGGCGCGCGGCGATCTGGCGGTGGAAGTGGGCGATGCGTCGGTGCCGGCGCTGCAGAAGAAGATGATCCGCCTCGCGCGCGAGCAAAACAAACTGACCATCACTGCGACGCAGATGATGGAGTCGATGATCGCGAGCCCGGTGCCGACGCGCGCCGAAGTGTCCGACGTCGCCAACGCGGTGCTCGACGGCACCGACGCCGTGATGCTGTCGGCGGAATCCGCCAGCGGCAAATACCCGGTCGAGACCATCGAGGCGATGCACCGCATCTGCGTCGAGGCCGAGCAGACGCAGCCGATCAACCTCGATCGCGACTTCCTCGACCGCGTGTTCACGCGCGTCGACCAGTCGATCGCCATGGCGGGCCTGTTCACCGCCTTCCACCTCAAGGTGAAGGCGATCGCTACGCTCACCGAGTCGGGCTCGACCGCGCTGTGGATGAGCCGCCTCAACAGCGGCGTGCCGATCTACGCGCTCACCGCGCAGACCGGCACGCGCTACCGTTGCGCGCTGCTGCGCGGCGTGTTTCCCCTGATGGTCAAATACGTCGGCCACGACCGCGAAGAGCTGCTGCGCGAGGCCGAGAACGTGCTGGTGGCGAACAAGGTGGTGAAGGACGGCGACCTCATCGTTCTCACCATCGGCGAACCGATCGGAAAAAGCGGAGGAACCAATACCATGAAGATCGTCAAGGTCGGCGAGCACCGCCAGTCATGAGCCAGCCCAAGCGAACACCGGCCGTGCCACCCGATCTGGCGTCGCGCTTTGTCGACGTCGAGAACCAGCCCTGGGAAAAGACGCGCTACCCGGGCATCGAGCAGAAAACCCTGCTGGTCGACCGCAGCACCGGCCTGCTCACCGCGCTGATGAAGATGGCGCCGGGCGTGAAGCTGCCGGATCACGAGCACGTCAGGATTGAGCAGACCTACGTGCTCGAAGGCAGCCTGGTGTGCCACGAGGGCGAGTGCCGCAAGGGCCAGTTCGTCTGGCGCCCCGCCGGCAGCCGCCACGAAGCCTGGGCCGGAGCGCAAGGCGGCGTGTTCCTCGCCATGTTCCAGGTGCCCAACAAGTTCTTCCAGGCGGACGGCCGCGTCACCGATTTTCTTGGCAACGACTGGGAAGCGGCCTGGGGCAAAGCCAGGACCTAATCGCCGGATGCACCAAACCTACTTGGGCTCCTGCCACTGTGGCCAAGTGACATTCGAGCTTCAAGCCAGGCTTCACACGGTCACTGAATGCAATTGTTCGCTCTGTCGCCGCGTCGGCGCTTTATGGCACGGGGCGGCGCAATCGAATCTTCGCATCCTGACCGGCGAAGCCGAGCTTTCGCTCTATCAGTTCAACACGATGACCGCGAAGCACTACTTCTGCCGGCACTGCGGGGTCCACCCGTTCAGCCGCCCGCGGCTGGATCCCGACAGCTGGGCGGTCAACGTTCGCTGCGTCGCCGAAGTCGACCTCTCCACGCTTCAGGTGCGGCAATTCGACGGGCAAAACTGGGAAGCGGCGGCCAAGGCCTTCTTCGAGCGACGCCAGTAGTCGCTGCGACCCGGACTATTTCTTGTTGGCGCGCAACTCGGCCACCTTGCGCTTCGCCTGTTCGACGAACAGGCCGGCCGGGAACTGCTCGATGTAAAGCGCCAGATCGTCGGGGTCGTCGCTGTCCTTGACCCCTTCCCAGAATTCCTTGTCCGCCTCGCCGCCCGGCGCGGGCGCCGCAGGTGCGGCGGGCGCCGCAGGCGCGGCAGACGCCTTGCGGGGAATTGCTTCCGTCGCGTGTTCAGGCTCCTTGCCTTCGGCAATGCGCTTCAGGTCTTCGGCGAACTTGCGCGCGGTTGCGTAGCGCTGCGCGGCGTCTTTGGCGAGGGCGCGGGCGAGGACGCGATCGATGGCCGGCGGAACCTGAACCAGGGCGGAAGGCCAGACGGGATCGTCCTGCACGATCTTCTTCGCCAGGGCCCAGCCGGCGCCCTCGAAGGGCTTCTGGCCGGTGAGGAACTGGTAGAAGACGATGCCAGCCGAAAAGATGTCGGTGCGCCGGTCGATGGCCTGCCCCTGGATCTGCTCCGGCGACATGTAGGACGGCGTGCCGACCAGCGTGCCGGCCCGCGTCGCCTCTGCCTGTTCGCCGTCGTTCTCGGTGACGCGCGCGACGCCGAAATCGGCGAGCTTGACGTGACCGCCGGCGTCGACCATCACGTTGGCCGGCTTGATGTCGCGGTGGATGACGCCGGCCTCGTGCGCGAATTCCAGCGCGTCGAGCAGCTCGCCCATCAGGCGGTAGATGGTCCTGAAGTCGAACTGCTCCTTGGCGTCGAAGGAGTCCTTGAGTTCCTTGCCCTTGATGTACTCCATCACGATGTAGGCGAGGTCGCCTTCGGTGCCGAAGTCGTACACCTGCACGATATGGGGATGATTGAGTCGCGCCACCGCGCGCACTTCGCGCTTGAAGCGCATGGAATACTGCCGCGCCGTGGACTCGTCGAGATTTTTGGTGATGATGGTCTTGATCGCGACCCGACGGTCCAGCGTGGGGTCGACGCCGTCGTAGACCAGGCCCATCGCGCCTTTGCCGAGCACGCCCTGAATCCGGTAGCGGCCAAGCGATTTGAGTGCGTTCACGCTGCGAATACTACTAGGGGAATCGGCAGAATCCGCGCGTACTATTTCCCGCTTTTCCGGCCTTCGTAGAGGTCGCGCCCGGCGACCAGCGCGCGGATCTTGCCGTCGACCATGTTGCGCTGGAGCATCCAGAAGCCGCAATCGGGGTGCACGTACTTGATTCGTCCCCGCCCCAGCATCTTTTCCGCCCGTTCGATCGCGCGGGCAACCTCGGCGGCGGACTCGATCTCGGTCTGCTTGACGTCGATCACGCCGAGGCCGAAGCCGATGTCGCGGCGCAGCTCCTTGAACACCGCGAGCTCTTCGGGCGGTCGGTGGGCCGTCTCCATCACGATGTGGTCGACCCTGAGGGCATTCAGGTAGTCCAGCAATTTCGCCCAGGTGCCTTTCTGGATCGACTGGCCGCCGTAGTTGCCGAAGCATAGGTGAACGGCGGCCTTGGCTTTCTTCGGCACGGCCTGCAGCACCTTGTTGATGGTCGCCGCCGCCCATTTCCACTCGCCCGGATGCCCAGGGAGATTGGCCTCGTCGATCTGGATGACGTCGGCGTCGAGGCGCTTGACCTGTTCCGCCAGGACGTCGGCGATGGCATGCGCGAGCTTTTCGGGATTCCGGTAGTGCCGGTCGTGCAGCATCTTCGCCAGCATGTGCGGGCCGGTGAGCGTGAACTTGAACGGCCGGGTGGCGAGCGCGCGTCCCCTGGCGCAGGCGAGCGGCAGGTTGAGGCCGCCGGCGCCGATCGGCCCTTCGACC
>DASWEU010000197.1:0-3034 GCA_036394595.1 Burkholderiales bacterium | reverse complement strand
GGTCGGCTCAAGGCGCAGCGTCGCGCCGTCCTGCGCGGAGATGCGCGCCCCGCCCACGCCGTAGAACGCCGGCGACGGGTTGGTTACCTCGATCATCGCAGCAAGTCCGATCCCCCGATAGATGCCTTTCTTACGCAGTTCATCTCTCTCATTTTTTATTTTTGTGTAAGACATTACCTGTAACAGCTTGTCCAGCGTCTGGTGGTGCGAAAGCTGTTCGAACTTGACGCCGGACGGGAAGGTGTAGGGATAGGCGTCATCTGCAATCAAGTTGATTTTCCTGAAGTGTGCCGGATCCATCCCCAGCTTCTGCGCCGCCAGGTCCACGATCCCCTCGGTCAGCGCCACCGCGATCGGGTGGCCGACGGCGCGGTACTGGCAGGTGACGTTCTTGTTGGTGAACACCACGTTCATCTTCGCGCGGTACTTCTGGTGCTTGTACGGGCCGCCGGTGAGGTTCACCACCTGGTTGCCCTCGATGCCGCTGGTGCGCGGATAGACGGAATACGGGCCGATCGCCGTCAGGTCGTCCAGGTCGAACGCCAGGATTTCTCCCGTTTTTTTGACTGCCAATCTGATTTTTACCCGGTGCTCTCGCGCGTGAATATCCGAAACAAACGATTCGAGCCGGTCGGCGACGAATTTCACCGGGCGGCGCAGGATCACCGAAATCGCCGCGGTGGCCATCTCGTCGGGGTAGACGTGCACCTTGATGCCGAACGAGCCGCCGACATCCTTCGAGATCACGCGCACGTTGCCCTCGGGGATGTTGAGGTGGCGCGAGAAGATGTCCTGCATCATGTGCGGCGCCTGGGTGGCGTGGTACACGGTGAGCGAGTGCTCCGCCGCGTTGTAGTCGGCGAGGATGGCGCGGCCCTCGAGGCACACGCCGGTGTGCCGGCCGAAATGGAAGGTCTCTTCCGCCACCACGTCGGCCTGCGCGAACGCCTCGTCGACGCCGCCCGTGTCGTGCTCCCGCTTGAAGCACACGTTATCGGTGAATTCAGGGTGAATTATTTTTTTACCCTGCAATGCTTCTTCCATGTCCACCACCACGGGCAACTCTTCCCACTCTGCCTCGATCAGCTGCACCGCGTCCTCGGCCTGCGAGCGCGACTCCGCCACCACGGCGGCGACGGCCTCGCCCTGCCAGCAGGCGCGCCCGATGGCGATCGCATGCTGCGGCGGCGACTTGATGCCCTTCAGGTGCGCCAGCACCGCCACCCACGGCGTGCAGTATTCGGCCACCGTGGGGCCGTCGAATACCGCTATCACGCCTGGAGACTTGCTCGCTTTTTCAAAGTGTATTTTCTTGATTTTCGCGTGGGCATAAGGGCTGCGGAAGAACGCCACGTGCGCCAGTCGCGGGAAGCGCAGATCGTCGGTAAACACGCCGCGCCCCTGCAGCAGGCGCGCGGCGTTCGGCCGCGGCACGCTCTGCCCGATGTAGCCGCGGTCGACCTGGGTGCCCGGCGCGTGGAGCGGGAGCTCAGCTTTTCCCATTCACCACGTCCTCTATAGCGTCGACGATCGACTGGTAGCCGGTGCAGCGGCAGTAGTTTCCGGAGATGTGCGCCCGGATTTCTTCCCGGGAAAACGACCTTTTATGTAACAGCAGCTCTTGCGCGGCCATCAGCATCCCGGGCGTGCAGAAACCGCACTGCAGCGCATTGCGCTCATGAAACGCTTTCTGCAGTTTCGACAATTCCTTTGAATCCGAAAGGCCTTCGATGGTCTCGACGATGCAGTCATTCGCCTGCACCGCGAGCATCAGGCAGCCGCGCACGATCTCGCCGTTCACCCGCACCGTGCAGGCGCCGCAGGCGCCGTGCTCGCAGCCAATGTGCGAGCCCGTCAGCCCGAGCTCCTCGCGCAGGAAATCCACCAGGTGCTGGCGCGGCTCGATGCGCCGCGTGACCTTGGCGCCGTTGACCGTCAGCGTGGTTTCGACAGCGTGGTCCATGCGCGCTCGAGGAGAACTCCGGCCAGGTGCAGCTTGGTGGCGGAAGTGTTGTAGAGATCGGCCGGTGGATGCAGCTCTTGCTTGAGATTTGCAAGGGATTCCTTCAGGCCTTTTGATGCTGAAGTCATGCGCACGAAGATGGGGGTCGCCCCCGCGCCAAAAAATACAAAGCGAGATTCGTGAACGGCGAGGCCGATGATGGCGTAGTCACCGTGCCGGCGGGTCAATTCGAAAAACGCCGACTTGCCGCCGCTCGGAAACTCGGCCGCGATCAGCAGCTCGCCTGGTCGCAGTTCGGTTTCAAACAGCCCTATAAAGAATTTGTCGGCGGGTACGCGCCTTTCGCCTTTCTTGCTGGAAAGGACGAACGTTGCCTGAAGAGCAACTGCACATGCAGGGTATTCCGCCGCCGGGTCCGCCAGCGCGAGGCTGCCACCCAGGGTGCCGCGGTTGCGGATAGCGGCATGCGCGACATGCGGCACCGCCTGCGCAAGTAGCGGCACATGCCTCGCAATTTCCTTGGATCTTTCCAGCTGGGAATGCGTGACCAGGGCGCCGATCCTCACCTTCCCGCCAAGAACTTCAATTTTTGTGAGCTCCTTGAGTCCCGTGATGTCGACCAGCAGCTCGGGCGAGGAAAGGCGCATGTTGAGCGAGGGGATGAGGCTCTGGCCGCCAGCCAGCGCCTTTGCACCCGGGCGCTCCAGCAGCGCCAGCGCCTCCGCCAGCGACTTCGGCTTCGCATAGGCAAACGGCGGCGCTTTCAATCCGGGACCTCCTCCACGGCAAATCGATTATCGCGCGAAACCGTAGAGGGTCGCGGGGTTCCCGGCGAGGATCGCCTGCCTGGTTTCGACATCCGGGATGGCCTCGAACAACACCCCGAGAAGTTCCTGACCGTCCAGCTTGCGGTGCGGAAGTACGGCGTCATCGTGGACCTGCTTCCCCGCGTGAAAGCCGATGTGCGGCCAGTCCGAGCCCCACACCAGGCGGCAGGGCGCCGCATCCGCGAGCGCCCTTATGCAGGGGATCGCGTCGCGCACGCGGCCGGTCGAGCGCGTAATGCGGTCC
>DASWEU010000196.1:0-11280 GCA_036394595.1 Burkholderiales bacterium | reverse complement strand
CCGGCTGCTGTCGCGACTCCCGCTGTTCCCGCCGCGCCCGGCGCCAGCACCTACGAAGTCCGGAAAGGCGACACGCTCGGCGCCATCGCGCGACAGAATCTGCCGCCCGGCGTGTCGCTCAACCAGATGCTGATCGCGATTTTCCGCGCCAACGAATCGGCGTTCATCCGCGGCAACATCAACCTCGTGCGCAGCGGCAGGATTCTGACGATCCCCGATGCCGACAGCGTCGGGACCATCGGCCGCGCGGAAGCCAACCAGATCGTGCGCACGCACATCGAGCAGTGGAACGAATACCGCAGCCGGCTGGCGGCGGTACCCAAGCCGGCCGAGACCGTGAGCGGCCAGCGCGAAGTCGCCGGCAAGATCGACTCCAAGCCCGCTGCCACGCCTGCGCCGCAGCAAGACCAGTTGAAGCTGTCCAAGGCAGATCCCAAGAAGCCGGGCGCGCCAGGGGACAAGGCAGCCAAGGAAGACGATGCCGCGGCGCGCGCTCGCGCGCTTCAGGAAGCGCAGTCGCGCCAGGCCGAGCTGGAAAAGAATGTCGCCGACCTGGAGAAGCTGCGCACGCTGCAAAACCAGCAATTGGCAGAAGCGCAGAAGAAGGCCGCCGAAGCCGCGAAACCGGCGCCCATAGCGCCGGCACCGGCACCGGCACCGGCAGCAAAAGCGCCCGAGCCCGCGAAGCCTGCTGCCGAAGCGCCCAAGCCGGCGGCCGCTCCCGCTCCCGCGCCTGCCGCGATTCCTGCGCCGGCGCCCGCCGCGAAGGCGCCCGAGCCGGCCAAACCCGGCGCCGAAGCGCCCAAGCCCGCCGCCGAAACACCGAAACCAGCTGCGGAAGCACCGAAACCGGGCGCGGAAGCGCCCAAGCCTGCAGCGGAGGCGCCTAAGCCCAAGGCCAAGGGACCCGCGGAGCCGGGCATTCTCGAGTTGTTCATGGAAAACCAGACGGCGCTCATCGGGCTGGGTGCCGTGATCGTGTTGCTGGGGGGATATGGATTCTGGGCGTGGAAGCGCAAGAAGGCCGCGCACGCAAAATTCCAGGACAGCGTACTCGGCGCCGCATCGGTGGGCGCCGCGGGCGCGCCGAGTCTCGCCGAGCCGACGGGCGGACCGGGTGCCGGCGCAGCGGCGCCGGCGAGCCAGCAGCCGGCGGGCGCGGCATCCGAGGAGGTCGATCCGATCGCCGAGGCCGACGTTTATATGGCCTACGGGCGCGACGCGCAGGCCGAGGAAATCCTCAAGGAAGCGATACAAAAGGATGCGAGCCGCTCTGCAGTTCACGTCAAGCTGCTCGAGATCTACGCCAACCGGAAGGACACCAAGTCCTTCGAGCAGTCCGCGCTGAAGCTCAAGGGCCTTACCAACGGCACCGGCGCGGACTGGGACAAGGCGGCCGGCCTCGGCCGCTCGATCGATCCGCAGAACGGAATCTATGCCGGGGCAGCGGGTGCGGCGGCGGCCGCGCCTGCGGCAGCGGCTGGCGGCGCGGCTCCGCAGGTCGACTTCGACCTCGGCGGCGGCCAGGCGGCGGCCTCGGCCCCCGATATTTCGCTCGACGAGCCGGCGAAGGAAGCCGCGGCGCCGTCGATCGACTTCGATCTCGGCAGCACCACGCAGGCGATCAAGACGGGTGCCAAGGACGTGTCGCACGACGAGACGGTGCTCAGCATGGACGCGAAGAAAGAATCTGCGCCGGCGAACATGGACTTCAATCTCGATCTCGGTGGCGGCGGCGACAAGAAGGCCGAGGCGCCGGCGGCGCCCGCCGCGCCGGGCGGCGGCCTGGAATTCGACCTGAACCTCGATCTCGGCGGCGGCGCGAAGAAAGCCGAAGTGGAGAAGCCCGCGGCCATGGATCTCTCGGGGCTCAGCCTCGACCTCGGCGGGTCGCCCGATGCCACCGCCGCAGCATCCAGCTCGGATCCCAAGTGGCAGGAAGTCGCCACCAAGCTCGACCTCGCCAAGGCCTACGAAGAGATGGGCGACAAGGACGGTGCGCGCGAGCTGCTCAACGAGGTGGTGAAGGACGGCGATACGGCCCAGAAGGGCCAGGCGCAGCAGCTGCTCGCGAAGCTGGGCTAGCCGCGACGCGCATCGCCATAGGACTGGAATACGACGGCAGCCGGTTTCTCGGCTGGCAAACGCAATCCGGAGGTGGAACGGTGCAGGACGCGGTCGAGGCCGCGCTCGGCGGCGTGGCGGCGTCGCGCGTCGGCGTGACCTGCGCCGGGCGCACCGACAGCGGCGTGCACGCCTCGCTGCAGGTGGCGCACTTCGATACCGACGCGGAACGGCCCGACAGCGCCTGGGTGCGCGGTGCCAATGCGCTGCTGCCGGACGCCGTCGTGGTCCTGTGGTCGAAAGCCGTGCCCGGGGACTTCCATGCGCGCTATTCGGCCACCACGCGTACTTACCGCTACCGCCTGCTCAACCGGCCGGTGCGGCCGGCGCTCGGCCGGCAGCATCTTGGCTGGTACCACCGGCCGCTCGACGTCGCGCGCATGCGCGACGCGGCGGCAGCTCTGGTCGGCGAGCACGATTTCTCGGCGTTCCGGTCGTCGGAATGCCAGGCGAAATCCCCGGTGCGGACGATCCGGGAATTCCGGGTCGAAGAAAAACCGGAAGGACGCATCGACTTCGTCGTGCGCGCCAATGCCTTCCTGCACCACATGGTGCGCAATCTGGTCGGCACCCTGGTCTATGTCGGCAAAGGCAGCTTTCTGCCGTTGCAAGTCAGGGAAATTCTCCTGGCAAAAGACCGCGGCAAAGCAGCGCCGACGTTCGGCCCGGAGGGTCTTTATCTCGAGACCGTGGAGTACGCACCGCAGTGGGGGCTGCCAACGTGAGGACGCGCGTCAAGATCTGCGGCATCACGCGGCGCGAAGACGCGCTCGCGGCGGCGGTGGCGGGCGCCGACGCCATCGGGCTGGTGTTCTATCCGCCGAGCCCGCGCTTTCTTTCGGTCGAGCGCGCGGTCGAAATCCGCGATGCACTGCCGCCCTTCGTGCAGACGGTCGCGTTGTTCGTCAATGCCGACGCGGCGCAGGTCGCGCAGGTGATCGGCCGCGTCAAGCCCGGCATGCTGCAGTTCCACGGCGACGAGACGCCGCAGTTCTGCGCGCAGTTCGGCGTGCCTTACCTCAAGGCCTGCCGGGTGAAGGCGGGGGTCGATTTGCTAGAATACCTGCGCCCTTTTTCGAGCGCGGCGGCATGGCTGCTCGACAGCTTCGTCGAGGCGTACGGCGGTGTCGGCGAGCGTTTCGACTGGTCGCTGGTGCCGGGCAAGCTGGAGCGGCCGCTGGTGCTCTCGGGCGGCCTCGAGCGCGGCAATGTCGCGGCGGCGATCCGCAAGCTGCGTCCCTGGGGCGTCGACGTGTCGAGCGGCGTCGAGTCGGCGAAAGCCATCAAGGACGCCGCGAAAATCGCCGCCTTCATCGCGGAGGTCAGAAATGCGGATGTATGACTTGCCCGACGCACGCGGCCATTTCGGCCCCTACGGCGGCATCTTCGTCGCCGAGACGCTGAGCGCGGCGCTGGACGAGTTGCGCGCGGCCTACGAGCGCGCGCGCAAGGATCCCGCTTTCGACGCCGAGTTCCGCTACGAGCTGAAGCATTACGTTGGGCGCCCCAGCCCAATTTATTTTGCAAAAAGACTTACTGAAAAATGTGGCGGGGCGCGCATCTACATCAAGCGCGAGGACCTCAACCACACCGGCGCGCACAAGATCAACAACACCATCGGCCAGGCGCTGCTTGCGCGCAACATGAAGAAGCCGCGCGTCATCGCCGAGACCGGCGCCGGCATGCACGGCGTCGCCACCGCGACGGTGGCGGCGCGCTACGGCATGGAGTGCGTGGTCTACATGGGCGTCGAGGACGTCAAGCGGCAGGCGGCGAACGTGCATCGCATGGGCGTGCTGGGCGCAAAGGTGGTGCCGGTGGAATCGGGCTCGCGCACGCTGAAGGACGCGCTCAACGAGGCGATGCGCGACTGGGTCACCAACGTCGACAGCACGTTCTACATCATCGGCACGGTCGCCGGCCCGCATCCCTACCCGATGATGGTGCGCGACTTCCAGTCGGTGATCGGCGAAGAAAGCATCGTGCAGATGCAGGAGCTCGCCGGGCGCCAGCCCGACGCGGTGATCGCCTGCGTCGGCGGCGGCTCCAATGCCATGGGCATCTTCTACCCGTACCTCTCGCGCGAGGAAGTGCGCCTGATCGGCGTCGAGGCGGCCGGCGAGGGGCTCGGCACCGGCCGGCACGCCGCCTCGCTCTGCGCCGGCACCCCCGGCGTGCTGCACGGCAATCGCACCTACCTGCTACAGGACGCCAACGGCCAGATCACCGAGACGCACTCGGTGTCGGCCGGTCTCGATTATCCCGGCGTCGGCCCCGAGCACGCCTGGCTGAAGGACAGCGGCCGCGCCGAGTACGTGGCGGTCACCGACACCGACGCGCTGGCGGCATTCCACGAGTTGTGCCGCACCGAAGGCATTATCCCGGCGCTCGAGTCGGCGCACGCGGTGGCGCATGCGATGAAGATCGCCCCGCGCCTGCCGCAAGACGCGATCCTGCTCGTCAACCTCTCCGGCCGCGGCGACAAGGACATGCACACCGTCGCCGAGCGTTCGGGAACGAAGCTTTGATGTCGCGCATCCAGGGCTGCTTCGAGGCGCTCGCGAAGTCGAAGCGCAAGGCGCTCATTCCCTACATCACGGCGGGCGATCCGCATCCATCGCTTACCGTGCCGCTGATGCAGGCGCTGGTCGAGGCGGGCGCCGACATCGTCGAGCTCGGCGTGCCGTTCTCCGACCCGATGGCCGACGGCCCGGTGATCCAGCGCGCCGGCGAGCGTGCGCTGAAGCATGGGGTTGGTCTGCATGATGTCTTATCACTGGTCATGCAGTTCAGAGAGAAGGACAAAACGACACCGATCGTGCTGATGGGTTACGCCAACCCGATCGAGGCGATGGGAGTGGAGAAATTCGTCGCCGGGGCGAAGGCCGCTGGCGTGGACGGCGTGATCGTGGTCGACTACCCGCCCGAGGAATGCGAGGAGTTCGCCGCGCTGCTGAAGAAAAACGACATCGACCCCGTATTCCTGCTGGCGCCGACCTCGACGGACAGCCGCATCGACCAGGTGGCGCGCGTCGGCAGCGGCTACCTTTACTATGTGTCGTTGCGCGGCGTGACCGGCGCGGCGAATATCGATGTTTCGGACATTGCCCTGAAAATTCCCAAAATCCGTGCCGCGACGCGGCTGCCCATCGGCGTCGGCTTCGGCATCCGCGACGCGGAATCGGCGCGGCGCGTCGCGCGGACCGCCGACGCGGTGGTGATCGGCAGCCGCATCATCCAGGAGATCGAGTCCGCGGGGCCGGAGCACGCCGTGGCGCGGGTGAAGCAGTTCCTGCTGCCGATTCGAAAGGCGCTGGACGCATGAGCTGGCTGCAAAAGCTGCTGCCGCCCAAGATCCAGCGCACCGAGGGCGCGGCGCGCAAGACCGTTCCCGAGGGCCTGTGGACCAAGTGCGCCGGCTGCGACGCCACGCTCTACAGCACCGACCTCGAGAAGAATCTGAATGTCTGCCCGAAATGCGGCCACCACGAGCGCCTCGGCGCCCGCCCGCGCCTCGACGCACTGCTCGACGCCGACGGCCGCTACGAGATCGGCGCCGAAGTGCTGCCGGTCGACCCGCTCAAGTTCAAGGACTCGCGCCGCTATCCCGAGCGCCTGGCCGAGGGCCAGGAGCAGACCGGGGAGGGCGATGCGCTGGTGGTGATGCAGGGCGCGATCAAGTCGATCGGCGTGGTGTGCGCCGCCTTCGAATTCGACTTCATGGGCGGCTCGATGGGCTCGGTCGTCGGCGAGCGCTTCGTGCGCGGCGTGCGCGTCGCCATCGAGCAGAAGCAGCCGTTCATCTGCGTCACCGCCTCGGGCGGCGCGCGCATGCAGGAAGGCGCGCTGTCGCTGCTGCAGATGGCGAAGACCACCGCGGCGCTCACCGACCTCGCCGAGCGTCGCCTGCCGTACATCTCGGTGCTGACCGACCCGACCATGGGCGGGGTGTCGGCGAGCTTTGCCATGATCGGCGACGTGGTGCTCGCGGAGCCGAAGGCGCTGATCGGCTTCGCCGGGCCGCGCGTGATCGAACAGACGGTGCGCCAGAAGCTGCCCGAAGGCTTCCAGCGCGCCGAATTCCTCCTCGAGAAGGGCGCCATCGACATGATCGTCGACCGCCGCCAGTTGCGCGACCGCTTGCACGCGCTGCTTTCGCTCCTGCAGGGACTGCCCTCCGACGCGGCGGCGTGAAAACGCTGCAGGACTGGCTGCGCTTCATCGAGCAGCAGCATCCCAGGGCGATTGCGCTTGGGTTGGATCGGGTTTCAAAAGTATTTCAAGAATTAAAGATTTCATTTAACGCGCCCGTCATCACCGTCGGCGGCACCAATGGCAAGGGCTCGACCTGCGCCATGCTTGAAGCGATCCTCGGCGCGGCCGGCTACCGCACCGGGCTCTACAGCTCGCCGCACCTCTTGCGCTACCACGAGCGGGTCCGAATCGCCGGCGCCGAGGCGGATGACGCGGCGCTGTGCCGCTCGTTCGAGGCGGTCGAGCGCGCACGAAAAGACGTGGCGCTGACGTATTTCGAGTTCGGCACGCTGGCGGCATTGCAGATTTTTTCCGAAAGCAGGATAGAAGCGGCGATCCTGGAGGTCGGCCTCGGCGGCCGCCTCGACGCTGTGAACGTGATCGACGCCGACTGCGCGGTGCTGACCAGCGTCGGCGTCGACCACGTCGACTACCTCGGCGCCGACCGCGAGTCGATCGGTCGGGAGAAGGCCGGGATATTTCGCGACGGCAGTCCGGCGGTCGTGGCGGAGCCCGATCCTCCTCAATCGGTTTTGTCTTTTAAAAAAAATGCTTTTTTCATCGGGAAAGATTTTG
Source organism: Burkholderiales bacterium (assembly GCA_036394595.1). Classification (GTDB taxonomy): domain Bacteria; phylum Pseudomonadota; class Gammaproteobacteria; order Burkholderiales; family SG8-39; genus SCGC-AG-212-J23. The sequence goes on along the minus strand of DASWEU010000196.1, from coordinate 4,326 downwards.
GCTACCAGTCCGAGCCCGGCCAATGGTCCTATTGGGGCCCGGGCGGCAAGCGCGGGGGGCTGGCGCATCCCGCGCTGCGCGGCGAGATCCAGCTGCGCAATGCGGCTGCGGCGCTGTGCGCGCTCGATACCCTGCGCGCGCGGCTGCCGCTCGCCGCGCAGGACGTGCGCCGCGGCCTTGCGGAGGTCGAGCTGCCCGGGCGCTTCCAGGTCCTGCCCGGGCGCCCGCAGGTGATCCTCGACGTCGCGCACAACGTGCAGGCCGCGGCGACGCTGGCGCGCAATCTGGGCTCGGCCGGATATTCTCCCGAGACCTTCGCGGTTTGCGGCATGCTCGCCGACAAGGACGCCGCCGGCGTGCTGCGCGAGCTCGCGCCGCGCGTCACGCAATGGCACCTGGCGTCGCTGCCCGGCCCGCGCGGCGCCTCCGCCGACCGCCTCGCCGCCCATCTCGAGGGAAAACCCTGCCGTCGCTTCGCCACGCCGGCGCAGGCCTTCGCCGATGCCCGCGAGCGGGCAGGGGAGAATGATAAGATCGTCGTGTTCGGTTCCTTTCTCACCGTCGGCGAAATCATCGCGTGGCTGAGCAGCAACAAGATGTCGATGCGCTGAAGCGTCGCGGCCGCCGGCGGCTGGTCGGCGCGGTGGCGCTGGTGCTTGCCGCGGTGATCGTGCTGCCGATGGTGTTCGATTCCGAGCCGCGCAGCTCCGCGCCGCCGGTCAGCGTGCGGATTCCCGGCGAGGACGACACGGCTTTCGCGCCGAAAATGCCCGCCAAGCCGCCGGCCAAGGCGGCCAAGGCAGCGGCGAAGGCGGAAGCGGCCAAGACCGAGGCGCCCAAGCCGGTGGCGATACGGCCGCCGGAAAAAGAGATTCCCAAGATCAAGCCTGCGAAGGCGCCCTCGGCGGCCGAGCGCGCGCGCGCCGAAGCGGCCCTGACCGGCGGCGGGCCGCAGTACTTCGTCGCGGTTGGCGCCTTCGCCAATCCCGATTCGGTCATCGCCAAGCTGTCGGCAGCGAAAATTCCCTACTACACCGAGGACCTGGCGATCGCCAGCGGCAAGGTGACCCGCGTGCGCGCCGGCCCCTTCGCCAGCAAGGACGCGGCCGAGAAGTCCGTCGAGAGGCTCAAGGGCCTCGGCTTCAAGCCGGGCAGCGTCGCCGCCAAGGCCGGATGACCTGGTTCGACATCGCCTTTCTCGGCGTGCTGGCGGCATCGATTGCATGGGGCGTGTGGCGCGGGCTGGTGCGCGAAATGCTCTCGCTCGCCGGCTGGGTGATCGCCTTCCTCGCCGCCAACCTGTTTGCCGGGCCCCTGAGCGAGAACATCACCGCGGTGATGCAGCCCGAGCTGCGCGTGCTGTTCTCCTGGCTGGCGATCTTCGCCGTGGTGGCGCTGCTGGCGAGCCTGGGCGCCATGATGCTGGGCCGGATGATCAAGGCGGTCGGCCTCGCCTCGACCGACCGCTGGCTGGGGGCGCTGTTCGGGCTGGCGCGCGGCCTGCTGATCGCGCTGGCGTTCGCGCTCCTCATCGGGCTGACGCGTTTTTCGGACCACAGCGCCTGGAAGGACTCGGTGTTCGGCCCGCCGCTCGCCGCCACCGTCATCCAGCTCAAGCCGTGGCTGCCGCCGACGCTGGCGCAGCGCTTGAGATATCATTAGCCCTTAACGACACCGGGAAACAGCTTCTCCCATGTGCGGGATACTCGGCGTAGTCGCTCGCTCCCCCGTCAATCAGATTCTGTATGACGGGCTGCTGCTCCTGCAGCACCGCGGCCAGGATGCCGCGGGCATCGTCACCAGCGAGCACAACTCCTTCCACATGCACAAGGCGCCGGGCATGGTGCGCGACGTGTTCCGTACGCGCAACATGCGCTCGCTGGCGGGCAACATGGGCATCGCCCATTGCCGCTACCCGACCGCCGGCTCGGCCTTCAGCTCGGCCGAAGCGCAGCCGTTCTACGTCAATTCGCCCTTCGGCATCGTCCTCGGCCACAACGGCAACCTGATCAATTCCGAGGCGCTCAAGGGCGAGATGTTCCGCACCGACCGGCGCCACATCAACACCGGCTCGGATTCCGAGGTGCTGGTGAACGTACTGGCCTACGAGCTGGAGAAGGCCTCGGTCAAGCTGCGCCTCGAGCCGCAGACCATTTTCGCCGCGGTGTCGCAGGTGCACCGCCGGGTAAAAGGCGCCTATGCGGTGGTCGCCATGATCGCCGGCTACGGCGTGCTTGCCTTTCGCGACCCCTTCGGCATCCGCCCGGCAGTGATCGGCTACAACGAGACGCCCGCCGGCACCGAATACATGGTGGCTTCGGAGTCGGTGGCGGTGGACGCCCTCGGCTTCCGCCTGCTGCGCGACATCGCCCCGGGCGAGGCGGTGTTCATCGACGAGGACGGCAACTTCCACAGCCAGCAGTGCGCGCCGCACTCGAGCCTCAACCCCTGCATCTTCGAGTACGTGTACCTGGCGCGCCCCGACTCGCTGATCGACGGCGCCTCGGTCTACGAGACGCGCCTCAACATGGGCGACAAGCTCGCCGCCAAGATTCGCCGCGATCACCGCAACCTGCCGGTGGACGTGGTGATCCCGATCCCCGACTCGAGCCGTCCCTCGGCGCTGCAGCTCGCCGCCGGGCTGGGCGTGCCCTACCGCGAGGGCTTCGTCAAGAACCGCTACATCGGACGCACCTTCATCATGCCGGGACACGCGGTGCGCTCGCGCTCGGTGCGCCAGAAGCTCAACCCGATGTCGATGGAGTTCTCGGGCAAGAACGTGCTGCTGGTGGACGACTCGATCGTGCGCGGCACCACCAGCCGGGAAATCGTGCAGATGGCGCGCGAATCGGGGGCGCGCAAGGTGTACTTCGCCTCGGCCGCGCCGCCGGTGCGCTTTCCCAACGTCTACGGCATCGACATGCCGACGCGCGCCGAGCTGATCGCCGCCCACCGCAGCGAGGCCGAAGTGGCGCGCGAAATCGGCGCCGACGCGCTGATCTACCAGGACCTCGACGAGCTGAAGGACGCGGTGCGCCGCGCCAATCCGAAGCTCTCGAGCTTCGAGACCTCCTGCTTCGACGGCGTCTACGTCACCGGCGACGTCACCGTCGACTACCTGAGAGCCATCGAGATCCAGCGCAATGCCTCGCGCGACTCCGGCGACGACGCCGAGACCGCCCAACTCGACCTGAATTTGGCAGCCTGATATACTGAAGTCTGGTCGCGCCGATTTGAGCCACAGCTTGCGGGCGCGTAATAAATGCCGCTAAAGCGTGCCAGGGAAACCCGGTCCGCTTAACGAGAGGATCGGGTTTTTTATGGACAAGAAGCTGCATATCGCCACGCAGGGCGTGCGCGCCGGGCAGGTGCGCAGCCAGTTCCAGGAGCATGCCGAGGCGCTGTACCTCACCTCGAGCTATGTGTTCGAGAACGCCGCGCAGGCCGCGGAGCGCTTCGGCGGCGGCGAGGGCATGGTGTACACGCGCTACACCAACCCGACGGTCGCCATGTTCCAGGATCGCCTCGCCGTGCTCGAAGGCGGCGAGAGCTGCGTCGCGACCGGTTCCGGGATGGCCGCGATCCTCGCCACGGCCATGGTGCACCTGAAAAGCGGCGACCACGTGGTGTGCTCGAACGCCGTATTCGGCGCGACCATCCAGCTCTTCAGCACGCTGCTCGGCCGCTTCGGCATCGAGACCAGCTACGTCTCGCCGACCCGCGTCGAGGAGTGGCAGAAGGCGATCCGGCGCAACACGCGGCTGCTGTTCCTCGAGACGCCGTCGAATCCGCTGACCGAGATCTCGGACCTCGAAAAAATATCGAAGATCGCGAAGCAGGCGGGCGCGCTACTCGCCGTGGACAACGTGTTCTGCACGCCGGCGCTGCAGCGGCCGCTCGAGCTGGGCGCCGACCTCGTGGTGCATTCGGCGACCAAGTACATCGACGGGCAGGGGCGCGTCATGGGGGGTGCGGTAGTCGGATCGAAATCCCTGGTCGGCGACCCGATGACGGTATTCCTGCGCACGGCCGGCCCGACGCTTTCGCCGTTCAACGCCTGGGTGCTGCTGAAGGGCCTGGAAACGCTCGACCTGCGCATTCGCGCCCAGTCCGCTGCGGCGCTCGAGCTGGCGCGCTGGCTCGAGGCTCACCCGGCGGTGGCGCGCGTCTACTATCCCGGCCTCGCGTCCCACCCGCAGCACGAGCTCGCCAAGCGGCAGCAGCGCGGCAGCGGCGCGATCGTCTCGTTCGACGTGAAGGGCGGCCGGGAAGCCGCGTGGCGGGTCATCGACTCAACGAAGCTGGTGTCGATTACAGGAAATCTCA
>DASWEU010000195.1:0-3168 GCA_036394595.1 Burkholderiales bacterium | reverse complement strand
CCCGCCATGATGCGCAGGAGCGAGGACTTGCCGGCGCCGTTCAGGCCGAGCACGCCGATCTTCGCGCCCGGGTAGAAATTGAGCGAGATGTTCTTCAGGATGCTGCGCTTGGGCGCGACCGTCTTGGCCACGCGCCGCATGGTGTAAACGTACTTGGTGGACATTTCGCTATGTTAATGTGCGCCTCGTCATGAAAAAGATTCTGTTCTTAATTCTTTTATCTTTTACATTTTCCACGCATGCCGTCGACGGCGTGTCGGTCGAAGCCGGCACTGGCAATGCCGGCGTGCACATGGCGCGCGTGGGCGCGCAGTGGGACTGGCAGCGCCAGTGGTTCGACGACGGCGCCTGGCGCCTCGGCGGCTACTGGGACGCCTCGGTCGGCGCGTGGAACGGCGGCCCGAACACGGTGTGGGATTACGGCTTCACGCCCACCTTTCGCTACGAGCGGGCGGCGGGCGGCTCACCCTACCTCGAGGCGGCCATCGGCTTCCACTACCTCTCCAATGCGCACATCTCCAGCACGCGCGACTTCAGCACGCGCTTCCAGTTCGGCGACCACGTCGGCGTCGGCGTGCGCTTCGGCCCGGGCGGCCGTTACGACCTGGGCCTGCGCCTGCAGCACCTCTCCAACGCCGGCATCCGCGATCCGAATCCCGGCATCAATTTTCTCCAGGCGCGCTTTCAGTATCACTTCCGGTGATGTCGCCGAAGCGCCGCGACACCAGCACGTAGAGCACCGGCAGCACGAACAGCACCAGCAGCGTGGCGGTCACCAGGCCGCCGATCACCACCACCGCCAGCGGCTTCTGCGTCTCCGCGCCGATGCCGGTGGAAAGCGCCATCGGCAGCAGGCCGAAGCTCGCCAGCATCGCCGTCATCAGCACGGTGCGCAACCGCGTCATGGCGCCGTCGCTCACCGCGCCCTCAAGCGTGGCGCCGCCTTTTCGCAGGTCGTTGATCAGCGTCACCATCACCACGCCGTTCAGCACCGCCTGGCCGAACAGCGCGATGAAGCCGATGGCCGCCGACACCGAGAGGTAGATGCCGGTGATCCAGAGCGCCAGGATGCCGCCGATCACCGAGAACGGCACGTTGGCGATGATCACTAGCGCGCTGGGGAAGGACTTGAAGGCGTCGAACAGCAGCAGGAAGATGATCAGGATCGAGATCGGCACGATGATCGACAGGCGCGCCATGGCGCGCTCCTGGTTCTCGAACTCTCCCGACCAGGTGATGCTGTAGCCCTCGGGCAGCTTGACGCCGGCGGCCACGCGCGCCTGCATGTCGGCCACCACGCTGCCCATGTCGCGATCGCGGATGAAGACACCGATGGCCAGCACGCGCTTGCCGTTCTCGCGCGCGATATTCATCATGCCGCCAACCAGGCGGAAGGTGGCAATTTCGGAGAGCGGCACGTAGGCACCGTCAGCCGTGGACACCAGCAAGCCCTGCATGCGCGTCAGCGTTCGCTCCTGCTCGTCCAGACGCACCGCCACGCCGAAGCGCTGCTCACCCTCCCACATCTGCGTCACCTGCTTGCCGCCGAGCGCACTCTCGATTACGTCCTGCACGTCGGCGACGTTGAGGCCGTAGCGCCCCGCGCGCGCCCGGTCGACCTTGACTTGGATCTGCGGCAATTCTCCCAGCCGGTCGACGAAAGCGCGCGTCACGCCCTGCACGGTCGCGACTTGCCGCAGGACCCCCTCGGCCTGGGTGCGCAGCGTGTCGAGGTCGTCGCCAAACACTTTGATGACGATCTGGCCGTCGATCTGCGAGATCGATTCGAGCACGTTGTCGCGGATCGGCTGCGAGAAGGCCACCTCGATACCCGGGATCTTGGTCACTTCGGCTTCCATCTCGCGCAGCAGCGCCGCCTTGTCGATGCCCTTGCGCCACTCGGAGTCGGGCTTGATGTCGACCAGGAACTCCGACATGTTGATGAGCTTCGGGTCGGTGCCGTCCTCGGGCCGGCCGGCCTTGGAAGTCACGCTCGCCACCTCGGGGGTCTTGCGGATGGCGTCGCGGATGCGGCGATTGAGCTGCTGCGCCTCGGTCACCGAGACGCTGGTCGGCAGGAAGACGTTGACCCACACCGCGCCCTCGTTCAGCTCCGGCAGGAACTCGCTGCCCAGACGCGGTACCAGCGCGAGGCTCGCGGCCAGCGCCACCACCGCGGCGGCCAGGATGCGCCGCGGGTGGGCAAGCGCCCAGGCGAGCGCCGGGGCGTAGACGCGCTTGGCGAAGCGCACCAGCGCGTTGTCCTCCTCGGGCAGCTTCTTCTTCAGCATCACCGCGCACAGCAGCGGCACCAGCGTGAGCGACAGGATCAGCGCGCCGACCAGCGCCGAGACCACGGAATAGGCCATCGGCGCGAAGATGCGTCCCTCGTGGCGCTGCAGGGTGAAGATCGGAATGTGCGCGGCGATGATGATCAGCATCGAGAACAGCGTCGGCCGCCCCACTTCCACCGCCGCTTCGAGGATCACCTGCCTGCGCGAGCGATCGTCGAGCTTGTGGTGGGCGTGGCTCTCCTCGGTGAGGCGGCGGAAGATGTTCTCCACCACGATCACGGCGCCGTCGACGATGATGCCGAAGTCCATGGCGCCGAGCGACAGCAGGTTGGCCGGGATGCCCACCCAGGTCAGGCCGAGGAAGGTGGCGAGCAGCGCAAGCGGGATGGTGACGGCGACGATGGCCGCCGCCCTGACATTTCCCAGGAATAACCAGAGCACGAGCGAGACCAGCAGCGCGCCCTCGGTCAGGTTGGTGAACACGGTGGTGAGCGTCTTGCCGATCAGCCAGGTGCGGTCGTAGATCGGCACGATCTTGACCCCGCCCGGCAGGCCGGAGTCGTTGAGCAGGTCCACCTTGGCGCGCACCAGCTTCAGCACTTCCGAGGGATTCTCGCCGCGGCGCATCAGCACCACGCCGGTCACCACGTCGTCGTCGTCGTCCTGTCCGGCGACGCCCTGGCGCGCGACCGCCCCGATCGCGACGCTGGCCAGGTCCTTGACCAGGATCGGCGAGCCGCCGGCGCGCGTCACCACCACCACGTTCTCGATGTCCTCGGTACCCTGGAAGAGGCCGATGCCTCGGATGAGGTACTGCTGGCGGCCCTGCTCGACATAGCTTCCGCCGGCGTTGGCATTGCCGCGCTGGATCGCC
>DASWEU010000194.1:0-1671 GCA_036394595.1 Burkholderiales bacterium | reverse complement strand
CAGTGCCGACATGATCGTCTCCCTCTCATGCCATCTGCTCGGATGCGCGCCGGATCGCGCGCAGGATGCGCGTATGCGTGCCGCAGCGGCACAGGTTCGCCGCCATCGCATCCTTGATCTGGTCGTCGGTCGGCTTCCTGTCGACCGCGAGCAGCGCCGCCGCCTGCATCACCATCCCGTTGATGCAATAGCCGCACTGGACCGCCTGCTCGTCGATGAACGCCTGCTGCACCGGATGCAGCTTGCCGCCTTTCGAGAGGCCCTCGAGCGTGACGACCTTCTTGTTCCCGACGAACGAAATCGGAACGACGCACGAGCGCATCGCGCGCCCGTCCACATGCACGGTGCAGGTGCCGCACTGGCCGAGACCGCAGCCGAAGCGCGGCCCGTGCAGGCCGGCGTCGTCGCGCAATGCATAGAGCAGCGGCATCGTCGGATCGTCGGCGTCGACGGTTGCCTTTCTGCCGTTAACGTTCAGCGTGTATTTCATCGTGTCCTCGTCGTGGTGGACGTTCCATGTCGTACTCCATTGCTTTGTCCTTGAAAAATACGTGCTCGATTCACATCAAGTCACTCTTTACCTAGCACTCCAGCGACCCTGCTGGATGCGAGCGCCTCCGCCGCTGCGACCCAGCCGCCACCGGTCGCTTTGTACAAGTTCGCGTAAGACCGAAACAACTGGGACTGCGTCGCGACGTATGCCAGCTGGGCGTTGAACAGCGACTGCTCGGCGTTGGCCACTTCCAGGTAAATGGTCGCCCCTTCTTTGTAGCGCAGCGCGGCGAGGTCGCGGAAGCGTTGCAGTGCCGCGACGTTCCTCGCCTGCACCTCACGAGTACGGCCGAACTTTGTGCGGTCGACCAGCGCGTTTTCCACGTCCTGGAATGCAACGATGATCGATTTTTGATAGGCAAATAGAGCCTGGCGCTGCACGGCTTCCGACTGCGCCACCTGGTTGTTTATCCTCCCGGCGTTGAAGATCGGTAGCGTCACGCCGGCCCCGTAGGACCATGTTCTGGAGGGCCCTTTGAAAAGGTCCGAGAGCTCGGCGCTCTCCCGACCGAACAGCGCCGTGAGGCTGATCCTGGGAAAGTAAGCGGCCTTGGCCACACCGATGTCGGCATTGGCGGCGATCAGGTTTTGCTCGGCCTGGCGGACGTCGGGCCGGCGTTCCAGGAGAGAGGCCGGCAGGGCGCCGGGCACCACCGGAAAAAGCAGCGCGTCGATATCTCTCCCCCGTTCAATAGGGCCGGGATTCCTGCCGAGCAGAACGCTGATGAAGTTCTCCTGCTGCGCAACCTGACGCTCGAGCTCCGGCACCTGGGCCGCGGCGGTTTCATATTGCGACTCTGCCTGACGGTAATCGCTCTCGGGCACGGCGCCTTCCTGGAAGCGCACCTGCTGCAGCCGCGCCGCTTCACCCAGGCTCTGCGACGTGCGTTGTGCAATTTCAAGCTGCCGATCCAGTGCCCGCAACTGGATGTATCCATCGGCAACCGCGCTGACCAGGGTCAGTACCACCGTGCGCCGGCCTTCCTCGCTGCCAAGGAGGCTCGCGCGCGCCGACTCCGTGGCGCGGCGCAGCCTGCCCCACACGTCCAGCTCGTAGCTGGCCGAAAGGTTGACGCTGTAATCGTTGAAGGTCTCGCGGCCGGACGGAACCGGCACCGG
>DASWEU010000193.1:0-43027 GCA_036394595.1 Burkholderiales bacterium | reverse complement strand
GACGCGCGATTTGTTCAACGATCGCGGCATGATGGGCGACGGCGTCATCGACCTGCCGCTGATCCGCTCGTGGGTCGAGGCGACGGGCTATGCGGGCTTTCAGGAAGTCGAGATTTTTTCCGAGCTCGACTGGTGGCAGCGGGACCCGGACGAAGTGCTGCGCACGTGCAAAGAACGGACCGAACGGTGCGCCTGATCGCGCTGCTCGCCGGGCTGCTCACCGGCGTCGCGCAGGCACAGGACTGGCCGACGCGGCCGGTGCGTGTCGTTGTCGCCGGCGCTCCCGGATCGTCGATCGACATTCCGGTGCGCGCAATCGCCGAGCGGCTCAAGGAACGGCTCGGCCAGCCGCTGGTGGTGGAGAACCGACCGGCGGCGGGCGGCACCGCCGCCGCAGAAGCGGTCGCGAAGAGCGCGCCCGACGGCCACACGCTGCTGATGGCGTTCAACGGCCCGCTCGCTTACGCGCCTTTCCTGTATGCACGGCTGCCCTACGACCCGCAGAAGGACCTGGCGCCGGTCATCCAGATGGGCGGCCAACCCTTCGTGCTGGCGGTGCCCGTGGCGAGCGGCGTAGCGAGCGTGCGCGAGCTTGTCGAGCTGGCGCGGAAGAACCCCGGGCGCCTGAATTACTCGTCGCTCGGCAACGGCAGCGGCACGCACATCACCATGGAGCTCCTGAAGCGCGAGGCGGGCGTCGACCTGGTGCACGTGCCATATGCGGGCGGACCTGCGGCGGCCGCTGCGGTCGCCACCGGCGAAGTGCAGGCCCATTTCGCGCCGGTCGCGACCATCATGCCGCACGTGCGCGCCGGCCGCGCCCGGCTGATCGCGGTGTCGGGCGAGCGGCGCTCCGCGTTGTTGCCCGAGATTCCCACGGTGACCGAGCAGGGCTTCCCCGGATTCGACTCCTACGGCTGGAACGGCATCCTCGCGCCGGCGGGCACGCCTCGCCCCGTGGTGTTGCGACTCAACCGTGAAATCAATGAAATTCTTTTGTTGATGGAAGTGCGAACTCTGTTTGCTTCCAACCAGATAGAGATCGCCGGCGGCACGCCGGAGGAATTTGCCGCGCTGATGCGGCGCGAGGCCGTGCGCTGGGAGCCGGTGATCCGCGCCGCCGGCGTGAAGCTCGACTAGCCGCTCAGATCGCCGCTTCGGACTCGGCGTCGAAGAAGTGCAGTCGCTCGGGGTCGATGGCAAGCCGCACGCTCTCCTGTACCTTGACGCGCGTGGCGGGATCGACCCGCGCCACCAGCAGGTTCGCGCCGGCCCGCACGTCGAGCAGGATCTCGTTGCCGAGCGGCTCGACCACCTCGACCGTCGAATCGAACGAGTGCTCCGCTGCATCGGCCCCGGTCGCGATACGCAAGGCCTCCGGCCGCACGCCCAAGGTGACGCGCCGGCCCGCGTAGCGTCCTAGCTCGGCCTGCTTTTTCGCCGGGATTCTGAGTCGCAGGCCGGTGGCCTCGGCCCACAAGGCGCCGTTCGATGCGGCGACGGCAACGTCGGCGAAATTCATCGCCGGCGAGCCGATGAAGCTGGCGACGAAGCGATTGTTCGGCCTGGCGTAGAGCTCGAGCGGCTCGCCCACCTGCTGCACCAGCCCGTCCTTCATCACCACCACGCGGTCGCCCAGCGTCATCGCCTCGACCTGGTCATGCGTGACATAGATGGCGGTGGTGGCGAGACGGTGGTGCAGGCGCTTTAGCTCCACCCGCATCTGCACGCGCAGCGTCGCATCCAGGTTCGACAGCGGCTCGTCGAACAGGAACACGCGCGGATGGCGCACGATGGCGCGGCCGAGGGCGACGCGCTGGCGCTGCCCGCCGGAGAGCTGGCGCGGCCGGCGCGCGAGCAGGGCCTGGATGCCGAGGATTTCAGCGGCTTGGCGCACGCGCTTCTCGATCTCGTCGCGCCCGAATTTGCGCATCTTCAGGCCGAAGGCCATGTTGTCGTAGACGCTCATGTGCGGGTAGAGCGCATAGTTCTGGAACACCATGGCGATGTCGCGGTCCATCGGCGGGAGGTCGTTCACCACGCGGCCGTCGATGCTGATCTCGCCCGAGCTGATCTCCTCCAGCCCGGCGACCATGCGCAAAGTGGTGGTCTTGCCGCAGCCCGAAGGCCCGACCAGCACCACGAATTCCCGGTCGCGGATTTCGAGGTTGACGTCCCGAACGGCATGCACGTCGTCGTACATCTTGTTCAGGTTCTTGAGGACGACCTCGCCCATCTCAGCCCTTCACGCTTCCGGTCATGCCGGTGACGTAATAGTCGACGAAGAAGGAATAGACGATCGCCACCGGGATCGAGCCGATCAGCGCGCCGGCCATCAGCGGCCCCCAGAAGAACACGTCGCCGCGGATCAGCTCCGACACCACGCCCACCGGGACGGTCTTCTGCCCGGGCGAAGACAGGAACACCAGCGCGTAGATGAACTCGTTCCACGACAGGGTGAAGGCGAAAATGCCGGCCGACAGGATGCCCGGCACCGCGATCGGGAAGATGATGTAGAGCATCGCCTGCCAGCGCGTCGCGCCGTCGATGCGCGCGCATTCTTCCAGCTCCTTCGGAATGGTCTTGAAGTAGCCCATCATCAGCCAGGTGCAGAACGGGATCAGGAAAGTGGGATAGGTCAGGATCAGCGCCCAGGGCGTGTCGCCGATGTGGTAATCGCGGATGATCTCGGCCAGCGGGATGAACAGCAGCGTCTGCGGCACCAGGTAGGTGATGAAAATGCCGGTACCGAGCAGCCCGGCGTAGCGAAAGCGCAGCCGCGCCAGCGCATAGCCGGCGATCACGCCGCAGAACAGCGAAATCAGCGTGGCGACCAGCGCGATCAGCATCGTGTTCCACATCCAGACGCCGAACAGCGTCTCCTGAATCAGGTTCTTAACGTGGTCGAAGGTGGGATGCGAGGTCCAGAACGGCGAATAAAGCGCATGGTTCCACGGCCGGTAGAGCTCGCCGTCGGGCCGCAAGGTGGTAATCACCATCCAGTAGAACGGGAACAGCAGGCCGAGAATGAACATGCTCAATGGCAGGTAGAACCACAGCCACTTCTTCCACTTGGCGCCTTCGATCATCGGCTCATTTACCTGTTCTCAACGCGCCGGATGTACCAGAGCTGGAAAACGACCACCAGGAGAAGCGCGGGAAACATGGCGAGCGAAATCGCGGCGCCCTCCGAGAGCAGGCCAGTGCCGATGCCGATCTGGTAGGCGTAGGTGGCGAAGAGGTGCGTCGCGTTCGCCGGCCCGCCGCCGGTCAGCACGTACACCAGCTGGAAGTCGGCGAAAGTCTGGATCACCGAGAACAGCACCACCACCATGGTCACCGGCAGCAGCAGCGGCCAGGTGACGTGCCAGAACCGCTGCCAGCGGTTGGCGCCATCGATGGCCGCGGCCTCGTGCAGGTCGGGGCTGATGGTCTGCAGGCCGGCGAGCAGGCTGATGGCGTAGAACGGCACGCCGCGCCAGACGTTGACCGCGATGACGCAGCCCATGGCGAGATCTGGATCGCTCAGCCAGCCGATGCGGGTGTTGATGATCGAGAGTTTCCAGAACAGCCAGTTGAGTACGCTGAAGGTGGGGTCGAACATCCACTTCCAGGCGAGGGTCGACAGCACGGTCGGGATGATGAAGGGCAGCAGGATGAAGGCGCGGATCCAGGCCTTGCCCCTGAAATGCCGGTTGAGCAGCAGCGCGAGCCACAGGCCGAGCGCCAGCTTGAATACCGTGGTGATGCCGGTATAGACGAAAGTGTTGAGCGCCGCAGTGCGGAAGATCGAGTCGTGCCAGATCTTGTCGAAGTTCTTCAGCCCGATGTAGCCGCCGGGCTCGCCGACGGTGGCGTTGGTGAGCGACAGCCACACGCCGACCACGAACGGGTAGGCGATGAACAAGGTCAGCAGGACGAGCGTGGGAACGAGCAGCCAGAAGGCGAGCGCACCTTCGCGCTCGAGCATCCGGCTGATCGGCCCCCGCGTCGTGACGCCCGTGGAGGCGTTCAATGCAGCGCCTTCCGGCTAGCCGTAGACGCTTTTCAGCTCAGCCGCCGCCCACTTCACCGCTGCTTCCGGCGTCATGCCCTGGATCGCCTTGGCGTACATGTCGGTGATGATGTACTTGGTGAGCACTTCGGCCGCTTTGCGATCCGAGCGGCCCGCGTAGCCCGGCGTCAGGCCGAGACGGCCCGCCACCTTGAAGGGCGCCATCACCGGGTCCTCGCCCCACATCTTGTGCTTCTCCCACACCTGCGTCGGCGGCGTGGCAAACCCTTTCTGCGACACGAACCATTTCTCGTAATTCGCCGGCGTGTGCATCCACGTCAGGAACTGCTTGGCCGCCTTCTGGTTCTTGGAGTAAGTGGGCACCACGTGCGAATGGAAGGTGTGCATGGCGAACTGGCCTGCAGGGCCCTTCGGCAGCGGCGCATGCAGGATGTCGCTCTTGAGCTGCGCGCCCGACTCGGTCTTGTACTGGTCGGGCTTGCGCAGCGACTCGATGTAGATTGAGGCGCCGTTAAGGGTGGCGCAGATGGTTCCCGAGAGGAAGGCGCGGTTGTTGTTGGAGTCGTCCCAGGCGAGGCCGCCTTCGTCGTGCGCGTCCTTCCAGAATCCGGTCATGAAGCGCACCGACTCGACCGTCGCCTTGGAGTCGAGCACCGGCTTGCCTTTCTCGTCGACCTCCTTGCCGCCGAACGACCACAGGAACGGGTAGCTGAAGGTGGGCGAATCGCCGAAGGTGTGCCCGAGCGTCTGGCCGATGGGCCGGCCTTTCGCCTTGAGCTTCCTGCCGGCGTCGCGGTACTGCTCCCAGGTCTCCGGGAACTTGTTGTAGCCGACGTCCGCGAACCAGGATTTGCGGTACGCGATCTGCGCGCCGATGATCGACCATGGCAGCGAGATGAATTTCTTGCCGTCGTGCGTGTTGTTGCGGCACAGGCGATAAAAGCCGCCCTGCGCCTTGGCGATCGCCTCGGCGACGTCGCTGAGATCGGTGGCGCTCGCCGCATAGAGCTGCGGATGGTTGTTGTTCAGCATCACGATGTCGGGGCCCGCGCCGGACTGGATCGCGGAGGTGATGCGCGGCTGCAGGTCGTTGGCGTTGACCGTCTCGAGGTTGATGCTGAAGCCGAGCGCCTTGGCCGCTTCAGGCAGGATGCTCTTGCGCAGCAACTCGTCCGAGGCCGGAACGAAGTCGTTCCATCGGATCCAGTGCACCGTGGTGCTCTGCGCGAACACCGGCGCCTGATGCGTGGCGAGTATGCCCGCCAGTCCTCCCGACAGCTTGAGGAATTTGCGACGACTGAACTTGGCCATGTTCTCCTCCTCCATGAGGGTTAAGGCCCTTCCAATGTACTACTTTTAATAGCCCAGAACGCGCGGCAGCCAGAGCGAAAGCCCGGGCACGTAGGTGACGATCAGCAGGGCGACGCACATCGCGCCATAGAAGGGCCACAGCTCGCGCGACACCTCCTCCATCGTCACCTTGCCGATGGCGCAGCCGACGAACAGCGTCGGCCCGACCGGCGGGGTGATGAGCCCGATGCCGAGGTTGAGCAGCATGATCATGCCGAAATGCACCGGGTCGACGCCCATCGCCTTCACCACCGGCAGCATGATCGGCGTGCAGATGAGGATCATCGGCGCCATGTCCATGAACGTGCCGAGCAGCAACAGCAGGATATTGATGAGCATCAGCATCACGTATTTGTTGTCGGTCATCGACAGGAAAAGCGCGGTGGCCTTGGCCGGCAGCTGCATGATCGCCATCAGGTAGCCGAAGCCGGCCGCGAAGCCGATCACCATCATCACCATCGCGACCGTCTTGGTGACGCGGTGCACGAGCTTCGGCATGTCCCGCCACTTGTATTCCTTATAGATCACCACGGTGCAGAAAAGCGCATACACGCAAGCCACCGCGCCAGACTCGACGGCAGTGAAGGCCCCCGAGAGGATGCCGCCGAGGATGATGACGATCGTGATCATTCCCCACACCGCATCGAGCGCGATCTTCAGCGCTTCGCGCAGCGGCACCACGCGCCCGGCCGGAAATCCCTTCTTGCGTGCCGTATAGAGGACCAGTCCGATCAGGCAGGCGCCAAACAGCAGTCCGGGGAAGACCCCGGCCATGAACAACGCGGCAATCGACACGGTGCCGCCCGTGGCGATCGAATAGATGATCGAGTTGTGCGACGGCGGCACCAGGATGGCCTGCACCGAGCCGCAGATCGTGACGTTGGTGGCGAAGACCTTGGAGTAGCCGTTCTTCACCATCTCGGGGATCATCACCGACCCGATGGAGGCGGTGTCGGCGACCGACGACCCGGACAGGCAGCCGAAGAGGGTCGAGGCGAGCACATTGACCAGCGCAAGCCCGCCGCGGATGAAGCCGACGAACACCTTGGCAAGCTCCACCAGCCGCCGCGCCACGCCCCCCTCCGACATGATGGCGCCGGCAAGCACAAAGAACGGAATGGTCAGGAGCGCGAAGTCGTCCATGCCATCGGAGATCTTCAGCATGATCGCTTCGAGCGGGATGTCGATCCACAGCGCGGTGATGATCGTCGCCAGCCCCATCGCATAGGCGACCGGAATCCCGAGGAACATGAGAATCAGGAAGGCGAACAGGAGAATCAGGGCGTCCACGCTGCGCCTCGCTAGTCGATCTGCGGCTGATCGCGGAACGTGAACGACGTCGCCGGCGGATCGCCGAGCCACAGGCGTTCGATGCAGAAAAGCAGCGTCACCACCCCGGCCACCGGGATTGGAATATAAGTAACGCCGGCCGACAGATCCGGGAACTCCGCGATGGTGTTAAACCAGACCGCATCCACGAGCTGCACGCCCCACTTGATCATGAACAGGGCGATGGTCCCCATGCCGACGTCGGCCAAGTGCTCGAGGCGGGCCCGGTTGGCGTCGTTCACCATGTTGAGCAGCGTAGCCACGGCAATGTGCGCCTTGGCGCGGTACGCCGCGGCGCCGCCGATGAAGGAAAACAGCACCATCAGCAGGATGCCGGCGGGCTCCGGCCAGCTGGCCGGCGAGTTCACCGCGTAGCGCATGAAGACGCCGTACGGAATGATGACCGTCATCACCAGCATGACGACGCCGGCAAGCCCGATGCAGGCGATGTACAGCCCCTCCATCGCCTGCCGGTAAAGCTTTTTCAAGCTATTTCGTGTTTTCGATGCGTTTCAGCAGCGCGGCGTACTTGGCGCCGTACTTCTCCCGCACCGGCGCGGTCGCCTTGTAGAAGGCTTCCTTGTCGGCTTTGACGAATTGCACGCCCTTGGCTTTCAGCTCGTCGGTCGCCTTCGCGGTCTTGTCGTCCCACAACTGGCGCTGCTCGAGCTGCGCTTCGCGCGAGAATTTCTTGACGAGCGCCTGATCTTCCTTGGAGAGGGTTTCCCAGGTGCGCTTGGAGAAGACAAAGATCTCCGGGATGATCAGATGGCCGGTCAGGCTGTAGATCTTGGCGACCTGGTAGTGGTTTTGCGCCAGCACCGTCGGCTCGTTGTTCTCGGCGCCATCCACCACGCCGGTCTGCATCGCCGAATAAAGCTCGTTGAAGCCCATCGCCACGCCGTTGCCGCCCATCGCGTTCATGGTCTCGACGAAGATCGGGTTGCCCATCATGCGGACTTTCATGCCCTTGAGGTCGGCGGGCTTGGTCACCGGCTTGTTCGCGTACACGTTACGCGTACCCGCATCCATCCAGCCCAGCGCGATCAGCCGCGACGCACCGGCCGACATGCGCTCGAGCAACTCAGTGCCGATCGGGCCGTCGATGACGTGGCGCATGTGCTGCTCGTCGCGGAAGACGAACGGCAGGTTGAATACGTTCACCTCGTCCACCACCGGCCCCATGGCGCCGACCGAGATGCGCGCGATCTGCAGAGCGCCGACCTGGGCCTGCTCGATCATCTCCTTCTCGCCGCCGAGCTGCATGGACGGGTACATCTGGATCGAGATGCGGCCATTGGTGGCCTTCTCGAGCTTGGTGCCCATGCGCACAATCGCCTCGACCGTCGGGTAGCCGAGCGGATGAACGTCGGTCGCCTTCCAAATCTGCTTTTGCTGCGCCACGCCCGCCGTCGGCAGGGCCAAAAGTAGAACTGATGTGGCGGCGGCTGCGGCGGCGCCGGCGAAAACGCGGAACGACATGGAATCCTCCTCTGATAAGATTCGTCAGTCATCATACAACCAGATCGCGACGCGTCAAGCCGTGCGACTTCGACCCCTCGCTCCCGCCCGCAAGCTGTCGCGCGCGCTGTTCGAGCAGCTCGCCGAGCAGATCCGCAGCGGCCGGCTCGCGCCGGGTGAGCGCCTGCCGACCGAGCAGGCGCTGACGCGCGCCGCGCGCGTCAGCCGGACCGTGGTGCGCGAAGCGGTGGCGGCGCTGCGCGCCGAGGGCCTGGTGACCACGCGCCAGGGCGTGGGCGGCTTCGTCACCCCCGAGCCGCAGCGCGCGCCGTTCCGCATCGAGCCCGAAAGCCTGCAGACGCTCGGCGACACCCTGAGCGTGATGGAGCTTCGCCTGGGCGTCGAGATCGAGTCGGCGGGCATCGCCGCCGAGCGTGCCACGCGCGCGCAGGTGCGGGCCGTCGCCGCCGCACTGGAAGCCATCGGCAGCGCCGCCGACGCCGGGAAATCCGCGATCGACGAGGACCTCGCGTTCCATCGCGCCATCGCCGAGGCGACCGGCAACGCGGAGTTTCCGCGCTTCCTGCAGTTCATCGGGCGCCACCTGATTCCACGGCGCACCGTCAGCGGGCTGCCCGAGCGCATGGGCGGGCGGCGCGCCTACCTCGCGCTGATCCAGGACGAACACCGCCGCATCTACCAGGCGATCGAGCGCGGCGATCCCAAGGCGGCGCGCGAGGCGATGCGGCGCCACCTGACCCGGTCCCTGGAGCGCTACCGCAAGCTCGCGGCCGAGCAGCAGAGCGCCGCTTGAAGATCCTGCTGACCCATTCGCCGCAGGCGCTCGCCAACTATTACGGCGAAAGAGCGCTGAATGAATTGAAAAAAGTCGGTTTTGTTTCTTTAAACAGAAATTCTTTTTCTCTTGAAGGCGAAAATCTTATTGCCGCCGCGAAGGACTGCGACCTGATCGTTTCCTATCGCCAGTCGCCGGGCCCGGCCGCCGTGTTCGAGCGCCTGCCGAAGCTGAAGGCCTTCCTGCGCTGCGCTATCGATATCCGCAATGTGGACGTCGCGGCGGCGAGCAAGGCGGGGGTGCTGGTGACGCAGGCGAGCGCGGGTTTCGTCACCTCGGTGAGTGAAATGGTGCTCGGATTCATGGTCGACTTGGCGCGCAACATTTCGGATTCGAACTCGATTTACAAGAAAAATGAAATTCCAAAACCACGCATGGGCATGGAGTTGAAAGGCGCCACCATCGGCATCATCGGCTATGGCGCGATCGGAAAGGAAGTGGCGCGTGTGGCGGAGGCGTTGGGAATGAGGGTGCTGATCAATGATCCTTACGTGACCGGCATGGAAAGCACTGCATTGGAAAAGCTCTTGTCCGAATCCGATTTCGTCGTGCCGCTGGCCGTCGCCACCGCGGAAACCGAGAATCTGATCGGCGCGAGAGCCCTGTCGCTGATGAAGCGCAGCGCCTTTCTCGTCAATGTGTCGCGCGGCAACCTGGTGGACGAAGCCGCGCTGGAGAGGGCGCTCGACGAAAAGCGCATCGCCGGCTGCGCCATGGACGTGGGGCGCGCGCCCGACCAGATGCCGACGCCGCGCCTCGCTGCGCGGCCCGATGTCATCGCCACGCCGCACGCCGCCGGCCTGACGGCGCCGGCGATCGAGCACCAGTCGATGGAAACGGCAGCGCAGGCCGCCGAAATCGTGAAGGGCAGGGCGCCCAAGGGCGCGGTCAACGCAGAGTATTGGACG
This sequence comes from Burkholderiales bacterium, assembly GCA_036394595.1. Lineage (GTDB taxonomy): Bacteria > Pseudomonadota > Gammaproteobacteria > Burkholderiales > SG8-39 > SCGC-AG-212-J23. The sequence continues at coordinate 33,108 of DASWEU010000193.1, read as the reverse complement.
AGGAAACCATGAAAACCGTATTGATCACCGGCGCCGCCGGCGATGTCGGCAGCTACCTGCGCCGGGAACTCGCGGGCAAATATCGCCTTCGACTTTCAGATAAGAAAGCTTTGGTCAAAAGCAAAGGCGAAGCCTTCATGCGTGCGGACATCTCGAAGATGGCCGACGCGCTGAAGATCACCAAGGGAGTCGACGCCATCGTGCATCTGGGCGGCTACTCGGTCGAAGGCCCCTGGGAGGCGATCCACCAGGCCAACATCGTCGGCTGCTACAACATGTTCGAGGCGGCGCGCCGTAACAAAGTCAAACGAATGCTGTTCGCCACCTCGAACCACGCCGTCGGTTTCTACCGGCGCGACCAGACCATCGACCACCGCGTCTACATCAAGCCCGACGGCCGCTACGGCGTCTCCAAGGTGTTCGGCGAGGCGCTCGGCAGCCTGTACGCCGACAAGTACGGCCTGCAGGTGTTCCTGATGCGCATCGGCAACGTCAACCCCACGCCGCTCGACAAGCGGCGGCTGTCGATCTGGATCAGCCCGCGCGACATCGCGCAGCTGGTCTCGATTGGCATCGACCATCCCGACATCCGCTTCGAGATCGTCTATGGCGTTTCGGGCAACACGCGCAGCTGGTACGACAACTCCAACGCCGTGCGTCTCGGCTACCGGCCGCAGGACAACGCCGAGGATTTCGCCCGGGAGATCCTGGCGAAGGAAAAGTCGGGCGATCCGCTGGTCGAGACCTACCAGGGCGGATTGTTCGTCGCCGTCGAAGAAGTGCCGAATCCCGCGGCAGAGAGACAGGGAGCGAAGAAATGAAGATTTCCGTGCCGAAAGGCGCCTGCGACACCCACATGCACTTCTATGACTCCAAGGCGCCGGTGGCGGCGGGCACCTTCATGCCGGGTCATTTCGTCGTGCCCGAGTACCAGGCGCTGCAGAAGCGCCTCGGTCTCGAGCGCGTGATCGTGGTGCAGCCGAATGCCTACGCGGACGACAACGCCGTCACGCTGCAATCCATCCGGCAATTGGGGAAAAATGCCAAAGGCGTCGCCGTGGTTCGACCCAGCGTCGCCGATGCGGAGCTCCAGCGCCTGACGAAAGGCGGCATCTGTGCGGTTCGCATCATGACGCTGCACGGCGGCACGCTCGGCTTCGACGTCATGGACGCGGTGATGGCGCGCGTGCACCCCTTCGGCTGGCACGCCAATATCCAGCTCGACGGCCGGGAGCTGCCCAAGGTGGAGGCGCAGATCAAGCGCCTGCCGGGAAAATTCGTCATCGACCACACCGGGAAGTTTCTGGAGCCGGTCGACGTTTCTGCCGAATCCTTCAAAAGCCTGTTGCGGCTGGTCGACACCGGGCGCTGCTGGGTGAAGCTCTCGGCGCCCTACGAAACGTCGAAGACCGGCGCGCCGAAGTACGAGGACGTCAGCCGGCTCGCCAGGGCGCTGGTGAAGCATGCGCCCGAGCGCATGCTATGGGCGTCGAACTGGCCGCATCCGTCGGCACGCAAACCCGCCCCGCCCGACGACATGGCGCTGCTCGAGCTGCTCGCCGGCTGGGCGCCCAGCGAGAAGGATCGGGCGAAAATCCTCGCCGGCAATCCGGCCGAACTCTACGGATTTCGCTAAGCCTTTTTGTATCGGCAGTCGAATGTCCGCAGTCGCCCAAGGCGGTCATTCGAGGTGTAGATTTACGACCGAGAATTGCTCGGATGATCGAGGCCGTTAACTGCGGCTTTTCTCGGATTCGTTATTTGCACCTAAGGATGGATGCCGAAAGGAATTTCTTTGAAAAGACCGGACAACGAGCAAAGTTTTAGTCCGTTATTCGCGCGGACTATTGAACGTTAGAGCGCACCATGAGCGCTGACTACGGGCCCGAGTTCTCATTCCAAGGTTTGCCAGTCGGTCTATTCAAGGACGGTGTTGTCCCTGACCGTGAAGGCTCCTATTTCTACGAGCCTTATCGCGGGCCTGGTCATGCTCGGATGCAGCAAGAACTGAAGAAGGTCGGAATAGCGCAGTGCGAATACCTCACTGAAACTGGCCGAGTTCGTTTTACTGTTAGCGCATGCTCGAACTATGGCGTGCTGCAATTAACGGCATTTCAGCGGGAGGCCGCAAGTGCGCCCTAACAGCCGGTTCGTGAGCGACAAATTTCGCATGGCGCTACGCTCCACGCGCTTTGCGCCGCAACCGGGACGTCAGACTGACATGCGAACTGCTTCGGGATCCAGCCTTACTTCGTTAGGAAATTCCGAATCAGGCGGTTGACCATATCCGCGGCCTCGAGCATGGTGAAGTGGCCGACGCCGGGAACGACTTCGATACGGAGATTCTTCAGCGCGCCCCTGAGCAGATCGAGATAGGGCGAGCTTTCGCCCGCCTTGAGCATCGAGCGCTGCAGCTGGGCATTGCGCGTCGTGCTCTGGATCACGAGCACCGGCGCCTTCACGGCGGCCAGCGCGGCGTCCATCTTCGCCGCGTCCCAGCGCGCCATGCCCGGCCAGAGCAGCGGACCGAAGCCGACACTCTGGCGCACGGCGCGCGCGACGACGGCATCGGCGAGCGCCGACGGCTTGAAGAACATCTGCCGGAAAAGATTTTCCGCGAATGCCGGGTAGCCGGCCTTGTCGACCGCCGCGCGCGCCGCCGCCTCGGCCTTGTCCGGATCGCCGGTTCCCGTGCGGCTGCCGTCGACCAGTACCAGGCCGGCGACGCGTTCCGGGGCGAGCTGCGCGGTTTGCAGCACCACGCGGCAGCCCATGCTATGTCCAACCAGAATTGATTTTGATAAATCCAAATTAATTAAAAGAGCAGCAACATCGCCGCCGAAATTCTCGATGGTGCATTCCTCGGGGCGGCCCGGCGTCAGGCCGTGGCCCCTCAGGTCGCAGGCGACGATCTCATGGCTGTTCCGGAAGAATTCCGTTTGCAACAGCCAGTCCTCGTGACTGCAGGCAAAGCCGTGCACAAATACGAGCGGCGGCACGCCGCTGCCGGCGCGAATGTAGTGCACGAGCGTTAGTCGTCCGCGTGCGCGGAGGGCTTGTGCGCACCGACCAGCTTTTGCTGCAGCTGGAGCGGCGCGGCTTCGTAGTGGCTGAACTCCAGGCTGTAGGAGCCGTGGCCCGCGGTGAGCGACTTGAGTCGCGCCGGAAAGTGCTCCAGCTCGGAGAGCGGCGCCTGCGCCGAAATCTGCACCAGGCCGGGCCGCGGCGAGTCGGAGCCCCTGATATGACCGCGGTGCCCGGACAGCTCGCCGGTGATGTCGCCCATCTTCGCATCGGGGGCGGTGATCTCGACGTTGACGATCGGCTCGAGCACGATCGGCCGCGCCTTGGCGAGGGCGTCGAGGAAGGCCTTGCGCCCGGCCGAGGCAAAGGCGACGTCCTTGGAATCGACGGCGTGGCTCTTGCCGTCGTAGACGGTGACGCGCACGTCCTGCAGGGGATAGCCGGCAACGAAGCCGCTGTCCATCACGCTCCTGACGCCCTTCTCGACCGACGGGATGAACTGGTTGGGAATGGCGCCGCCCTTGACGCTGTCGACGAATTCGAAGCCGGTGCCGCGCGGCAGCGGCTCGATCTTGAGGAACACTTCGCCGAACTGCCCGGCGCCGCCGGTCTGCTTCTTGTGCCGGCTGTGGCCCTCGGCGCGCGCGCCGATGGTCTCGCGGTAGGGGATCGACGGCGGGCGCGTCTCGAGCTCGATCTTGTACTGCGTCGCCATCTTCTCCAGCACCGTCTTCAGGTGCATTTCGCCCAGGCCGCGCATCACCATTTCGTTGGTCTGCGCGTTGTGCTCGATGCGGAAGCAGGGATCCTCGGCGATGATCTTGTGCAGCACGTCGGAGACCTTCTGCTCGTCGCCGCGCTTCTTCGGCTGCACCGCCAGGCCGAACACCGAGGTCGGCAGCTCGAGCGGCCGCGCGTGCACGTGCGCGTCCGAGGCGGAGTCGTGCAGCAGGTGGTCGTACTGGATGTCGTCGATCTTGGCGATGGCGCAGATGTCGCCGGGAATCGCCTCGCCGACCTCGATCTGGGTCTTGCCGCGCAGCTGGTAGAGATGGCCGGCCTTGATCGGCTTGCGGCCCTCGCCGATGTAGAGCTGCGTGCCCGGCGTCATGCGCCCCTGGTGCACGCGGAACACCGCAAGGCGCCCGATGTAAGGGTCGATCTCGATCTTGAAGACGTGAGCGAGGATGTGCTTGCCCGGATCGGGCACCGGTTGCAGGTCGGTCGGCTCGCCGCCGCCGGCCGGCGTGCTGATATAGGCGGGCGGGTTGCCCTCCGCGGGGTTGGGCAGCAGCTCGACGATGACATTGAGCAGCTCGGCGATGCCGGCGCCGGTCTTCGCCGAGGTGAACACCACCGGCACCAGGTGGCCCTCGCGCAGCGCGCGCTCGAGCGGCTCGTGCAGCTCCGCGGGGGTCACTTCGCCCTTCTCCAGGTAGCGCTCCATCAGCTTCTCGTCCACCTCGACCACCTGGTCGACGAGCTTGCGGTGCGCCTCCTCGACTGACCAGAAGTCCGACTCGCCCGAGGGCGCGAAGAAGCAGTCGGAGACCCGGCTGCGGTTCGCCGCCGGCAGGTTGAGCGGCAGGCATTCCTTGCCGAAGGCCTGCTGGATGCGTCCGAGCAGCCCCTCGAGGTCGACATTGTCGGCGTCGATCTTGTTGACGATGACCAGGCGGTCGAGGCCGCGCTTCGCCGCCCACTGCAGGAAGCGCGGCGTCATCATTTCGATACCGTTCTGCGCGTTGATCACCACCGCCGCGGTCTCGACCGCGGCGAGCGCCGGCAGGGAGTGGCCGAGGAAGTCCGGGTAGCCCGGGGTGTCGAGCAGGTGGATTTTCGTATCCTGGAAATCGAAGCTCGCGACCGCGAGCTTGAGGGAGTGCTGCAGCTGCTTCTCGAGCGGGGTGTAGTCGCAGACGGTAGTGCCGCGCTCGACGCTGCCCGCTGCGGGGATGGCCCCGCTCTTCGCGAGCAGCGCCTCGGCCAGCGAGGTCTTGCCGACCCCGGCCTGGCCGACGAGCGCCACCGTCCTTATCCGTTTGATGGAATGCGGCACGGGGTTCCTCCTCCTCTTGCGAAATTTATCTTCCCGCTTACCGCGGCACGTGTCTAGGGGTCGACACCGCCAGGAAAATCTCCCGCAAAAACAAGAGCAGACAGGCGATCAGGGCAATGATCGCGAGGACGAACATGGTGCCGATGGTGTAGGACAGGTCGACGCGGACGAAGGCGCCGAGGAAGGCGCCGGCGATCAGCAGGCAGACAAACAGCGCCGAAATCACCGCCGACAGGATGGCAAGGTAGGTGTAGTGAATGCGCAGCGCGATGGTCTCGAGCTCGTCGCGCACCGCGTCGAGCTCTTCTTCGGTCATTTTCGGCCGCCGACGCTCGAGGCTGCGGCGCCGGTCGACCGCGCGGCCGAGCCGGAAGTTGAGCGCCGCGATGATGGTGCCGACCGCGGTGAGCAGGAATACCGGCGCCACCGCCAGCTGGATCACCGAGGAGATCTCCGGCAGGTGGTTTTCGAGCGCCACGTCAGCCCTTGGCGCGCGAGGCGTCGGCGTAGCGCCCGCCGCGTTTCAGCTCGATCGGCGGCAGCTTGCGCAGGATGAACTCGATGGCGCTCTCGCCGATCGGCGTCAGCGTCTGGTCCATGCGCTCGATGGCGAAGCGGTAGGTGGCGTCGAGGCTCTCGACCTTCACCGTCTGCGCACGGTCGGCGAACTCGCCGAGCAGCGCCAGCACGTTGATCGACTTCGCCGACCAGCTCTTCGCCTTGTGCAGGGTGAAGGTCCACTTGTGGTCGGCATTGAAGGTCGACGGAAACACGCCCTGCTCGTAGAGGTCTTCGTCGGGCACCAGCACCACCAGGTGGCCGCCGGGGCGCACCACGCGCAGCCAGTTCTTCAGCGCCTCGCGCGGGTCGCGCATGTGCTCCAGGCAATGGCTGGAATGGGCGAAGTCGAGCGCGTTGTCGGGCACGCCGGCGAGCAGCTGCGCGTCGCCGTCCTGCAGGTCCCAGGGGCGGCAGTCGTTCATCAGCGGGAAGAACTCGGCGTACTGCCCGAGCACGTCGGCGCCGGCGCCGATGTCGATGCCGTCGCCGACGAAATAGCGCGTGGCGAAGCGGCTGTCGTGCAGGCGGCGCATCAGCGCCTTGCTGGTCTCGAACATGAGTCCCGAGATTACTTCTTCGCCGGCTTTTTTTCGAGCAGTTCGGCGCGCGGCCTGAGGGTGTCTTCGAGCCTGGACTTGGGAATCAGCAGGACGTGCCGGGCGAGGAGCGCGTCGCGCTCCGTGGGCTTGGCCGCCGTGAAGCTGACGTAGTAATTGTCGCCTTCGAGCCGGCCGACCTTGATGGCGTAGCTGCGCCCGTCGAGGCTGACGGCATTGACCAGGATCGGCTTGTCCAGACCGGTGTTGGCAATGCCGGCCGGCGCGACATCGGCGAGCTCGAGCAGGCTGAGGGAGTAGGAGGCGGCATTCGCCTTCGTCACCTCGAGCTTTTCGCCGGCGCGGGCCCCGGCGAGCTTCCAGTCGGCGTTGTCGCCGCCGCGCTCGATTCTCCAGGCGCCGCCCCCCGGAAACCGTACGTCCACGGATTTCACCTTTTCGACCTTGAACGAAGCGCGGTCGATCCACTCGGCGCTCCTGCTGGTGGCGAGCAGCAGCGGATCGGCGACGGTAGTGACCGTCTTCGGATCGGCCGGCAGCAGCACGAAGCGTCCGTCGCCCGGCGCCTTGGCGGGATTGTCGACCTCGCGCTTGAAATATTTCCTGCCGACGATGAAAACGGCAAGCGCCTTGCCGTCGGCGGCGGCGAGCTCGACGCGCACGCCGGAGTCATCGAGCGCGAGGCGCGCGCGGTCTTTTTCGCCGAGCGGCTCGCTCTGGCCGACCTTCAGCTCGAGGAGCTTGAGGGCGAACTCGCGCACTTTGGCCACGTCGGCCGGAAAACCCGCGCGCTCGGTGATGCTCCAGCCGGACTCGCCGCGCCGCAGCGTCAGCGTCGCGCCGGGCTCGGCGATGCGGATGCTCGCGATTTCGGCGGCCTTCAGGTCCTTGAACAGCGGGCGTCCGAGCGCGGCGGCGTTTTCCGGGCGGCGCGCGCGTTCCTGCTGCTGGTAGAGCAGGGCGCCGCCGCCCAGCGCCGCGAGCAGGATCACCAGGATCAGGACGGCGCGCCGGCTCACGCGGTTCTTATTTTCCGGAAGAACATGAACAGCAGGCCGCCGAGCGCGACCAGCAGCGGCATCAGGATGATGTTGGCGAGCTTGGTCCAGAACACCAGGGCCTCGGCGTCCTGGCGCAGGTTCTTGCGCACTTCTTTCAGTGCGAGGCGCGACTCGGCGACCGTCTTGCGGAAGCGCTCGAGCTCGGCCTGCTGCTCGGGGCTGAGCAGCTGCACCGACTTGCCGGCCACGCCTTGCGCGCGCTGCAGCTCCTGCAGCTTGGCGCTGGTCTTCTGCAGCTCCTCCTCGAGGCTCTGGATCTTGCCGAAATACTGCCGTTGCGCCTCGGCCTCGAGCTGGCGCACCACGGTGAGCGGCCGGAAGGCGGTGCTGCGGCTGCGCAGCGAGATCAGGTCGTCGCCGGCGGCAAACTGGTCGACCATGCCGATGGCGAACGCCAGGTTGCCGTTGGACGGAACGACGATGCGCCGGCCGAGCACCTCCTGGACGTCGACTGCCGCGCCGTCGGCCAGCAGGTCGACGTCGGCAACCAGGATCACCGAGTTCTCGGCGGTGGTTTCACGCAGATTCGGCGTATTCGGGACCGGTTTCTTGTCCAGCGTCAGACCATCGGGAAATGCAGTCCTGAATTTGCCGGTGAGGCGCAGCGCGAGGGGCAGCGCTTTGCCGGAGGGCTTGAAACCCTTGATCGCCTCGTCGCCGGAACGGGTCGCATTGGCGTTGTCGACCAGCATGGAGTCCTCGGAGCTCTTCACCAACTCGGAGACGCGGAGGTCCTCCACCTTGGTCACCTGGAATGCGCCGCCGAAGGCATACAGCAGCGTCTCGATGGAGCCGGTAACGACGTCGTCGCGGCTGAACGCGGTGCGATTGAGCGACAGGACGGTGGGCGTCAGGCGCTGCCCGCCGCCGGAGGCGAACACGGTGTCGGCAATCACCTTGTCCGGATCCATCTTGACGCCCCAGGCCTTGAACAGCTGCGGCAGCGTCGAGCTCGACGGCTGCGGCGGCACGCCCGGCATCTGCGGCGCCTGGTCGAAATAGGCGTAGGGATCGACGAAGGCGATGAGCTTCCCGCCGCGCAGCACGAACTGGTCGAGCGCGTACTCGGTCTGCGGCGAGGCATCGCGCGGATGGATCAGCAGCAGCACGCCGATGTCCTTGTCGATCTCCCGGGCGCTCATCGGCACTTCCTTCACCTCGTACTCGCGCTTCAGCTCGTTGGCGAGCACCCAGGGATCCGAGCTCTGGCGCGTGAACGGATTGAATTTCTCGCCCAGCACCGGCAGGCCCGCCATCAGGCCGACCTTCGGCCGCTCGGTGGCGGCGGTGCGCGCGATGGCGCGCACCAGGTCGTACTCGAGCAGGCGCTCGCGCTGCGGGCTGACGGTGGCGATTGCCTGCTTGCGCTCCAGCTGGCTCACCACGATGCCGAGGTAGAACTGCTCGCCCGTCACCAGCTGCTGCGGCTCGATGCCGTCGAGCTGCGCCGCGTCTTCCTCCTCGGAGTCGGGCCGCGGGTTGTACTTCTCGACCCTGAGGTTGCCGCCCGAGGCGCTCTGGAACTCGCGCACCAAGTCCTCGACGCGCTGCGTGAAGCCGCGCAGCGGCACCGGCACGGCCTCGCCCTGCGAGACGTAGAGCTTGAGCTTCACCGGGGCGGCGAGGTTGCGCAGGATCTTTTTCGTGCCGTCGGAGAGGGTGTAGAGGCTGCCCTGCGTCAGGTCAAGGCGCACCGCCGCCCGCGACAGCAGGAAATTCACTGCCACCAGGATCAGCGCCAGCGCGGCGAGGCCGACGGCGGAGTAGAGCAGGGCTTCGTGTTTTTTCATGGCCGGGTCCGCGCTATCCCGCGCGGTGGTTGCGGATGATGACGCCGGTCGCGAACAGCGCGAAGCCGATCACCGACAGGAAGTAGGCGAGGTCGCGCAGGTCGATCACGCCGCGCTGGAAATTGTCGAAGTGCGTCACCACCGAAAACGCGGCCACCGTGTCGACCAGCGCCGGGCTGGCCCAGCGCACCATCAGGTCGGTCACCGGGTTGAAGCCGGCGAGGATCAGGAACAGGCACAGCACCACCGACAGGATGAACGCCACCACCTGGTTGCGCGTCATGGCCGAGGTCATGCAGGAGATGGCGAGGTAGGCGCCGGCGAGAAACAGGCTGCCGAGGTAGCCGGCGAAGATCATGCCGTTGTCGGGCTCGCCCAGCACGTTCACCGTGACGATGGCCGGGAAGGTCAGCGCGAGCGCCACCGCGAGGAACAGCCACGAGGCGAGGAACTTGGCGACGATCGCCTCCCAGGGCGCGACCGGCATGGTGAGCAGCAGCTCGAGCGTGCCGGAGCGGCGCTCCTCGGCCCACAGCCGCATGCCGACCGCCGGCACCAGCACCAGGTAGAGCCACGGGTGCCAGCCGAAAAACGCCGCCAGGCTCGCCTCCCCGCGCTCGAAAAAGCTGCCGGCGGTGAAGGTAAAGAAGCCGGCGAGCAGCAGGAAGATCACCAGGAACACGTAGGCGACCGGCGAGCTGAAATAGCTCGCCAGCTCGCGCTTGGCAATGGTGCGGATGTTCCTCATGCGCGCAGGGTCCTCACGCCCTGACGGTATCGGGCAGCGTGATGCGGCGGAACACCTCGTCGAGCGGCCGGCCCAGCTCGTCGGGCGTGCCGTTAGCGACGATGCGGCCGCGGTCGATGATGATGGCGCGCGTGCAGGCGGCGTCCACCTCCTCGAGGATATGGGTCGAGAAGACGATGGCCTTGGTCTTGCCGAGCTCGCGGATCAGGTTCCGGACTTCGAATTTTTGATTGGGATCGAGGCCGTCGGTGGGCTCGTCCATCACCAGCACCTGCGGGTCGTGGATCAGCGCCTGCGCGAGGCAGGTGCGGTGGCGATAACCTTTCGACAGGGTGTCGATCGACTGGTGCAGCACGCTGTCGAGAAAGCACAGCCCGACTACCCGCTCCAGCGCCTGGCGGCGCGCCGCGCCGTCCAGGCCGCGCAGCTCGGCGGCGAAATTGAGGAAGCCCTCGACGGTCATGTCGGGATAGGCGGCGGCGTTCTCCGGCAGGTAGCCGATCAGCCGCTTCGCTTCGAGCGGCGATTCGGTCACGTCGTAGCCGCCGACGGTGATGCGCCCCGCGCTCGGCGGCATGAAGCCGGTGATCATGCGCATGGTGGTGGACTTGCCGGCGCCGTTCGGGCCGAGGAAGCCGAGCACTTCGCCGCGTTCGACGTTGAACGAGATGCCGTCCACCGCGCGCTTCGCGCCAAAAATCTTGACCAGGCCCTCGATTTTTATCATGGGGGCGGATTATCGCCGAATTGGGACGCTAAAATCGACACACGCTTGGAGATTTCACTATGAAAATCGTTCCTTTTCTCGTCACCGCCGTGCTCGCCGGGGCCACCCCGGGCGTGCTGGCGCAGACCTATCCCGTCAAGCCGGTGCGCATCATCGTGCCGTTCGCGCCGGGCGGCGGCTCCGACTTCATCGCGCGCTTCACGGCGCAGCGCCTTTCCGGTTCATTCGGCTCGCAGGTGATCGTCGAGAACCGGCCGGGAGCGGGCGGGTTGCTCGGCATCGAGGTCGGCGTCAAGGCCGACCCGGACGGCTACACCTTCACGCTCATCGCGTCGAGCTACACGGTCAATCCCGCGCTCTACCCGCTCAAGTACGACCCGGTCAACGACATCACGCCGGTGGTGCAGATCTCGCAAGGGCCGATGCTGGTGGTCGTCAATCCCAAGGTGCCGGCGAAGAACGCTGTGGAGCTCATCAAGCTCGCCAAGGCCAAGCCCGGCACGCTCAACTTCGCCTCCGCCGGCCAGGGCAGCATCACCCACATGGCCTGCGAGCTGTTCGCGCACATGGCCGGCATCAAGATGAACCACGTGCCATACAAGGGCACCGGACCGGCACTGACCGACACCATCAGCGGCCAGACCGATCTTTTCTGCACCAGCACCGCCACCGCGCTGCCGCACGTGAAGAGCGGACGCTTGCGGGCGCTCGCGGTGACGACCGCGACCCGGCTGCCGGCGGAGCCCGAGGTGCCGACCCTCGCCGAGTCCGGCGTCAAGGGCTACGACGTGGCGCTCTGGCACGGCCTCATCGCGCCGAAGGGCATGCCGAAATTCGCCGTCGACAAGATGAATGCCGAGGTCAACAAGCTGCTCAAGGCGAAAGACGCGGGCGAACAGCTGCAGAACGACGGCGTCTCGCCCAAGGGCGGCACACCCGAGGCCTTCCGCAATCAGATCCGCAAGGAAATCGAGCTGTGGAAGAAAACAGTCGCCGCGACCGGCGTGAAAGCCGAATAAGCATATTGCCGTTGTCGCCGCGCGGCGACGATCCACGCGCTGTAGGGAAATCCCGATTTGCGGATATGACGTGAACTACTTCCGCATTGACCCAAATGAGTTCATGCTGGCGTTGAATTAGTCACGCCGCTGGCGCACGGCAAGGCAACCGCGGCGGACAATGTCCAGCATTGTCACGTGGCGTCGGGGGCAACATGCCGACCGAAGTGCTTCGAAGTACCGCGTTTCCGCAGTGGGCACGGCTTGGCCTGCTGGCGCTTGGTTACTTCGCCGCCGCCAAGGCTTCGCTCCTCTTCGCCATCCCGCCGGGCTACGCTACCGCGATCTGGCCGCCTTCGGGGATTGCGCTCGCTGCGCTGCTGCTCTGGGGAATGCGCGCCTGGCCGGGCGTCTGGCTCGGGGCCGCGCTCACCAACTACTCGGTCAACCTGTCGATGCCGGCAGCGCTCGGCATCGCCAGCGGCAATACGCTCGAAGGACTGTGCGCCGCGTGGCTGGTCAGCCGCTGGACCGAGCGCAACACGGAATTCCGGCAGCCGGAGAAAGTGTTCCTGTTCGCGGCCATCGCGGCGCTGGCGAGCGCGGTTGCCGCCAGCTTCGGCGTCGCGAGCCTGTATGCCTTCGATGCCGTCGAGGCCGGGCAGCTGCTCGGCAACTGGTACACCTGGTGGCAGGGAGATTTCAGCGGCATCCTGCTGGTGACGCCTTGCATCCTCGCCTGGTCGCGCCAGGAGCCGCCGTCGGTGAGCCGCGCCGGCGCGCGCGAACTGGGGGTGTTCACGCTGCTGCTGGTGGCGACGCTCGGGGCGCTCTTTCCCGGCGGGACGCAGGCCGACGAGGTCGCGCCGCTGGTGTTCCTGGTGATTCCCTTCTACGTCTGGGCAGCCTGCCGCTTCGGCGAGCGGGCGGTGACGCTGACGGTGCTGGCGGCGAACGGCTGGGCGGTCTGGAGCACGGCGAACGGCATGGGGCCGTTCCTGAGCGACAACCTCAACCGCGACCTGCTGATGCTGCAAGCCTTTACCGCCACCGGCGCGCTGGTGGCGCTGGTGTTGTGGGCGCTGATGCGCCGGCGCAGCGACCAGATGCACGATCTGGAGACTTCGCGCGACGAGCTGGGGCAGCATCTCTGGTCGCAGGCGCGCGGGCTGCGCGAGCAGCTCGCCGAATGCAAGGAGGCGATGTCGCTTGCGCGCGTGGGCACTTGGCGCTGGGACGGGCGCTCGGAGCATGTCGAGTGGTCAGACGAGGCGGGTCGCATTTGCGGGTTCGGGCCGGGACGGTTGCAGGGCTCGTTCGATGCCTACTACGACCTGGTGCATCTGGGCGACCTCGACCGCGTGCGGGCCACGCTCAAGGATGCCTACGTCAACCATAAGTCCTGGGATCGTACCGAGCGCATCGTACGCCGCGACGGCGAAGTGCGTGTCCTGCGCAGCATCGGTCGCTCGACGGCGCCGCGGCAGGGCTCGTCGACCCGCATGCACGGCGTGTTGATCGACATTTCGGAATACCGGGCTGCGGCGGCGGTGAAGCGCCCGGAACCCGCGGCGGACGCGTTGACCGACCTCGGCCTGCCCGATGCCTTGCGCGCGCGCGCCGCGCAATTCGAGATCCGCACCGGCGTCGATGCCGAGGTCTCGAGCAGCGACGCGGCGGGCGGCATCGACGCGGTCACCGCGCTCGCGCTCTACCGCATCGCCGACGACGCCCTGGACAACGTCGCGCGGCATGCGGGCGCGCACCGGGTCAACATCGAGCTCGACTACGACAGCGAGCTCGCCACCCTCACCGTGCGCGACGACGGCAGCGGTTTCGCACCGGAATGGCAGGCGAAGGGCGGCGCGGGCATCAAGCGCATGCGCGAGCGCGCCGCCGCCGCCGGCGGCAAGGTGTGGATCGAATCGACGCCCGGCAACGGCTCGACCCTGCGCGTTACGGCGCGCGGCTGAAACTGCGCAGCGCGGCGGCGACGCGGGCGATCGGCGCGTCCCAGTCGCCCGGCCGCTGCTGGCGGTAGAGGCGCAGCGTCGGATACCAGGGCGAGTCCTCCCTCTCAGTCATCCAGCGCCATTCGCTCTCGTAGCGGTTGAGCATCCAGACCGGCCGCCCGAGTGCCCCCGCGAGGTGCGCCACCGCCGTGTCGACCGTGATGACGAGATCGAGGTTCTGTATCAGCGCCGCGGTGTCGAGCAGGTCGCTGCACTCCCCCATCCAATCGTCGAGCTTGCCGGGCGCGCCGGCCAGCTCTTCGGCGCCGTCGCCTTTCTGCAGGCTCACGAAGCTGCAGCCGCCGATGCCGAAGAGGGGCGCGAACTTCTCGAGGTGGATGCTGCGCACGGCATCCTTGGGATTCATCTTCGTTCCGGCCCAGGCCAGGCCGACGCGCGGGGAACGCAGGCCGGCGGTTTTTTCCCTCCAATGCAATACTTCCTTTTCGGGAATATTCAAGTAGGGAATATCACGCGGGATCGTCTCGGGGCGCGTGCCGAAGGCGAGCGGCAGGCTCATGTTCGGGCAGTGCCAGTCGTATTGCCCCGCGGGCACCCGTTCCTGCTTGGAGATCACGCGCTCGACCCCCGGCACCGAGCGAAACAGCCGCAGCAGCGCCGGCTCGCCATAGACCACGACGCTGGAGAAGCCACGCGCTTTGAGAAGCGGGAGGTAGCGCATCGCCATCAGGCTGTCGCCCAGGCCCTGGTCGCTCCAGACGAGGAGCCGGCCCGCGCGCGGTTCGCCGCGCCAGCGGCGCGCCGGATCGAGCTCGCTCACCAGGTTGCGCAGGCCGAAGTGTACCGGTAGCGACACCGAGGCTTCGAAGCGCTTCTCCATCAGCGCAAGCCCGGCCGCGTAGTCGCCTAGCAGCAGGCGCGAGAAGCCGTAATTGAGGCTCGCCGAGGCCATGTCGGGCTTGAGCTCGAGCGCGCGGCGGAAGCTCGTTTCCGCTTCCTCGCGCCGCCCGAGCGATTGCAGCGCGTTGCCGAGGTTGTTGTGTGCCTCGGCAAGATCGGGTTTCGCCGTCACCGCGCGCTCGCACAACTCGAGCGATTCCCGCGGCCGCGCCTGCTCGTTCATGATGGCGCCGAGGTTGGAGAGCGCCGTGGCGTGTGACGGCGCGTGCGCCAGGGCGTCGCGGTAGGCGGCGGCGGCCTCGTCGAGCAGCCCCTGCATCTTGAGCTTGGCGCCGAGATTGACGTGAGCGTCGACGTAGCCAGGCGCAAGGCGCGCCGCCTCGCGGTAGCAGTCGACCGCGCGAGGAAGATCCCCTTGCGCGGCGATCGCATTGCCGAGGTTGTTGTGCGCAGGGGCGTTGGCCGGGTTGCGGGAGAGCGCCGCGGAAATGAGCGAGGCGGCGGCGCCGGCGTCGCCGCGCTGGTAGGCGATGACGCCGGAGAAATGCAGCGCGTCGACGTTGTCGGGGTCGGCGGCGAGCACCGCCTTGTAGACCGCGTCAGCCTGGTCGAGGCGCCCCGCCTGATGATGCTGCAACCCGATCTGGAGAGACGGGATGCCTTGCTTTCCCAGGCCGCGAAAGAGCCAGCCGAGCACGGGTGAGCACTAGGCCGCGGCGCGATCGGCGCGGCGGCGCTCGTTTTCCTTGAGGAAGCGCTTGCGCAACCGGATCGACTTCGGCGTGATCTCGGCCAGTTCGTCGTCGCCGATGAACTCGACCGCGTATTCGAGCGTCAGGCCAATGGGCGGGGTGAGGTCGATGGCCTCGTCCTTGCCCGAGGCGCGGATGTTGGTGAGCTGCTTGGTCTTGATTGGATTGACGACGAGGTCGTTGTCGCGGCTGTGGATGCCGACGATCATGCCCTCGTACACCGGGTCGCCCGGGCTGACGAACATGCGGCCCCGCTCCTGCAGCTTCCACAGCGCATAGGCCACCGCGTTGCCGTCGTCCTGCGAGACCAGCACGCCATTGCGGTGATTTTCCATCTCGCCCCTGGCGGGCGCGTATTCGTCGAACACGTGGCTCATGACGCCGGTGCCGCGCGTGAGCGTCATGAACGCGCCCTGGAAGCCGATCAGGCCGCGCGCGGTGATGCGGTAGTCGAGGCGCACTCGCCCCTTGCCGTCGGGCTGCATCTCGAGCAGATCGCCGCGCCGGCGGCCGAGTTCTTCCATCACCGCGCCCTGGTTCTGCTCATCGACGTCGACCGTGAGGACTTCGAAGGGCTCGCACCTTTCATTGTTGATGGTCTTGAAAATCACGCGGGGACGCGAGACGGCGACCTCGTAGCCCTCGCGGCGCATGTTCTCCAGCAGGATGGTCAGGTGCAGCTCGCCGCGGCCGTGCACGATGAAGGTGTCGGTGTCGGCGGGATACTCGACGCGCATCGCCACATTGCTCTTGGTCTCGCGCTCGAGGCGCTCGCGGATCTGGCGGCTGGTGACGTATTTGCCTTCTTTGCCGGCGAGCGGCGAGGCGTTGACCAGGAAATTCATGGTCAGGGTCGGCTCGTCGACCTTGAGCAGCGGCAGCGGATCGGCATGCTCCAGGTCGCACAGCGTGTCGCCGATGCCGAGCTCGTCGATGCCGTTGATGAGGACGATGTCGCCCGCCTCGGCCTCCTCGACGATCTTTCTTTCGAGGCCCTCGAACATCAGGACCTGGTTGATTTTCGCTTTGAACGGCGGTGCGTCTCCGTGCAGCAGCAGAATCTCCTGCGCCGCGCGCACCCGGCCCCTGCGGATGCGGCCGATGCCGATCTTGCCGACGTAGCTCGAGTAGTCGAGCGAGCAGATCTGCAGCTGCAGCGGCTCGTCCGGATTCTCGTCGCGCACCGGCACGTATTGGAGGATCGCCTCGAACAGGGCGCTCAGGTCTTTCGCTTCGTCTTCCAGCTTGTTCTTGGCATATCCCAGCAGGGCCGAGGCGTAGATCACCGGGAAGTCGAGCTGCTCCTCGGTGGCGCCCAGCTTGTCGAACAGCTCGAAGGTATGGTTGACCACCCAGTCGGGCCGCGCGCCGGGGCGGTCCACCTTGTTCACCACCACGATCGGCTTCAGCCCGAGCGCCAGCGCCTTGCGCGTGACGAAGCGCGTCTGCGGCATCGGGCCCTCGACGGCGTCCACCAGCAGCAGCACGCCGTCGACCATCGACAGCACGCGCTCCACCTCGCCGCCGAAGTCGGCGTGGCCCGGCGTGTCGACGATGTTGATGTGCGTGCCGTGGTAGCGCACCGCGCAGTTCTTGGCGAGGATGGTGATGCCGCGCTCGCGCTCGAGGTCGTTCGAGTCCATCACGCGCTCCTGGATGTGTTCGTGCGCGGCGAAGGTGCCCGACTGCTGCAACAGCTTGTCGACGAGCGTGGTCTTGCCGTGGTCGACGTGGGCGATGATGGCGATATTGCGGCGTGCGGCGGGCATGATGCGGCTTCAGTGGTGAAAAAGGCCCCGCATTGTACGCGTTTGCGCGCTCAGCGCGCACTGCTGCAAAGAAGAAACAGATCTCGATCGGGCCGATAGCGCGCGGTTGTCACGCGCAAAAGGCCGAGCACCGAGTGGTAAAGGTTGTCATGGCTCGCCGGCGCGCCGGCGCGGCGCTTCAGGCAAGCGAGGTCGACGCCGAGCCGTTTTGCCGCGGCGGGCGGCAGCCACCAGAACATGGGAACCTCGATCTGCTCGCGCGGCGCAAGCGCGTAGGGCAGGCCGTGCAGGTACAGGCCGTGCTCGCCGAGCGATTCGCCGTGATCGGAGGCGTAGAAAAGGGCCGTCTCGAAGCGCCCGTCCAGGCTGGCGAGGTAGCGCACGGTGCGCGCGAGGAAGCGGTCGGTGGCGAGGATGGCGTTGTCATAGGCGTTGACGATCTCCTCGCGGCTGCAGTCGCGCAACTCGAGGCGCTCGCAGGCCGGCGTGAAGCGCTTGAGCTCGGACGGGTAGCGCCGGAAATAGGCCGGCCCGTGGTTGCCCATCGTGTGCAGCAGCACCACCGTGTCGCCGGCGGCGTCCTGCGCCACGCGCTTGAGTTCTTCCAGCAGCACTTCGTCGTGGCAATAACCGCCGGCGCAGATACCGGGGACCGTGGCTGCGCGAAGGTCGCGGAACTCCAGGCCCTCGCAGGCGCCCTTGCAACCGCTCTGGTTATCGAGCCAGAGCGTGCGCAGGCCGGCACGCGCGAGCAGTTGCGGCAGCGACTCGTGGCGCCGGATGCGGCTCTCGTCGTAGTCGGCGCGCCCGAAGGGCGAAAGCATGCAGGGGACCGACACTTCGGTCGAGGTGCCGCAGGCCCGCGCATGGGGGAAGTAGACGAGATCGAGCTTCGCCAGCTCCGGGTTGGTCTCCCGTGCATAGCCGCCAAGCGAAAAATTGGCGGCGCGCGTCGTCTCGCCGATCACCAGCACCAGCAGCAGCGGCCGGCGGCCGGCAGCGTTGGCGGCGCGCGATACCGGCTCGAGCGGCTCGCGCGGCCCGGCGGCCTCGCGCAGGTCGCCGGCCAGCACCACGCCGAGCGACCAGGCGAAGTTGGCGGGCGCAATGGCGAAGCGGAGCTTGCGGTCATTGCGCATCTGCGAGGCGAGGTCCTGGAAATTGGCGAGCAGCGCCGCCGCGCCGACGGCGAGCGCTGCGATCAGTGCCGCGGCGCGCAGGGCGAGCGCGTGTCCGAGTGGCCGCCGGCGGGGGCGCACCAGCCAGAGCGCAGCGGCGACCAGGGCGCCGGCGAGCAGCCAGCCGGCGAGGTCGAGCGTCAGCAGGTCGCGCGCCTCGCGGTAGTCGGTGCGCAGCACGTTGCGCACCATCGAGGCGTCGAACACGACCCCGTAGCGCTGCATGTAGTAACCGAGGGCGGCGCTAGCGACGATCGCCAGGGCGAGTAGCGGCCGCACCGTATGGCGCGTGGCGACGAGGCCCAGCACGAAGAAGTGCGCCGCGGCAAGCAGCACAAAGGTGGCGGCGACATAGCGCAGCGTCGCCGGGTCCGCCGCCGGGCGGCCGGCGAGCGCGGCGCGCCAGAAAACGAGGTTGGCGAGGCTCGCCAGGAGCAGCGAACCCGCGAACAGGATGGTCTCGACGGCAAGCTCGGGACGACGCAGGTGCGCGGCGAAACGCATGGCGGCGAGTATATAGAGGGCAATATTCGGGGGAGATACAATTCCGTTCATGGACAAAGCGCTGCTGGCCAAGACCGCGGCCGCGATGGTCGCGAAGGGGCGGGGATTGCTGGCGGCCGACGAATCGAGCGGCACCTGCGAGACGCGCTTCAAGACGGTGGGGGTGGACTGCACCGAATCGAGCCGCCGCGAATACCGCGGCCTGCTGATCACGGCGCCCGGCGCCGAGCAGTTCATCTCGGGCGTGATCCTCTACGACGAAACCATCCGCCAGAAGACCGACGACGGCGTGCCATTTGCCGATCACATGGCGCGCAAGGGCATCCTGCCGGGCATCAAGGTCGATACCGGGGCGAAGAATCTGGCGCTGTGTGCCGGGGAAAAGGTCACCGAGGGCCTGGACGGCCTGCGCGAGCGCCTCGCGGCCTACTTCAAGCTCGGCGCGCGCTTTGCCAAGTGGCGCGCGGTAATCACCATCGGCGAGGGCATTCCGACGCACACGTGCCTGTACGCCAACGCCCATGCGCTCGCGCGCTACGCAGCGCTGTGCCAGGAGGCCTCGATCGTACCGATCATCGAGCCCGAGGTGCTGCTCGACGGCGATCACAGCATCGAGCGCAGCGAGGAGGTGACCGAAGCCACGCTGCGGGCCACGTACGCCGCGCTGTCGGCTCACAACGTTTTTTCGGAATACCTGATATTGAAAAGCAGCATGGTCGTCTCCGGCAAGACTCACGCGCGCCAGGCGCCGGTGGACGAAGTGGCGGAACGCACCTTGCGCGCACTCAAGCGCACTGTGCCGGCGGCGCAACCGGGCGTCGTATTCCTCTCCGGCGGCCAGTCGGACGTCGCGGCCACCGCCCACCTCAACGCCATGGCCTCGCTCAAGGGCCTGCCGTGGCCACTGACCTTCTCCTATTCGCGCGCGCTGCAGAACGCGCCGCTACAGGCCTGGAAGGGGCAGGCGGCCAACGTTAGCGCGGCGCAGCGCGCCTTCCTGCATCGCGCGCGCATGAACGGACTCGCCGCGCAGGGCAAGTGGAAGCCCGAACTCGAAAAGCAAGCGGCTTAGATGGCCCTGTACGAATCCAGCCTTCGAAGCCTTCCCCGTCTCGGCAAGGGCAAGGTGCGCGACATCTACGCGGTGGGCAAGGACAAGATGCTGATCGTCACCAGCGACCGGCTGTCGGCGTTCGACGTAGTGCTCGAGGACCCGATCCCCGACAAGGGCCGGGTGCTCAACGAGATGGCGAACTTCTGGTTCGCGAAGCTGGGCCACGTGGTGCCCAACCAGCTGACCGGAATCGATCCTGAGTCGGTCGTTTCTGAAAACGAAAGAATGCAAGTCAAAGGAAGATCAGTCGTCGTCAAAAAACTGAAACCCCTTCCCATCGAAGCGGTGGTGCGCGGCTACCTCATCGGCTCGGGCTGGAAGGACTACCAGAAGACCGGCGCGGTCTGCGGCATCTCGCTGCCGAAGGGCCTGCAGCAGGCGGCCAAGCTGCCGCAACCGATCTTCACGCCGGCCACCAAGGCGGAGAGCGGGCACGACGAGAACATCTCGTTCGACGAAGTGGTGAAACTCGTCGGCCGGCCGCTGGCCGAGAAAGTGCGCGAAGTCAGCATCCGGCTTTACCAGGAGGCGAGCGAGTATGCCGCGACCAGGGGCATCATCATCGCCGACACCAAGTTCGAATTTGGCTTGAATGAAAAAAATCAGATGGTCCTGATCGACGAGGTGCTGACCGCCGATTCGTCGCGCTTCTGGCCGGCCGACTCCTACCGCGTCGGCATCAGCCCGCCGTCCTTCGACAAGCAGTACGTGCGCGACTACCTCGAAACGCTCGACTGGAACAAGGCGCCGCCGGCGCCCCGCCTGCCGCCGGAGGTCATCGCCAAGACCTCGCAGAAATACCGCGAGGCGCTCGAACGGCTCACCGGAAGGAAGCTCGCATGATCGGCATCGTGATGGGGTCGACCTCCGACTGGGAGACGATGAAGGCCGCGGCCAAGATGCTCAAGGACTTCGGCGTGCCGTTCGAGGCGAAAGCGATGTCGGCGCACCGTACGCCGCGCCAGGTCGTCAAGTGGGTCGAGAGTCTGCCCAAGCGCGGCGTGAAGTGCATCATCGCGGCCGCCGGCGGCGCGGCGCACCTGGCGGGCGTGGTGGCGGCGCATACGACGCTGCCGGTGCTCGGCGTGCCGATGCCGTCGCAGCATCTCAAGGGCCTCGACTCGCTGCTGTCCACCGTGCAGATGCCCAAGGGCGTTCCGGTGGCGACCTTTGCCATCGGCGAGGCGGGCGCGGCCAACGCGGCGTTGTTTGCCGTGGCGCTTCTGGCCATTACCGATAAAAAAATGTTGAAGAAGCTCGAAGCATTCCGACGCCAGCAGACCCAAGCGGTGTTGAAGGCCGCGCCGCTCAAGCTGTGAACCTGGAGGTGCGCCGCGCCGCGGAACTCCTCCGCGCCGGTGGCCTCGTCGCCTTCCCGACCGAAACCGTCTACGGCCTGGGCGCCGATGCGTCCAATGCGAAGGCGATCGCCCGCCTCTACGCCGTCAAGCGTCGCCCCGCCGAGCACCCGGTCATCGTGCACTTTGCTTCGGCACAAGATGCCTTTGCTTTTGCGCGCGAAATTCCTGAACCGGCGAGGATCCTCTCGAAAAAATTCTGGCCCGGCCCGTTGACGCTGATTCTGAAAAAGTCCGGCAAGGCGGCCGACTTCATCACGGGAAATCAGGACAGCATCGGCCTGCGCGTGCCGTCGCACCCAGTGGCGCAGGCGCTGCTACGCGAGTTCGGCGGCGCCATCGCCGCGCCATCGGCGAATCGCTTCGGCTTCGTCTCGCCGACCACGGCGGCGCACGTGCGCGAGGACCTGGGCACCGACGTCGACCTGGTGCTCGACGGTGGACCGAGCGAGGTCGGCATCGAGTCGACCATCGTCGATCTGTCGGGTGAGGAGGCAGTCCTTCTGCGGCCGGGCGGCATTTCCCGGTCCGCAGTCGAAAAAATCATTTCCCTTCAGGAAAAACAAAAATCCTCCCCGCGCCACTCTGGCGGCCTGGAGCAGCATTACGCGCCGCGCACTCCCGCCCGGCTGGTGCCCACGCACGGTCTCGATCGGGAAATTGCGCGGTTGAAGGACCGCGTTGCGGTGCTGGCGTTTTCCCGCCCGGACGAGCGCGTGGACTTCTGGCTGCGCATGCCGCGCGAGCCGCAGGCCTACGCGCAGAAGCTCTACGCGGCGCTGCGCGAGCTCGATGGCGCGGCCTGCGCATTGATCCTGGTCGAGGCGCCGCCGGCGTCCCCGGAATGGGCAGCGGTGAACGACCGCCTGAGCCGAGCCTGCGCAAAGGCGTAAACTGCCAGCCATGAGAAAACTCGCCATCGCGGTTGCTCTGGTACTTCTTGCCGGTTGCTCGAGCAGCACGCCGGTTGCCGACGCGCTGCTGGTCGGCATGGTCGGGTACTCCGCGGTGGAGTACTCGCGCGATCCGCACCCGTTTCCGAGCTTTTCCTCGATCTACGAATTCGGCAATCCGCCGGCGCCGGCGCCGCTCGACCCGAAGCGCAAGGTGCTCGAGCAGGATTGCAGCAAGCCGCTGCAAGATCCCACCGCCAACCTGAAGTGCCGCTAGATCTTTAGCGGTCCAGGTTTCCCGTTTTCGACCGCGAAACTCGCGAGGGTGTTGCACGCGGCGTCTCGCGTGCGCACTGATTCCATGGCGCGCAGATCTGCGCGCCACTTTGCGGGGGCGAGCTCGACCCGCACGTAACCGCGATAGCGGCCGTCGGCGAACTTGAGGTGCGGATTGTCGGGCAGCAGCGCAGCAAGGCGTTCCGGCGGCCAGGCCTGCGAGGTGATCGAAGTGCCGACGAACTCGCTCGCCACCACGGGCGATGCCGGATCGTCGAAGTCGGCTTTCAGGTCGGCGACGTTAAAGGAATGGACGTCTCCGCCAATGACGACTGGATTGGAAACCCTGCACTTTTGAAAAGACGAAAGAAGCCGTGAGCGCGCCGCCGGATAGCCGTCCCAGCCATCGGTCCAGGCCATGCGGCCCGGGCCGGGCTTCTGGTCGAGCTGCGCCATCAGCGTGGTTTGCCCGAGGATGTTCCACGCGGCGCGCGAGTCGGCAAGTGCGCCGTCGAGCCAGCGCTCCTGCCGGCGTCCGAGCATGGTGCGTCCCGGCGCGGCGAGCCGCGGGCAGGCCTCGATGTCCACGGTATTCGAGCCGCCGCGACGGCCGGGGCGCGGGCAGGCCTGCCACGAGCGGTACTGGCGGCAGTCGAGCAGATAAAAGCGCGCCAGCGCGCCCCAGCCGAGCTGCGTATGGATGCGCATGCGCGGGCCGTCCGGCCGCATGCGCAATGGAAGCGGCTGGTGTTCGTAGTAGGCGCGGTAAGCGGCGGCGCGCCGCTCGAGGAACGGCGCGCGCTCCATGCCGTCTTCGGGCCGGTCGTCGGCGTAATCGTTATCCACCTCGTGGTCGTCCCACGTGAAGATCCAGGGGCAGGCGGCGTGCGCCGCCTGCAAATCGGGGTCGCTCTTATAGAGCGCATAGCGGGCGCGATACTCCTCGAGCGTGTAGGGCTCGGGCGCGTCATGGCTTCTCACCAGTTCCCTGCCCCAGTTCGACTCATAGATGTAGTCGCCGAGAAAAGCCACCAGGTCCGGCTGGTCGGCGACGACGTGGCGGTAGGCGCCGAAGTAGCCTTGCTCGTATTGCTGGCACGAGGCGAAGGCGAAGCGCAGGCGCTGCGCCCGTGCGTGCGCCGCGGGTGACGTGCGCGTTCGGCCGACCGCGCTGCGCGCGGCGCGCGCGCTGAAGCGATACCAGTACCAGCGGTCCGGCTGCAGACCGTCGACTTCCACGTGGACGGAATGGGCCCAGGCGGGCTCGGCTGCCATGGTTCCGGACGAGACGATGGTTCGCATCGATTCGTCATCCGCGATTTCCCAGCCCACCGGAACCGTTGCGTCACCGAGCGCGCCGAGGAGCCGCGTCCACAGCACGATGCCGGTCGGCGACGGATAACCGGAGGCGACGCCGAGAGCGAACGGATAAGTCTGCCCCCGTGCCGGCGACGAAACTGCAAGGACGCCAACGCTCTGGAGGAACCGGCGGCGGGTAAACATGCGAATAGAATAACGCCCCATGATTCATTTCGTTGTCCACGAGGAAGGCGACGGCGTCGGCGTCGTCGTGGTGGAAGGCATCAAGGCCGGCCAGGCGCTCCAGGGCTGGATCATGGAGGACGACAAGGACCTCGAGGTCACCGCGAAGAGCGACATTCCGATGGGCCACAAGCTGGCGCTGCGCGATTACCAGGTGGGCGACACGGTGATCAAGTACGGCGTCGACATCGGCAAAGTGGTGCAGCCGATCCGCAAGGGCGAGCACCTGCACGTGCACAACGTCAAGACCAAGCGCTGGTAACCATGAATCTTTCGCAATCCACTTTTTTCGGTTTCAAGAGGGCGAATGGCAGAGTGGGCGTGCGCAACCATGTCGTCATCCTGCCGGTTGACGACCTCTCCAACGCCGCCGCGCAGGCGGTGGAAAACAACATCAAGGGCGTGCTCGCGCTGCCGCACCCCTATGGGCGGCTGCAATTCGGCGCCGACCTCGAGCTGCATTTCCGCACGCTGATCGGCACCGGCGCGAACCCGAATGTCGCTGCGGTCGTCGTCATCGGCATCGAGGACGGCTGGGCGAAGAAGGTCGCCGACGGCATCGGCGCCACCGGCAAGCCCGTGTCCTACTTCGGCATCGAGGGGCACGGCGATCACGAGACCATCCGCCGCGCCTCGCAGAAGGCGCGCGAATACCTGCAGGGCGCAAGCGAGCTGCGCCGCGAGGAGCGGCCGCTCAAGGAGCTGTGGGTGTCCACCAAGTGCGGCGAATCCGACACCACCTCAGGCTGCGGCGCCAATCCCACGGTGGGCAACGCCTTCGACAAGCTCTACCCGCACGGGGTGACGCTGGTATTTGGCGAGACTACAGAGCTGACAGGCGGCGAGCACCTGGTCGCCGCGCGTTGCCGCAACGACGAGGTGAGGAAGAAATTCCAGTTCGTCTTCGACCGCTATCAGGAGGTCATCAACCGCCACAAAACCACCGATCTGATGGATTCGCAGCCCACCAAGGGCAACATCGCCGGCGGCCTCACCACCATCGAGGAGAAGGCGCTCGGCAACATCCAGAAGATCGGCCGCAAGTGCCTGGTCGACGGCGTGCTCGACAAGGCCGAGGCGCCGAGCGGCCCGGGCCTGTGGTTCATGGATTCGTCCTCGGCCGCCGCCGAGATGGTGACGCTGTGCGCCGCCGCCGGCTACGTGGTGCATTTCTTTCCCACCGGCCAGGGCAACGTCATCGGCAACCCGATCCTGCCGGTGATCAAGTTGTGTGCCAACCCTAGAACGGTGCGAACGATGTCCGAGCATGTCGATGTAGACGTTTCTGGTTTATTAAGAAAGGAACTAAATCCAGATCAGGCGGGCGACAAGCTCCTCGAGTGCATGTTCCGCACCGCCAACGGCCGCCTTACGGCAGCCGAGGCTCTTGGACATCGCGAGTTTGTGTTAACGCGTCTCTATGAGAGCGCTTGAAGTGCAAAAAATTCTTTTGACAATTCTTCTGAGCGTCACGCTTCCGGCATTCGCGGCGGAAGTCGCCGGCGTAAAAATCGAAGACCAGGTTCGCGTCGGCGGCGCCGAGCTCGCGCTGACCGGCGCCGGGCTGAGGAAGAAGCTCTTCTTCCAGGTCTACGCCATCGGCCTGTACGTCGCCGATCGCAAGGCCGATCTGCTGGCCCAGCCCGGCCCGAAGCGCGTCGCCATCCGCATGCTGCGCGATGTCGACGCCGACGATTTCATCGAGGCGCTCGCGCTCGGCATCAAGGAGAACCACAGCGCCGCCGACGCGCAGGCGCTCGAGCCGCGCGTCAAGCAGCTCGGCGAGGTGATCCTCGCCATCAAGCAGGCGAAGAAGGGCATGGCGATCGACCTCGACTGGACCGCAAGCGCGACGCAGGTCGTGATCGACGGCAAGCCGGCTGGCGCGCCGATTGCCGGCGACGATTTCTACCGCGCACTGCTGCGCATCTGGCTCGGCGAACGGCCGGTGCAGGAAGATTTGAAGAAGGCCTTGCTCGGCGGCTGAAAACGCTAGAATTCGCTCAAATAGATAATAGGAGGAGAGGATGAAATTCATCATCAGGATCGTCGCGCTTTGCGCTATCGCGTGCGGCGCGTACGCGCAGAACATCTCGATCGCGACCGGCGGCACTGGCGGCGTCTATTACCCGCTCGGCGGCGGCATGGCGGCGGTGCTTTCCAAGTACGTATCGGGCATGCAGGCGACCGCCGAGGTGACCGGTGGCTCGGTCGCCAACCTGCAACTCATCGGCACCGGCAAGCCCTACATCGCGTTGACCATGGCCGACGCCACTCTCGATGCGTACAAGGGCGAGGACAAGTTCACCGGCAAGCCGGTCCCGGTGCGCACGCTGATGGTGCTGTATCCCAATCGCATGCACGTGGTGTCGATCACAGCCACCGGCATCAAGAAAATGGCCGACCTGAAGGGCAAGCGCGTGTCCACCGGCTCGGGCGGCAGCGCCACCGAGGTGATGGCGTTCCGCGTCATCGAGGCGGCGAAGCTCGACAAGGACAAGGACATAAAACGCGAGCGCCTCGGCGTCGCCGAATCGGTCAACGCGCTGAAGGACCGCAAGATCGACGCCTTCTTCTGGGTCGGCGGGCTGCCCACCGCGGCGATCACGGACCTCGCGAATTCGCCCGGTGTGACGATCCAGATGATCGACCATGCCGACCTGGTGCCGGCAATGAACAAGAAATACGGCAACCTGTACGTGCGGGACACCATCGGCAAGGACGTCTACAAGGGCATGGCCGCCGACAACCGCCAGGCCACGGTGATGAACCTGCTGGTCGCGCACCAGAGCATGGACGACAAGCAGGCCTACAACATCGTCAAGGCGATGTTCGACCATCGCGACGAGTTGATCCGGGTGCACAAGGAAGCCGAGAACATCAAGCTCGAGAACCAGAAGACTGCGGCCTCGTCGATTCCCTGGCATCCCGGCGCGATCCGGTATTTCGCGGAAAAGGGCATCAAGATCAACTGAGGTCCGTGTTGCCGGAGCCCCGTCCAGCCCGCTGGCGGGGTTTTTCGTTTCAGGGGGAGCGATGAGCGAAGACGTCACGCTGCTGCACCAGCCCGCGGCGGAAATCAGCGCGGAAGCGCTGCAGCGTGCCGAGCAGATGATCGAGCGGGAAGAGGGCGTCCAGAACAAGCTCTCGGGCTGGCTCGCTGCCTTCGTTACCGCGGTGGCGGTCGCGATGTCGCTGTTTCATCTCTACACTGCGTACGCGATCGTGCGGCCCGAGCATTTGCGCGCGATTCACCTCGCCTTCGTGCTGTTCCTGTCGTACCTGATCTTCCCCGTCGCCAAACGATTCCGGCATCGGGTCATGTGGTGGGACTGGCTGCTGGCGGCGGCGGGCGTGGCCACCACCGTCTACCTGATCGCGGGCGGCGACGAGTTCTTCGATCGCTCGATCCTGCCGACCGACTGGGACATCGCTTTCGGCGTCGCGCTGGTGCTGCTGATCCTGGAAGCGATGCGGCGCACCACCGGCTGGATCCTGCCGTTCGTCACGGTGTGCTTTTTGCTTTATGCGTTCTTCGGTGAAATCCTGCCGGCGCCCTGGACGCACAAGGACTACGAAATTCCGCGCCTGGTCGGCCACATGTACATGACGCTGGAAGGCATCTACGGTACGGCGATCAGCGTTTCCTCCACGCTGATCATCCTGTTCACGATCTATGGCGCGTTCCTGCAGTTTTCGGGCGCCGGCAAGTTCTACATCGACTTCTCGTTCGCGGCAATGGGGGGCAAGCCGACCAGCGCCGGGCGCACGGTGACGCTGGCCTCGTTCCTGCTCGGCGGCCCTTCGGGTTCGGGCGTGGCGACGACGGTGACGCTCGGCGCGGTCGCCGCGCCGATGCTGGCGAAGGTCGGCTACAGCAAGGACGAGGCCGGCGGTCTGCTGGCCGCCGGAGGCCTCGGCGCGATCATTTCGCCGCCGGTGCTGGGCGCGGCGGCGTTCATCATCGCGGAGTTTCTCAAGATCTCGTATCTGGACGTCGTGCTGATGGCGACGATCCCGACCTGCCTCTACTACCTCGCGCTATTCATCATGGTCGAGATCGACGTGCGCAAGTTCGGCATGAAGGACGTGCTGTTCGAGCAGGTCGAGTCGGCCTGGAGCCTGACCAAGAAATACTGGTTCCATTTCCTGTCCCTGGTTTCCATCGTCGCCTTCATGTTGATGGGTTTTTCGCCCGAGTTGTCGGTGTTCTGGGCGACCGTCGTGGCGCTCGTCACCAGCTTCCTGCACCGGGACTGCGCGCTCGTTTCCTATGATTTTTTCCAGGGAAAAACCTCCCTCTGGCGCGGCATCGCGGGCTCCGGGCTGATCAAGGCGCTGGACGGCGGCTCGCGCGCCGTGCTCAACGTGGCAGCAACCTGCGCCGGCGCGGGGATTATCGTCGGCGTGGTGACGCTCACCGGCCTGGGGCTCAAGTTCAGCTCGATCGTGCTGGCCTACGCCGGCAATTCGCTGCTGCTCACTGCGATCTACACCTCGCTCATCGTCTGGATCGTCGGGCTGGCGGTGCCGGTGACGGCGAGCTACATCATCTGCGCGGTGATCGCCGCGCCGGCGCTGATCGCGCTCCAGGTACCGGAGTTCGCCGCGCACATGTTCATCTTCTACTACGCGGTGCTGTCGGAAGTCTCGCCGCCGACGGCGCTGTCGCCGTTTGCCGCCGCCGCGATCACCGGCGGCGATCCGTACAAGACGACGCTGCAATGCTGGAAATACACGGCTCCCGCCTTCCTCGTGCCGTTCATGTTCGTGCTCGACCCGAGCGGCACCGGGCTGCTGCTGACGGGTTCGATGAAGACGCTGGCCGGCGCCGACTGGGGCTCGATCGCGCTGGTCACGTTTACCGCGGCGATCGGCATCGCGGCGCTCGCCGGCGGCTTGCAGGGTTGGCTCCTGCGGCGCACCACGTTCGTCGAGCGCTGGATGCTGGTCGTCGCCGGTTTCCTGCTGGTCTATCCGAAGGCGCTGTTCGACCTGATCGGCTTCGGCATGGTGGCCGTGGTCGTGCTGCTGCAGGTCTACTACAAGCCGCGTGCCGTTTCCTGAGGAAATTCACGCCGAACTGATCGCCGCGCGCGTGCGCGTCGTCGGCTACGTGCCTGACGCCGGCCACAAGCGCCTGATCGAGCTGTGCCACGCCGACCAGCGGCTGCGCGCGGTGCCGCTCACCACCGAGGAGGATGGCATCGGCCTCGCCGCCGGCGCCTGGCTCGGCGGCAAGCGCAGCGTGCTGCTGATGCAGTCGAGCGGCGTCGGCAACATCGTCAACGTGCTCGGCATGGTGAAGGTCTGCCGCTTTCCGCTGGCGATGATCATCACCATGCGCGGCGAGGCGGGCGAGTTCAATCCCTGGCAGGTGCCGATGGGCGAAGGCACGCCGGTGGTGCTACAGACCATGGGCGTAGAGGTATGGCGAGCCGAGAATGAAAACAGCATTTCGGTTTTAACCAGAAAGGCCTTGGATAACGTTTATCGCGACGGTTCCGCCGTCGCCGTGCTGATCGCTCAGCGCGTCATCGGCATCAAGAGCTTCCAGGAGCAGAGAAATCAATGAAGGCGAGCCTGCGGCGCAGAGAAGTCGTGGCCTCCCTGTTAAAAGACAGGAATAACCTCTTAGTCGTCGCCGGCCTGGGCTCGACCGCCTGGGACATCACCGCCGCGGGCGATTCGCCGCTCAGTTTCCCGACCTGGGGCGCGATGGGCCAGGCGGCGATGATCGGCCTGGGGCTCGCGCTGGCGCAGCCGCGCCGCCGCGTGCTGGTGATCACCGGCGATGGCGAAATGCTGATGGGCCTCGGTGCGCTCGCCACGATCGGCGTGCAGCGGCCCCCCAATCTCTCCATCGTGGTGATCGACAACGAGCGCTACGGCGAGACCGGCATGCAGGCCACCCATACGGCGCACGGCGTGGATCTTTCCGCGGTGGCGAAAGCCTGCGGATTCGGTTTTTCTCGAACTTTAAGAAAAAAGAGCGATATCCTGAAACTGCAAAAAGACATTCACCAGCGCGCCGGCCCC
Source organism: Burkholderiales bacterium (assembly GCA_036394595.1). Taxonomy (GTDB): domain Bacteria; phylum Pseudomonadota; class Gammaproteobacteria; order Burkholderiales; family SG8-39; genus SCGC-AG-212-J23. Next base: position 3,285 of record DASWEU010000193.1, on the reverse strand, counting down.
ATCTTCGCGGACATCAAGGTCGCCGACGAAAAGCTGCCTCTCGTGCTGCCGCCGCACGACGGCGTACTGCTCAAGAACCGTTTGCGCCGCGCGCTGCTCGGAAAATCAGCCGATATGCTGGCGGAAGAAGGCTAGGGTCCGGTCGCGCGCCTGCCCGGCGGCCGAGGCGTCGTAGGAGCCGCGCTGGTCGCAATTGAAGCCGTGGTCGGCAGCGTAGATGAAGATCTGGTGCTTCTTGTGCTGCGCGGCGAGCTTGCGCACGCCGTCGACGGGAATGTGCGCGTCGCGCTCGCCGAAGTGGCCCATCAGCGGGACCTTCGGCTCGAGGCCGGCGTTGTCGAGGATGCCGCCGCCATAGTAGGGCACCGCCGCGGCGAGACCGGAAAGCTTCGCCGCCGCGAGCCAGGTGATCAGCCCGCCCCAGCAGTAGCCAACGATGCCGACCTTGCCGGCGGCGGCCGCCGCCTTGATCGCGGCCTCGGCGTCCTTCAGCGCCATGTCGTTGGTCACCTTGCCGCGCACTTCCCGGCCTTTGGCGATGTCCCCGGCCTGGTAGCCGACGTCGAAGCCGCGCTGCACGCGGTCGAACATGGCCGGCGCGATGGCGAGGTAGCCATCAGTCGCGTAGCCGTCGGCCACCGATTTGACATGGCTGTTAAGGCCGAAGATTTCCTGGATCACGACGATGCCGCCGCGCGGCTTGCCCACGGGGTCGGCGCGCCAGGCGGCGAATTTATGGCCGTCGGACGCCGTGAGTTCAATCATCTTGCCCATGGTTAGAATCCTCGCTGTGAAGAAAGACGCGCAGTCGCTTTACCAGATGGCACTGACGGCTCTGCAGCACGCCGGGGCGCATGATGGCATGGCCGAAGCGGCGGCGCGCCACCTGGTTCGCGCTGAGGAACAGGGGCTGCCGACCCACGGCATGTCGCGCGTACCTTTTTATTGCGGCATGCTGCGGCGCGGCCGCGCCGAGGGCACGGCGCAGCCGGCGATGCTGTCCGAGCGCGGCGGCGCCTGCCTGATCGACAACCGCGACGGGCTGCCCTACGTCGCGGTGGAATGGGCAGTGCAGGAAGTCATCCAGCGCGCGCGCCGCAGTGGCATCGGCTTTGCCGGCATCACCAACAGCGCTCATGTCGGCGTGCTCGGCATCCACCTCCTGCCGGTGGCGGCGGCGGGCATGGTTGGCTTCGCCTTCACCAATTCACCGGCCGCCATCCCGGCCTGGGGCGGGACAAAGGCCCTCTTCGGCACCGACCCGGTTGCAGGTGTTTTTCCAAGAAAAGACAATCAACCAATCGTCGTAGACCTTGCCCTCACTACCGTGGTGCGCGGCAAGATCATGATGGCGATGCGCAAGGGCGAGAAGATTCCGGAAGGCTGGGCGCTCGACCGTAACGGAAAACCCACGACCGACCCCAAAGAGGCAATTGAGCATGGCAGCCTGTTCCCGGTGGGCGGCGCCAAGGGCGCCATGCTGGCGCTGATGTTCGAGCTGATCTGCGCCGCGCTCACCGGCGCCGCCATCGGCCCGGAAGCCGATTCGTTTTTTTCGGAAGAAGGCAACAAGCCGCGCATCGGCCAGGCCTTCATCGCCATCGACCCCTCGGCGCTCGCCGGCATGGACCGCTTCTACGAGCGCGTGGAGACGGTGGTCGCGGCGATGCTCAAGGATGACGGCGTGCGGCTGCCAGGATCAAGAAGATTCTTATCAGAAAAAAAATCCAGGGACGGCATCGAGGTGCCGGACGACCTGCTGGCGCAGATCGAGAAACTGTGTACGACGTAACGGTCGATTTTCCGAAGATGAAAGTCGCGGTGGCCACGCGCGACGGGCGCGTGGTCGGAATTCGCTATCTGCCGCTCAACGCGGCAACGGTGGCGGCAAAAAATCCCCTGGCGGAAAGGGCGGCCCGCCAACTCGAGCGCTATCGCGAGGACCCCGATGCCACATTCGACCTGCCACTGCAAATCGAAGGCAGCGCCTTCCAGCGTAGCGTCTGGGCCGCCATGTGCGCGATACCTCGCGGCAAGACGCGCACCTATGGCGAGCTGGCGCGCGAGCTGGGGGACGGGGGCTTCGAAACCGCCCGCGCAGTCGGCCAGGCCTGTGGCGACAACCGCCTGCCGATAGTCATCCCCTGCCATCGCGTGGTCGCGGCCGACGGCGTTGGCGGCTTTTCCCATACGACCGATGGCTACCTGATCGAGGTCAAGCGTTGGCTGCTCGCGCACGAAATCCGTCCGGAAGAATTCGCGCTGCGCCCCTGACGCGCGAGAACGCGTCGCTGCTCGACGCGTTCACCGACGCGCTGTGGCTCGAGGACGGCCTGTCGAAGAACACCATCTCGTCGTACCGCGCCGATCTTTCGCAATTTGCGCTCTTCTTGGATAGGGATCTTCAACAGGCGGAAGAAAAAGATCTGTTTGCCTTCCTTGCCTCGCGGAAGGGCAAGGCTTCGAGCGCGGCGCGGCGCGTCTCGACGCTGAAGCGCTTCTACCAGTACTGCCTGCGCGAGCGGCGCGTGGCGGCTGACCCGAGTCTCAAGCTCGATCCGCCCAAGCGCGTGCCGCGCTTTCCGAGCACGCTGTCGGAGGCCGATGTCGAGGCGCTGCTCGCCGCTCCCGACACCGGCACGCCGCGCGGGCTGCGCGATCGCGCCATGCTCGAGACGCTGTACGCCACCGGCGTGCGCGTGTCGGAGCTGGTGGCGCTCAAGCTCTTCGAGGCCAACCTCGATGCCGGCGTGGTGCGCGTCCTCGGCAAGGGCTCGAAGGAGCGCCTGGTGCCGCTGGGCGAGGAAGCGGTGTCCTGGATCTCGCAATACCTGGCGGCGAGAGAAAAATCGGCTTCCGACGCGCTGTTTCTCAGCTCGCACCGCGCCGGCATGACGCGCCAGGCTTTCTGGCAGCTGCTGCGCCGCTACGGCAAGCGGGCGATCCCGGCCAAGAAGCTCTCGCCGCACGTCCTGCGCCATGCCTTCGCCACGCACCTCATTAATCACGGCGCTGACCTGCGCGTGGTGCAGATGCTGCTCGGCCACGCCGATATCTCCACCACCCAGATCTACACGCACGTGGCGCGCGAGCGGATGAAGCTGCTGCACGCCAAGCACCACCCGCGCGGATAACCCATTAAAGTAGCGCTCGAACAATGGCGAACAGCTACGACGTGGTGGTGGTGGGCGGCGGCAACGCGGCGCTGTGCGCGGCGCTCGCCGCTGCCGAAACAAAAAAGCGCATCCTGGTTCTCGAGCGCGCGCCGGAGGACGAGGCGGGCGG
>DASWEU010000192.1:0-5204 GCA_036394595.1 Burkholderiales bacterium | reverse complement strand
GGCGGCGCTGATCGCCACCGCCAGCATTTTCCAGCGGAAGGTATTGATGCCGAGCGCCTGTGCGGCTTCTTCATTCTCCCGGATTGCCTGCCAGTAGTAACCCGCTTTTGATTTCAATAAAAAATAACAAAGGATGAAAGCGAAGGAAGTAAGGGCGAGCATCGCGTAGTAATACATGAGCGGCGGCCCGCGGAAATTCAGCAGGTCCCAGGCGTCGCGCTGGGCCACCTTGAGGAACATGCCGCCCGGGCCGTTGGTCCAGTCCAAGTGATCGAAGCCGATGCGCGTGAATTCGGCGAAGGCGATGGTCAGCAGGGCGAAGTAGACGCCCGAGATGCCGAAGCGGAAGGCAAGGAAGCCGATCACCAGGCCGAAGGCGACGCAGACCAGCATCGCTGCCCACAGACCGGCCCACGGCCCGAGCCCGAAGTGGAAGAACAATCCGCCCGCAACGTACGCGCCAACGCCGACGTAGAGCGAATGGCCGAGCGAGAGCTGGCCGGCAAAGCCCATCATCACGTTCCACGCCTGGCCGGTGTAGGCAAGGTAGAGGATCAGCGTGGCGACAGAGAGGGCGTAGGGACCGGCGAACCACGGCAGCGCAAGCAGCAGAATGGCCAGCATTCCCAGGTAGAGAAATTCCTTCTTCAAGATCGTTTTCCCAGCAATCCCTGCGGCCGGAACAGCAGTACCAGAATCAGCAGGCCGAAGCTGACCATGCTCTTGGCCGAGGGCGCGAGGAACAGGCCGGCGAGCGCTTCCGAAACGCCGATCAGGATGCCGCCGAGCAGCGCGCCGCCCATCGAGCCGAGGCCGCCGACGATGACGATGACGAAGGCGAGCAGGGTGTAGGCCGGGCCGAGCGGCGGCGTGACGTCGACCAGCAGCACCATCACGCAGCCGGCGATCGCGACGCAGACGCAGCCGAGGCCGAAGGTGAGGGCGTAGTACTTTTTGACGTTCAGGCCGACGACCTTGGCGCCGAGGTAGTTGTCGGCGCAGGCGCGGATGGCTTTTCCGGTGGCTGTTTTCTTGAAGAATAAAAACAACCCCACGGCAGTGACGACAGCCGCCGCCGCCGCGTACAGGCGCGCCTTGTCGATCAGGATCCTGCCGATCTCGAAGGACTCGAGCTGGTAGTCGACTTGCACGTTGCGCGCGTCGGGCCCGAACATCATCAGCAGCGCGTTCACCAGGATGATCGCCACCGCCACCAGCAGCATGAACTGCGAATGCTCGGGCCGCGTGACAAAGGGATTGATGAGCGCGGACTGCAGCGCGTAGCCGAAGACGAAGAACGCCGCCGCCACCGGCACGATGCAGAGGAAGGGATCGAGCTTGAGCGCCGCGAACAGCACCGTCGCCGCATACATCGCGATGGTCATCATCTCGCCGTGGGCGAAATTCACCACCCGCACCACGCCGAAGATGACCGACAACCCGAGGGCCATCAGGCCATAGACGAGGCCCGTCAGGACCCCGGCGATGACGACGTTTGCTACGAGATCAAAGCCCAACTAGGCTTTTTGGTAGCCCGGCACCGGGAATACCGGCTTCGCGGTCGCCGCGCTCGCGGGCAGCACCACGGTCGGCAGCAGGTTCAGGTTCTGCACGCAGGCCGAGCCGATGCCTTCGACCTGGCCCTTGGCGTTGAACTTGATCGGGCCGCCGAGCGACATCTTGTCGGTGATGTTGGTCTGGCGGATGGCTTCGGCCAGCGTCTTCGGGTCGGTGGAGCGCGCGCGCTTGAAGGCATCGGCGGCGATCAGGACGGCCTCGAAGGTGAAGCCGGCGTTCAGACCGTGAAACACCAGCTTGTCCTTCGGGTTCTGCTTGAGGAAGGCCTTCTCCACCACCTTGGTGAGGTTCGCCTTGGGGTTGTACCAGGGCACGTTGGAGATCGAGTGCTCGGAGAGCTTGCCGAGCGTCTTGAAGTACTGCTCCTCGTACATGCCGGGCGAGCCCGGGCTGACGATGCCCATCGGCTGCCAGCGCTGCTTGACCATCTCGCGGCGCAGGATGATGGCGTCGTTGAGGCGGCAGACCAGGAGGAGGAAGTCGGCGTTGGCCGCTTTCGCCTTCGACACCTCGACGGTCAGGTCCTTGGCCGCCGGGTCGTAGGCGATGGTGTCGACGATCTTGAACGGCAGCTGCGTCAGGCGCGGCATGAAGGCGCCGATGCCCTTGGCCATCGCCTGGCCGAAGGTGTCGTTGACGTGCATGAATACCGCGGTGCGCGGGATCGTGTTGGTGGCGCGGAACAGGTCGCCGATCAGCGCCAGGCCCTCGCGCACGATGTCGGGCGCGGTCTGGAAATTGCGGAACACGAACTTGTAGCCCTGCTCGGTGATCTGCGGGGCGGCGGCGATATTGATGACGAAGGGCACGCCGCGCTGCTCGGCGACCTGGGCGATGGCCGCGGCGGCGCCCGAGTCGAAGGGGCCGACGATGACGTTGGCGCCTTCCTGGATCAAGCGCTCGGCGCGCGTGCGCGCGGTGTCGACGTTGGACTCGAAGTCGGCGTTCATCAGCTCGATGTCGACGCCGAGCATGTCGCGGATCACGCCGGGCGCCAGGTCGGCGCCCTTCTGGCACGACTGGCCGATGAAGCCCAGGTAGCCTGAGCGCGGCAGGATTACGCCGACCTTGAGCTTCGGGCTTTGTGCTTTTACAAGACCTGGAAACCCAAGCGAGGCGACCGTAGCGGCAATCGCCTGATTGAACTGGCGGCGTTTCATGGTTCTCCTCCTCCTCGAGTCCGGTATTCTAAGGCAATGAATCGCCCCGCCCGCCGCGTGCGCCTGGGCCCGACCGAGGCGGTGGCCGAGCGCCGCACGGACGGCACGCTCGTGCTGCGCTCGCCGCATGCGCTGGGGACCTATCCGGGGAAGATCACGGAACGCCTCGACTTCTGGGCGCAGCAAGCGCCGGAGCGCGTGCTGTTCGCGCAGCGTGCGGGAGCGCAGTGGCGCACCCTGACCTACGGCGATGCGGTGCGGACGGGCAAGCGCGTGGCGCAGGCGTTGCTTGACCGCAAGCTCTCGGCCGAGCGGCCGGTCGCGGTGCTCTCGGGCAACGATATCGAGCACGCCTTGGTGCATATCGGCGCGCTCTACGCCGGGATCCCGTATGCGCCGGTGTCGCCCGCCTATTCGCTGCTTTCGCAGGACCACTCCAAGCTCAAGTACGTCATCGACCTGCTCACCCCGGGGTTGGTTTTTGCCTCTGATCAGAAATTCTTGTCTGCAATAAAAGCCGCAGTGCCGACCAGCATCGAAGTACTGCATCAACTGCCCATGGCAGAACCGCGCAATGTAGACGCCGCGCACGCAAAAGTCGGGCCGGACAGCATCGTCAAGTTCCTCTTCACCTCCGGCTCCACCGGGATGCCGAAGGCGGTGATCAACACGCAGCGCATGTGGTGCTCGAACCAGGCCATGATCTCCACCATGTTCGCGTTCTTCCAGGACGAGCCGCCGGTGATCCTCGACTGGGCGCCCTGGCACCACACCGCGGCGGGCAGCCACGATTTCGGCCTGGTGATCTACAACGGCGGCACCTGTTACATCGACGAAGGCAAGCCGCTGCCCGGGCTGATCGAGAGGACGGTGGCGAACCTGCGCGAAGTCGCGCCGAACTGGTATTTCAACGTACCAAGAGGTTACGAAGCGCTGTTGCCTTATCTTAGAAATGATTCAGGGCTAAGAAAAAATTTCTTCAGCCGCCTGAAGGTCCTGTGGTTCGCGGGCGCCGCGATCGCCCAGCATGTCTACGATGCATACAAGGAACTCGCCTACGACACCTGCGGCGAGACGGTGCCGTTTCTCACCGGTCTCGGCTCGACCGAGACCGCGCCGTACGCGATGGGCCGCATGTGGGAGACGGGCGATGCGACCAACATGGGCGTGCCGCCACCCGGGGGCGAGATCAAGCTGGTGCCGCTCGGCGACAAGTACGAGGCGCGCGTCAAGGGGCCGCACATCACGCCGGGCTACTGGCGCCAGCCCGAGCTCACCGCGCAGGCCTTCGACGAGGAGGGCTGGTACCGGCTGGGCGATTCGTTCGCCCTCGCCGACGAGCGCAAGCCGCAGGCCGGGCTGCTGTTTCGCGGCCGCATTGCCGAGGACTTCAAGCTGTCGAGCGGCACCTGGGTCAACGTCGGCCCGCTGCGCGCGAAATTCATCGAGCACTGCGCTCCGCTGGTGCGCGACGTGGTGATCGCGGGCGAGGGGAGAAATGAACTCGCTGCACTGGTCTTTCCTTCTCCTGAATTTTTGACAGAAAAATTCGAAAATCTGATGAAGACCCTCCAAAGCACCGGCAGCTCCAATCGCATCGCCCGGGTCCTAGTGCTGGAGGAGCCGCCATCGCTCGACGCCGGCGAAGTGACCGACAAGGGCACCATCAATCAGAAAGCGGTCCTGAAACGCCGGCACCAGCTGGTCGAGGAGCTCTATGGATCTTGAGAATCTCGTCGCCATCGACGTCCACACCCACGCCTGGAAGTCGGCGCTGCAGGTGGGCGATGCGCCCTCCGAGTCGCAGGAGGCGATGGGGCGCTATTTCCGCTACCAGCCGCAGCACCAGACCGTGCCGGAAATGGCGGAGATGTACCGCAAGCTCAAGATGGGCTTCGTCGTGTTTTCAGTGGATTCACCCAAAGAAACAAAAAAAATCACGAACGAGGAGGTCGCGGAACTCGCGCACCAGCATGCCGACGTCGCGATCCCGTTCGCGAGCGTCGATCCGCACCGCGGCAAGACCGGCGTTCGCCTGGCGAAAAAGCTGATCAAGGAATACGGCGTGAAGGGCTTCAAGTTTCATCCCTCGGTGCAGGAATTCAGCCCCAATGACCGCCTGGCCTATCCGCTCTACGAGGCGATCGCCGAGGCGAAGCTGCCGGCGATCTTCCACACCGGCCAGACCGGCGTCGGCGCCGGCACGCGCGGCGGCGGCGGCGTGCGCCTCAAGTACGCGCAGCCGATGCTTCTCGACGACGTCGCGGTCGACTTTCCCGACATGCCGATCATCCTCGCGCACCCGTCCTTCCCCTGGCAGGAGGAGGCGCTCTCGGTGGCGACGCACAAGCCGCAGGTCTACATCGACCTCTCGGGCTGGTCGCCGAAGTACTTCCCGCCGATCCTCGTGCAGTACGCGAACACACTCCTCAAGGACAAGGTCCTCTTCGGCTCCGACTACCCGGT
>DASWEU010000191.1:0-41810 GCA_036394595.1 Burkholderiales bacterium | reverse complement strand
GCTCATCTATCCGCTGGTCATCGGCGGCTTTGCCATCATCGCCTCCATCATCGGCACCTGGTTCGTCAAAGCGCGGCCGGGCGACAAGAACGTCATGCCTGCGCTCTACAAGGGCCTGATCGTCGCCGGCGTCGTGGCCCTGATTGCCTTCATCCCGATCACCATGCTCGTCATGGGCGACGTGGTGAAGACCGTGCCTTTCGACGTCGGTGGCGCGATGAAAATGATCACCATCTGGCACCTGTACGGCACGGCAGTCGTCGGCATGGCGCTCACCGGCTTCCTGGTCTGGATCACCGAGTACTACACCGGCACCGACTTCAAGCCGGTGCAGCATGTCGCCGCGGCGAGCGTCACCGGGCACGCCACCAACATCATCGCCGGGCTGGGCGTGTCGATGAAGTCGACCTCCTGGCCGGTGCTGGCGGTGTGCGTGGCGATCGGCGCGTCCTATTCGCTCGCCGGTCTTTACGGCATCGCGATCGCCGCCACTTCGATGCTGTCGATGGCGGGCATCATCGTGGCGCTGGACGCTTACGGGCCGATTACCGACAACGCTGGCGGCATCGCGCAGATGGCGGATCTGCCCGAGTCGGTGCGTGCGATCACCGATCCGCTCGACGCGGTCGGCAACACCACCAAGGCGGTGACCAAGGGTTATGCCATCGGCTCGGCAGGACTGGCCGCGCTGGTGCTGTTCGCGGACTACACGCATGCGCTGGAAGCCGCGGGCAAAAGCATCACTTTCGACCTCTCCACCCCCATGGTGATCATCGGCCTGCTGATCGGTGGCCTGGTGCCCTATCTTTTCGGCGCCATGGCGATGGAAGCCGTGGGTCGCGCCGCCGGTTCGGTGGTGATCGAGGTGCGCCGGCAGTTCAAGGAGATCCCCGGCATCATGGCTGGCACCGCCAAGCCGCAGTACGGCGTGGCGGTCGACCTGCTCACCAAGGCGGCGATCAAGGAGATGATGATTCCGTCGCTGCTGCCGGTGCTGGTACCGATCCTGGTCGGCCTGATCCTCGGGCCGCAGGCGCTCGGCGGCGTGCTGATGGGCACCATCGTCACCGGCCTGTTCGTCGCCATTTCCATGTCCACCGGCGGCGGCGCCTGGGACAACGCCAAGAAATACATCGAAGACGGCCACCATGGTGGCAAGGGCTCGGATGCGCACAAGGCTGCGGTGACCGGCGACACAGTGGGCGATCCCTACAAGGACACCGCCGGCCCCGCGGTCAACCCGCTAATCAAGATCATCAACATCGTCGCACTGCTCGTCGTGCCGTTGATGGTATGAATGGGACTCTTCAGTCTGGCAAAAGGGCGGCCGTGGCCGCTCTTTTGCTTTTTGCAGCCCACGCGCCTTTCGCCGCCGCCCAGGACGACGGCCCGGTCGCGCGTCCTACGGTCAAGCCGGGCGACCTCTGGGCCTATCGCCGAATTGACCTCGAGAGCGGGAGATCGATGGCGGCGTTCGATGTTCGCGTCAACTTCGCGAACGAGTCAATCATTCAGAGCGTGGTGATTGCTTCGAGCGGGCGCGTCGAGGTCGACCAGACGCACACGGCAGAATGGAACTCGATTGCCACCTGGGACGGTGGAAATTTTGTACCGAATTCCGGTCTTCTCAAATTTCCTCTCGCGGTGGGCGCTAGCTACGTGGCGATGTTCGAGAACACGATTCCTCGCAGAGGAGCTTTTCGCGTCAAGCATGAGCGCAAGATGCGCGTCGTCGGCTGGGAAGACGTAACGGTTCCGGCCGGCACGTTCAGGGCCTTGAAGATCGTTGGCGAGGGAACCTATCAGCGGCTGGACGTGAGCGCCTCGGGCACCGTGCACAACGTGATCTGGTACGCACCGCAGGTGAAACGCTGGGTGAAGACGACATACGAGGACCGGAATTTCGGCGGCCGCGGCAACTGGACGAGCGACGAACTCGTCGAATACAAAGTGCAGTAGATGCGCCGGCTCGCCCGCATTGCGCTTTTCGCGGCGTCGTTCGCCTGCATCGCGCAGGACGGCCTCGTGGCGAAGCCCGCGGTCAAGCCCGGCGACCGCTGGGTGTATCGCCAAATCGATAACGAGCGCCAGCGGGGCGGCGGCAAGGCGCAGTACACGGTCGTTTTCGCCAACGACAAGGTGATCCAGGTGGTGGTCGACCGGCCGCGCAAGGGCAACGATGTCGACGAGACCTACACCGCGGAGTGGAACGCCATCGCTTCCGTCGACGGCAGCAATATCAGCCCGCACATGGGACTGCTGAAATTCCCGCTCGCCGTCGGCGCGAGCTGGCCGGTGGTCTACGAGAACACGGCCCCGCACAAGGGCGCCTTTCGCGTCAAGCACGAGCGCACGGCGAAGGTGATCGGCTGGGAGGAGGTGCGCGTGCCGGCGGGCAGGTTCCGCGCCCTCAAGATCGAAGTCGACGGGACGTTCCAGCGGCTCGACCGCAGCATGGCGGGCTCGTCGCACACCGTGATCTGGTACGTGCCGCAGGTCAAGCGTTGGGTCAAATGGGAGCACAGCGACAAAGGCCCGCGCGGGCCGATCCGCTCCTTGCATTCGGAGTTGGTCGAGTACGAGGTCAACTAGCGTGCGTTTGCGGGTTTGCCGCGCGGTTTTCGCCGCCAATATCTTTTTCTGCCTGGCGGCAACCGCTGATGCGCGGGATTCAGTCGTCGCCCAGCGCTTCATGGTCGCGGCGGCGCATCCGCTGGCGGTGGAAGCCGGCTACGGCGTGCTGAAACGCGGCGGTTCGGCGGTGGACGCCGCGATCGCCGTGCAACTGGTGCTCGGGCTGGTCGAACCGGAATCGTCCGGCATCGGCGGCGGCGCCTTCCTGCTGCACTGGTCGGAAAAGGAAGGGAAGCTGCGCAGCTACGACGGCCGCGAGACCGCGCCGGCGGCAGCGCGTCCCGACCGTTTCCTGAAGCGGAACCAGCCCATGGAGTTTCACGAGGCTGCGGTCGGCGGCCGCTCCGTGGGTGTGCCGGGCGTCTTGCGCATGCTGGAGCTCGCACACCGGCGGCATGGCCGCCTGGCGTGGAACTCGCTCTTCGCGGATGCCATCCGGCTGGCGGAGGAGGGCTTCGCGGTCTCGCCGCGCCTGCGCGCGCAGCTCTCGCAAGAGCGCTTCCTCCGGGACGACGCTGCGGCGGCGAAGCTCTATTACGCCGCGCCACTTTTGGAAGGATTGATTTTTAAGAATCCCGAATACGCTGTGACGCTGCATGCGATTGCCGCAGGCGGCGCCGATGCCTTCTACCGCGGGCCGATTGCCGCCGACATCGTGCGCGTAGTACGCGTGAACGCGCGGCCCGGCGACCTCAGCGAGTCTGACCTGGCGTCCTATCGCGCGCTCGAGCGCGAGCCGCTGTGCGGGCCCTACCGCCGCTGGCGGGTGTGCTCGATGGGGCCGCCGAGCGCAGGCGGCGTCGCCGTGCTGCAGATCCTCGGCCTGCTCGAGCGCACCGCGTTCGCCGTGGCGCCGCCGCAGTCGGCCGCGGCCGTGCATTTTTTCAGCGAGGCCGGGCGGCTCGCCTACGCTGATCGTGCAAGGTACCTGGGTGATCCGGGATTCGTCTTTGTCCCTGTAGAAAAGCTGTTGGGGAAGAAATATCTGGATGAAAGGGCCAAACTGATCACCGGACGTTCCATGCGTCTCGCGCCGGCGGGCGATCCGGAGGCCTTCGGCACCAGCCACCTGTCGATCGTCGACGCGGCGGGCGACGCGGTGTCGATGACCACCACCATCGAGGCGAGCTTCGGCAGCCGCATCGTGGTGCGCGGCTTCCTGCTCAACAACGAGCTCACCGACTTCGATTTCTCCCCCGGGCTGCCCAACGCGGTCGCGCCGCGCAAGCGCCCGCGCAGCAGCATGGCGCCGACCATGGTGTTTTCCGGCGAGCGCCTGGAGATGGTGCTCGGCTCGCCCGGCGGGCCGAACATCATCAACTACGTCGCCAAGGCGCTGGTCGGCGCGCTCGACTGGAAGCTCGACCTGCAGTCGGCTGTCGCGCTGCCCAATTTCGGCTCCCGCAACGGGCCGACGTTGATCGAAAAAGATTCTGCCTTTGAGGCTTTCCTGGATGAACTGAGACGCCGAAATCATGCCGTCGAAACCGTCCAGCTCGCCAGCGGGTTGCACGGCATCGAGCGCGTGCCCGGCGGCTGGCGCGGCGCGGTGGACCCGCGCCGCGAGGGCACGGCGCGCGGGGACTGACTAGCGCAGGTGCACGAGGATCGCGTCGACGCAGGCCTGCGGCGCGGCGCCGATGTCGACCTCGATGGCCTTTGCCGGGGGCTCGAGCGTGGCGAACTGGCTCTCGAGCAGCGACGCCGGCATGTATCTGTGATGCCTCTGCTTCATCCTCGATCGAATCAGCTCGATGTCGCCGCGCAGAAAAACGATTTGCGACTCGGGTAATCCGCTGGTGAGCCGGTCCCGGTAGATCCGCTTCAAAGCCGAGCAGGCCAGCACGGCGTCGGTTTCCTTTCTCAACATCGAATTCAATTTTTCAAGCCAGGGCCGGCGGTCATCATCGGTCAGGGGCGTGCCGGCGCGCATCTTGGCGACGTTCTCCGGCGGGTGGAATTCGTCGGCGTCGAGAAAGCGCCAGCCGAGTCGCTCGGCGAGCAGGCGGCCGATGGTGCTCTTGCCGGCGCCCGAGACGCCCATCACCACCAGTATCACGGCCGCCGCGTCAGGTTCGTTTATGGACCGCGTGTCCCCCGAAGCGCTGGCGCATCATCGCGATCAGCTTGCGGGCGTGGTCGGAGCGGCCCTGGCTCGAGAAACGCGCCATCAGCGCGGTGGTGATCACCGGCGTCGGGATGCCGAGCTCGATCGACTCGAGCGCGGTCCAGCGCCCCGAGCCGGAATCGTCGATCACCGGCGCGATGCCCGCGAGGCTGTCGCGGTCCTGCAGGATGTCGGCGCACAGATCGAGCAGCCAGGAGCGCACCACGCTGCCGTGGCGCCAGGCGGCGGCCACGCGCGCCGCGTCGATGTCGAGCTCCGGGCGTGCCGTGAGCAGGGCGAAGCCTTCGGCGAGCGACTGCATCATGCCGTACTCGATGCCGTTGTGGACCATCTTGGCGTAGTGCCCGGCGCCGCTCGGCCCGCAATGCACCCAGCCGCGGTCGCCGTCGGCGGCGAGCTGCCGCGCGTAGGGCGCGAACAGCTCCACCGATTTTGCGGTGCCGCCGAGCATCAGGCAGTAGCCCTGCGCCTCGCCCTGCACGCCGCCGGACACCCCGGCGTCGATGTAGCGCAGGCCAGCCTGGGAAAGAGCCAGCGCGCGGCGCTTGGAGTCACGGTAGTAACTGTTGCCGGCATCGACCAGCGTATCGCCGGCCGAAAGCAGCGGCTGCATCTCGCGGATCGTCTCCTCGACCGCATCGCCCGCCGGCAGCATCAGCACGATCACGCGCTCGCCCGCCAGGCGCCCGCACAGTGCCGGCAGGTTGGCGGCGCACTCCACGCCCTCTTGCGCGGCAAGCGCTGCGCGCGCCGCATCCGCGCGATCGAAGCAGGCGACCTGCGTCCCGGCGCGCGCCAGGCGCCGCGCCATGCCGGCGCCCATCCGTCCCAATCCCACGATGCCTATTTGCATGATTTGCTCCCGGCCATGAGCGCCGATTCTAGGTGGTCTGCAGGCTTGATCTGCCTGAAGCTGCGCAGCCAGGTGAGCTGGCGCTTGGCGAGCTGGCGCGTCGCGGCAATGGCCCGCTCGCGGAGCTCATTATCGTTGGTGTGTTTTTCAAGAAAATCCCAGACTTGGCGGTAGCCCACCGCTCGCATGCTGGGCGAATCCCCGGTCAACCGGTACTTGTTTTTCAAAGTCCTTACTTCGTCGATCAGGCCCGCCTGGAGCATAGCGTCGAAGCGCTGGGCGATTTTCTGGTCAAGAATTTGTTTCTCGAGGACCAGGGCAAAAGCGGACAACGCAAAAGGCAGGCTTTCCTTCGAGCGACCCTGCAGCGCCGAAAGCGGCTGGCCCGCCAGCCGGAACACTTCCAGCGCGCGCTGGATGCGCTGCGCGTCGTTCGGCGCGATTCTGCCGGCGGCTACGGGGTCAACCCCGGCGAGTTCGGCGTGCATCGCGGGCCAGCCCAGGCGCTTTGCTTGTTCGTCCAGCGCCGAACGAATGGCAGGGTCGGCGGCGGGAAGCACATCGAGACCGGAGACCAGGGTCCGGTAATAGAGCATCGTTCCGCCGACCAGCAGGGGAAGCCTTTTCCTCTTGAAAATGCCTGCAATGACTTCCAGGCAATCCACACGCCAACTGCCTGCGGAGTAACCCGCGTCGGGATTGACGAGGTCGATCAGGTGGTGCGGCACCCGGGCGCGCTCTGCGGCGCCGGGTTTGGCCGTGCCGATATCCATGCCGCGGTAGACCTGCGCCGAGTCCATGACGACGATCTCGACCGGGAATCGCGCCGCTAGAGCCAGCGCCAGGCGCGACTTGCCGCTCGCGGTCGGGCCGAGGAGTGCGTAGGCGGTGGAGGGCAAAGCTAGCGGCCGCCGGAGACGTCGAGGATCGCGCCCGTGGTGTAAGAGGCCGCCGCCGAGACCAGCCAGAGGATGGCGCGCGCCACTTCCTCGGCGTCGCCGGGCCGCCCGAGCGGCGCGGTGGCGCCGATGCGATCAACCCGGGCCGGATCGCCGCTCGCCTGGTGGATTTCGGTGCGGATGATGCCCGGGCGCACGGCGTTGACACGGATGCCGTCGGCGCCCAGTTCCTTCGCCAGGCCAATGGTGAAAGTGTCGATGGCGCCCTTGGACGCGGCGTAATCGACATACTCCCCGGAGCCACCGAGCCGGGAGGCGATGGACGAGAGGTTGACGATGGCGCCGCCCGGGCCGCCGTGGCGCTTCGACATGCGCTTGATCGCCTCGCGCGCGCACAGGAAAGAACCGGTGACGTTGATGGCGAACATGCGCGCGATGCGCGCCGCCGTGATGTTCTCGACGCGCGTGCCGAGATCGACGATGCCCGCGTTGTTGACCAGCGCCGTGGTGCGGCCGAGCGACTTGTCCACGGTTTCAAATAAGCGCACGACGTCGGCTTCGATCGCGACGTCTGCCTGAACGGCGATTGCATTGCGGCCGATCTCTTTTGCCAGACGCTCCGCCGCAGAACCATTTTTCAAATAATTAATGCAAACCCGAAAGCCTTCCAATGCGGCCAGCTTGGCGGTGGCGGCGCCGATGCCGCGGCCGCCGCCGGTAATGACCATGACCTTGTCCAGGCTAGCGCCCCCGCAGGAACAGCTTGTCGAGATCGGCGAGCGTCAGCTGGTACCAGGTCGGCCGGCCGTGGTTGCAGCTGCCCGAGCGCTCGGTTTCCTCCATCTCGCGCAGCAGCGCATTCATCTCGGTGACCGACAGCATGCGGTTGGCACGCACCGCCGCGTGGCAGGCCATGCTCGCGAGCAGCTCGTTCTGGCGCGCGGAGAGCACCTGGCTCGCGCCGTAGTCGCGCAGGTCCTTCAGCAGATTGCGCGCAAGGCCGACGATGTCGCCGCCGGCGAGCAGCGCAGGCGCGGCGCGCACGGTGAGCTCGTTCGGCCCCGAGACCGTCATTTCGAGGCCAAGGCGCGCAAGCGCCGCCTGGTTTTCCTCCGCCGTGGCGACATCCAGCGCTTCCGCCGACAGCACTGCCGGCACCAGCAGGCTCTGGCGCGCGACCGCGCCGGCGTCGATGCCGAGCTTGAGCTTCTCCATCACGATGCGCTCGTGCGCGGCGTGCATGTCCACCAGCACCAGGCCGGCCTCGTTCTGCGCCAGGATGTAAACCCCGTGAAGCTGTCCCAGGGCGTATCCCAAGGGCGGAATTGTTGCCGAAACCGGCAAAGGCTGGGCCGCCGCCATGAATGCCTGGTAAGCCGGCGCCGGCTGTGCCAACGCGAACGACGGCTGAATTGATTTCTGTTGGGAAAAAACCGCATAAGACACGGGCGCTTCGGCCGCGCCCGGGGCCAGCGCACGCTCGAGCGCATGGCGCACGAACTGGTGCACCGCTCGCGAGTCGCGAAAGCGCACTTCGGTCTTGGCCGGATGCACATTGACGTCGACGCCACGCGGGTCGAGATCCAGAAACAGCACGTAGGCGGGCTGGCGCTCGCCGTGCAGCAGCTCCTGGTAGGCCTCGCGCGCCGCATGCGCCAGCAGCCGGTCGCGCACGTAGCGGCCGTTGACGAAGAAATACTGCGCGTCGGCACGGGCCTTCGCCGCCTGCGGCGTGCCGGCGAGCCCGGTGAGGTGCAGCGGCCCCGCCCGGGCGTCGATGGCGACGCTGGCGGCGGCGAATTCCGCGCCGAGCAAGGCGCCGACGCGCTCGGCGGCCGATTGCGGGCGCAGGTGCCGGCTGACGCGGCCGTTGTGCCGCAGCGAGAAGGCGACGTCGGGTCGCGCCAGCGCCACGCGCCGGAACACTTCGTCGCAATGGCCGAATTCGGTCGCCTCGGTGCGCAGGAACTTGCGCCGCGCCGGCGTGTTGAAGTAGAGCTCGGACACCGTCACCGTGGTGCCGGGGGCGCGCGCCGCGGGCGCGACCTCGCCGGCGCCGCCGCCTTCCGCGGCGATCAGGCTGGCGTGCGCGGCCTCGCGCGCGCGCGACAGGATCGAGAAGCGCGACACCGAGGCGATCGAGGCGAGCGCTTCGCCGCGGAATCCGAGGGTCGCGACCGCCTCGAGATCCTCGAGGCTGGCGATCTTGCTGGTGGCGTGGCGCGCCAGCGCGAGCGGCAGTTCTGCGCGCGCGATGCCGGCGCCGTCGTCCTCGACCTGCAGGCGTTTCACGCCGCCCTCGTCGAGCGAAACGGTGATGGCCTGGGCGCCGGCGTCGAGGCTGTTCTCGAGCAGCTCCTTCAGCACCGAGGCGGGACGATCGACAACCTCGCCGGCCGCGATCTGGCTCACGAGCAGCTCGGGGAGGACGCGGATAACCGGCACGCGCAGAGTATATAGAATCGGCACGGTGGAACTTCTCGCCGCGCTGTGGGATCTCGCGGTGCATCTCGACGTGCACCTGGGAAAATTCGTCGCCGAGCATGGCACGTGGGTCTACGGCCTGCTGTTCCTCGTCGTATTCTGCGAAACCGGCTTGGTGGTGACGCCGTTCCTGCCCGGAGATTCGCTGCTGTTCGTCGCCGGCACGCTGGCCGCCGCCGGCGGCATGGACATCGGCGTGGTGGTGGCGGTGCTGGTGGCGGCCGCCCTGTGCGGCGACAATTGCAACTATTTCATCGGGCGCTGGGCCGGCGTGAAGGTGTTCGGAAAATTCCTCAATCCCGACTACCTGCGGCGCGCCCACGCCTTCTACGCGCGCCACGGCGGCAAGACCATCATCCTCGCGCGCTTCGTGCCGATCGTGCGCACCTATGTGCCGTTCGTCGCTGGCCTGGGCGCGATGCCCTACCTGCGCTACCTCGGTTACTGCGTCGCCGGCGCCCTGCTGTGGGTCGGTTCGCTGTGCCTCGCCGGCTACTTCTTCGGCAACATCCCGGCGGTGAAGAACAATCTCACTACCGTCATCGTGGCGATCGTGCTGTTGTCGATTTCTCCCGCATTTTTTGCTTTTTTCAGGAAAAAATTAATTCAACGCCAACGGTGAACCGCCGCGCGGCGGGTGCTTGGCGAAGTAGTCGCGGATCCCATCCAGAATGGCGCGCGCCAGCTTGTCCTGATAGCCCTGGTCGTTGAGGCGCTTCTCCTCGTCCGGGTTGGAGATGAAGGCGGTCTCGATCAGGATCGAGGGAATGGACGGCGACTTGAGCACGTGGAAGCTCGCCTGCTCGACATGCCCTTTGTGCAGCGTGTTGATGCCGCCTATCTTCTGCAGCACGGCGTTGCCGACGCGCAGGCTGTAGTCGATGGTGGCGGTCTGCGACAGGTCGAGGATGGTGCGCTTGACGTGGTCGTCCTTGCCCTGCAGGTTGACGCCGCCAATCAGGTCGGCGTCATTTTCTTTCTTCGCCAGCCAGTTCGCCGCCTCCGAGGTGGCGCGCTTCTCCGACAGGGCGAAGACCGAGGAGCCGCGCGCGGTCGACCGCACGAAGGCGTCGGCGTGGATCGACACGAACAGGTCGGCCTTCACCTTCTGCGCCTTGTCGACGCGCGACTCGAGCTTGAGGAAGTAGTCGGCGTCGCGGGTAAGGATGGCCCGCATATTCGCTTCCTCGTTGATCAGCGCTTTCAGGCGCTTGGCGATCATCAGGGTCACGTCTTTTTCACGCGTGCCGCGGCGGCCGCGCGCGCCCGGATCCTCGCCGCCGTGCCCCGGGTCGATCACCACCGTCGCGAGGCGAATGACGGGCGGACTGGGTTTTCCTGGCAGGGGAGCCGGCACGGGCGTGGGCGCCGGTACCGGCGCGGGCGCCGCAGCCGCCAGCTTCGCCTTGGTCTCTTCGATCAACGCCGCCAGCGGGTCGACCGGCACCAGCGGGAAAATGTCGAGCACCAGGCGATAGCCGTATTCGCCGACCGGCTTGAGCGTGAATACCTGCGGCTTGACGTCGGCCTTGAGGTCGAGCACCAGCCGCACGACCCCCGGCCGATTGCGCGCCACCCGCAGGCCCTGGATGTAGGGGTCCTCGCCGCTCACCTTGGTGCCGAGCTCGGCGAGCGCCGGCGTGATGTCCGGCACT
This sequence comes from Burkholderiales bacterium, assembly GCA_036394595.1. Taxonomy (GTDB): domain Bacteria; phylum Pseudomonadota; class Gammaproteobacteria; order Burkholderiales; family SG8-39; genus SCGC-AG-212-J23. The sequence goes on along the minus strand of DASWEU010000191.1, from coordinate 31,157 downwards.
TCGAGGTCGAGCACCAGCCGCTCGGGATTCTTGATGGAAAAGACCGTGTACTGGATTTCTTCCTTCGACTCCAGCGTCAGGCGCGTGTAGTCGGGCGCCGGCCAGATGCGGCTGGCAAGGACCTGCGCCTGCGCTAGCCCGGCAAACTGGAGGGCAAGGAGGCAGCCCAGGATTCGCCAGCCGGCGTGTGGGCCGCGAGCGTCGCGCGCCGTCCCGGCCCCTCGAACGCAAGGCGCAATTCCAGGTCCGGCGGCGGCAGCAGGCCCGCCACTCGCTCGGGCCACTCCACCGCGCAAGCCGACTCGCGATTGAAGTATTCCCGGAAGCCCGAGTTCAGCCATTCAGCCTTATCCTCGATTCGATAGAAATCAAAATGATAGAAGTGTAATCTCGAAACGCTATAAGGTTCAACCAGCGTGTAGGTGGGGCTTTTGACCCGGCCCGGGTGGCCGAGTGCCCGCAGCAGCCCGCGCACCACCGTGGTCTTGCCGCTGCCGAGCTCGCCGCTCAGGTGGAGCACGCGGCCCGGCGCGATGCCGCTGGCGAGCGCCTGGCCCAAACGCAGCGTCGCCGCCTCGTCGGGCAACTTAAACTCGTGCGACATGGACTTCGACGCGCTCGCCGGGCGCATCCGGCAGTGGGGCCTTGAGCTCGGCTTCCAGGCGGTCGGCATCGCCGACGCCGACCTCTCGTCGGCGGAGCCGCGGCTGCTCGAATGGATCTCGCGGGGCTGGCATGGCGAGATGGAGTATATGGCGGCGCGCGGTGCGCTCCGTGCTCGCCCGGCCGAGCTCAAGCCCGGGACGCTGCGGGTCATTTCTTGCCGGATGGATTACCTGAATTCAAAAGAAGAAGAGGATTTTCTGGAAGAAAAGCAAAACGCCTACATCGCCCGCTACGCCCGCGGCCGCGACTATCACAAGGTGCTGCGCAACCGGCTGCAGGCCCTGTGCACGCGCATCGAGAAGGAGGTGGGCAGCTTCGGCTATCGAGTCTTCACCGACTCGGCGCCGGTGATGGAAGTCGAACTGGCGGCGCGCGCCGGCATCGGCTGGCGCGGCAAGCACACGCTGCTGCTCGACCGCGAGGCCGGCTCCTGGTTCTTCCTCGGCGAAATCTACTGCGACCTGCCTCTGGAATGCGATGCCGAAAAAGAAAATCACTGCGGGACCTGCGAACGTTGTATCGAGATCTGTCCCACGCGGGCGATCGTCGCCCCCTACCAGCTCGACGCGCGGCGCTGCATCTCCTATCTCACCATCGAGCACAAGAGCGCCATCCCGGAGGAGCTGCGGCCGCTGATCGGCAACCGCGTCTACGGCTGCGACGACTGCCAGCTGGTCTGCCCGTGGAATCGATTTGCGAAGGTGACCAGCGAAATCGACTTTCAGACCAGAAATAAATTGGATGATTCTTCATTAATCGAATTATTTTCATGGACTGAGGCGGAGTTCGACGAACGGCTGCGCGGCTCGCCGATCCGCCGCATCGGCTACGAGCGCTGGCTTCGAAACCTTGCTGTTGGACTTGGCAATGCGCCGACATCGCGGGAAATCATTTCGATTTTGAATGCAAAAAAAAATCACCCCTCGGGCCTGGTGAGGGAACACGTGCTTTGGGCATTGGAGCGGCATGGGCAGTTGGCGGCCTGATTCGCTCCTGCCGGGATTCGAGGCGCTGGACCTGGCGCTGCCGCCGGACTACGAGGGCGAGGGCGTCGCGACCCTGGTGCGATTGCCGGTCGGCGAAGCGCCGCGCGGCGCCGTGCTCTATGTGCACGGCTTCAGCGACTATTTTTTCCAGCGGCACATGGCGGAGCGTTTCGCCGCCGAGGGCTACGCCTTTTTCGCGCTCGACCTGCGCCGTTGTGGGCGCTCGCTGCGGCCGGGGCAGCATCCGCATTTCGTGCGCGAGCTGGATGAGCACTATGTCGAGCTGACCGCGGCCCTGGCGACGATCGGTGCGCCGGTGCTGCTCGCCGGGCATTCCGCCGGGGGCCTGTTGTGCTCCTTGTACGCGCACGAGGGCGAGCGTCGCGACGCCGTCAGGGCCTTGTGGCTCAACAGCCCGTTTTTCGAGTGGGCCATGCCCAACGCCTGGTGGCGCCTCAAAGTGCGCCTGGCGGAAACCATCGGCGCGTGGTTTCCCTATCTCGCCAACCGCAGGGCCCTGCATCCGCTCTATACGCGCGCGCTGTGGGCCGAATGGGAATTCGACACGCGGCTGAAGCCGCTCGATGGCTTCCCGGTCTATGCCGGCTGGGCACGCGCCATCACCCGCGCGCAACGCCGCCTGCACCAGGGGCTCAGCCTCGCCTACCCGGTACTCGCCATGCATTCGGATGAGGCGGACATCGTGCTTAACTGGCGCGATATCGCGCGCTGGTCGCGCACGCTTGGCTCCAATGTAACCGTGCTTTCGTTTCCCGGCGCCGTGCATGACGTGGTGCTGTCAACGGCCGGCATCCGCGAGGCGGTGTTCAGCGCACTCTTCGCGTGGGCGGAACGAGCTTTAGCGTAGCGAGCGTCGCCAGCGTCCAGGCGACGTAGGCGGTGGTGAAGACCCATTCCGGCGCGTCGTAGAACAGCAGTCGCTGCAACCAGCGGCCGACGAAGCTCTCCGGCCGCGCGGTTCCACGCAGGGCGTCCTCCCAGACGGTCAGCGGGCAGGCGACACCCGCCAGCGCCTCGAGGGCGACGAATCCGATCGCCGCGAGGTGCAGGTATCTGAAATACGGATTGCGAATCCACCGCCATCCGTAAAGAAAACCCAACCCTGTCAAAGGCAAACCGCAGGCGATGAAACCGGCGATCAGAAAGTGGACGAGCAGCAGCGCGTCGGCCATCATGCGTCGAGCATGACACAGCAACCCCGCTTCCCGCGCCTCGAGCCGGCGCAGATGACCGCGCTGCAGCGCGAAGTGGCCGCCGAGATCGCGGCGGGCCCGCGCGGCGAGGTGCGCGGGCCGTTCATCGCCTTGATGCACCACCCCGAGCTCGCGCGCCAGCTGCAAGGCGTGGGCGAGCAGCTGCGCTGGAAAGCGAAATTGCCGAAGGCGTTGCTCGAGCTCGCAGTGCTCATCACCGCGCGGCGCTGGAGCTGCCAGCACGAATGGCTGATCCACTCGAAGCTGGCGCTGGAGGCGGGATTGGGTGCAAAAATCATCGATTCGATTGCCAGGAATCGAAAACCCGGTTCCCTGTCGAAAGACGAATCCGCAGTTTACGAATTTTGCCGGGAAGCGCATGAAAACGGGCGGGTGTCCGACAAATCCTTTGCTGCCGTGAAACACAATTTCGGCCGCGACGGCGCACTCGAGCTCCTCGCGCTCTGCGGCTACTACACGTTGATGGCCATGGTGCTCAATACCGCCGGCTTGCCGCTGCCGGGTAACGCCGCGCCGCCGCTCAAATGAACGCCGTCAAACAAAAGCTCGCCGCAGGGGAGCTCGTGCTCTGCATGGGCCTGCGCCAGGCGCGCACGGTGGATGTGGCGATGATCGCGGCTGCGGCCGGCTTCGACGCGGTGTTCGTCGACATGGAGCACAGCTCGGTTTCGCTCGAGACCGCTTCGACGATCTGCGCCGGCTGCCACGGCCTGGGAATCACGCCGCTAGTGCGGGTGCCGGGCCATGCGTCGGAGTGGGTGTCGCGCGTGCTCGACGGCGGGGCGCAGGGCGTGATTGCGCCGCACGTCAACGACGCCGCCGAGGCGCGTGCCATCGTCAACGCGGCGCGCTTTCCGCCCGTCGGACACCGCTCGGTGATGGGCACCACGCCGGCACTGGCGTACAAGGCAATGCCCCAAAAAGATATCGCCGTCACGCTCAGCCGCGACACGCTGCTCATCGTCATGCTCGAGACTCCGCGAGCCATCGAGCGCGCCGACGAGATCGCGGCAGTGGCCGGCGTCGACATGCTGCTGATGGGATCGAACGACCTCTCCACCGAGCTCGGCATTCCCGGCGAGTATCGCAACCCGAAGATGCAGGCCGCCTTCGAGGCAGCGGCACGCGCCTGCAAGGCGCACGGCAAGACGCTCGGCATCGGCGGTATTCGCGGCGACCTCGAGCTACAGCGCGACTTGCTGCGCCTCGGCGCGCGGTTTTTCATTGCCGGTAGCGATGTCAGTTACCTCACGGCAGCTGCGAAGAAGGACGTCGAAGCCCTGCGCGGCCTGAAGCAGGCCTAGCCTTTTTCTCGCGGCCGCGACGGGTCCGCGATCCACTCGCTCCACGAGCCGGCGTAGAGCTTGCCGCCGGGCAGGCCCGCGACTTCCATGGCGAGGAGGTTGTGACAGGCGGCGACGCCGGAACCGCAGTAGTGGATGATTTCCCTGGGGTCGCGATTGAAGATCGCCTTCTGAAGTTCTTCCCTTAGCGCCGATGAATTCTTGAAGGTGCCGTCGGGGTTGATGTTGTCCATGTTGAAGCGATTTTTCGCGCCCGGGATGCGGCCGGCTTCCGGGTCAATGGGTTCCTGCTCGCCGCGCCAGCGCGCGGGTGAGCGCGCGTCGAGCAGGAACCAGTTGTTCAGGTTGCGCCACACGCCGCGCACGCTGACGGTGCGGTCCTCGTCGATTTCGTCGGGATAGGACGTCGGCGGAAATTCCGGGATCTCGGCCGTGACCGGCTTGCCTTCCCGGATCCATTTTGCGAAGCCGCCGTCGAGCACGGAAACGTCTTTGTGGCCGAGCCAGCGCAATAGCCACCACAGTCGGGCCGCCATCGCGCCATTGTTGGCGTCGTAGCAGATGACCCGATCCTCGGGAGAAAGGCCTTTTGAAGATAACCATCGAGCAAAGACTTCGGGGTCGGGCAGGGGATGCCGACCGTTCTTCCCGGTCTTCGGTGCGGAGAGGTCGCGGTCGAGGTGCGCGAATACGGCGCCGGGGATGTGGGACTCGCGGTACTGGCTCTCGCCCCAGTCCGGTTTGGCGAGGTCGTGCCGGCAGTCGAACAACCGGCAAGGCGTGGGGTCGCTGCTAAGTTCTTCCGTCGAGACGAGCATGCAGCCACTCGTGGAAGTGCACTTCGGCGTCCTCCATCGGCGACTGGTAGGGGCCGGCGTCGTCCAGGCCCTGCTCGTAGAGCGCGCGCCGGCCGTGGTCGAGGCGCTGGCAGATCTCGTTGTCCTCGATCGCCGTCTCGGCGTAGGCCGCCTGCTGCGCCTCGATGAAGTCGCGCTCGAACAGGGCAATCTCCTCGGGGTAGTAGAACTCGACCACGTTGGTGGTGTGCGTCGGCGAGCGCGGGATGAGGTGCGAGACCACCAGCACGTTGGGATACCACTCGAAGGTCAGGCCGGGGAAGTAGCTCGCCCACAGCGCGCCGTGCTTCGGCTCGCGGCCGGCGAGCTGCGCGAGGCAGACGTCGTGCCAGCGCTTGTACACCGGCGTGCCGGGGCGCTCGAAACCGGCCTTGGCCGCCACGATCTGCACCGAGTATTCCTCGCCGTAGTCGACGCTGAAGTTGTTGCAGTCGGCGAAGTTGCCGAGGCCCGGGTGGAAGAAGTCGACGTGGTAGACCTCGAGGTAGGTCTCGATGAAGGTCTTCCAGTTGATGTCGTACTCGTCGACGCGCACCGAGTCGAACACGTAGCCGGAGAAGTCCCAGTCGGCTAGCGTGCTGACCTTCGCCAGGTCGCGGCGCGGGTCGCGCGGCCCGGTGAACAGCAGCCCGTTCCAGTTGGCGAGCGGCGTCGAGCGCAGCTTGACGCAGGGGCTTTCTTCAAAAAACGGCGCGCCCAGCAGCTCGCCCTTGAGGTCGTAGGTCCAGCGGTGCAGGGGGCAGACGATGTTCTCGACGTTGCCGCGGCCCTTGAGCATGATTGACTGGCGGTGGCGGCAGACGTTGCTCAGCAGCTCGACGCCGGAGTCGCTGCGCACCAGGACCTTGGCGTCCTTGGCCCAGGCGAGCGTATGGAAGTCGCCCGTGTTCGGCACCATCAGCTCGTGGCCGACGTAATTCGATCCGGCGTCGAACAACAGGCGCTTTTCGCGCTCGAAAATCAGGGGATCGAAATACCATGAAACGGGAAGCTGGCATTGCGCCGGCTTAATGAGGCGCAGGCTCGCGACGTCGGCCATCCGTTGTAAAGCTCCTAGAAAAACAGTATTTTACCAAACGATGAGCAAGCCTTCAGGCGACCTGTCCTTTGAAAAGGCGCTCGCCGAACTGGAGAAAATCGTGGCACGCATGGAATCGGGCGAGTTGTCGCTCGAGCAGGCGCTCGCCACCCACAAGCGCGGCCTGGAACTGGCGCGCTTCTGCCAGCAGAAGTTGGAGGCGGCCCAGCAGCAAGTCAAGGTGCTGGAAGGAGAAGTTCTTAAGCCGCTCGCCGCGGCGGCGCCCGATGAAGATCGCTGAAACAGATTTTCAAGCATGGATGGGCGGGGTGCAGGGGCGCATGGAATCGGCGCTCGGCCGCCTGCTGCCGCCGGCGCATGCGCTGCCCGCCCGTCTGCACGAGGCGATGCGCTACGCCACGCTCGAGGGCGGCAAGCGCGTGCGGCCGCTGCTCGCGTTCGCGGCCGGCGAGGCTACCGGCGCCGAAGCGGGCCGGCTCGAGATCGTCGCCGCCGCGGTGGAGATGATCCATGCCTATTCGCTGGTGCACGACGACCTGCCGTGCATGGACGACGATGTCCTGCGGCGCGGCAAGCCGACGGTGCACGTGCAGTTCGATCAGGCGACCGCGCTGCTCGTGGGCGATGCCCTGCAGTCGCTGGCATTTCAAATGCTTTCTGAAAATAAAATTGCAGATCGAGCTGAAACGCAACTCGAAATGGTTCGGCTGCTCGCCGCCGCGGCCGGCTCGCGGGGCATGGCCGGCGGGCAGCAGATCGATCTGGAGGCGACCGGCAAGACGCTCAGCGTGCCGGAACTGGAGTCCATGCACATCCGCAAGACCGGCGCTCTGATCCGCGCTGCGGTGATGCTCGGCGCCTACTGCGGGCAGCCGTTGAGCGAAAGCCAGATCAAAATGCTGGATCGTTACGCCAAGGCGATCGGCCTCGCCTTCCAGGTGGTGGACGACGTGCTCGACGTCGACGCCAGTACCGCGACGCTCGGCAAGACCGCGGGCAAGGACCAGAAACAGGGCAAGCCCACCTATGTCTCGGCCCTGGGCCTGCCGGCGGCGCGCCGCCTGGCGCAGGAGCTGCGCGAGGAGGCCCACGCGGCGCTCGCGCCGCTCGGCGCGGCTGGAAGGCGCCTAATAGCGCTCGCGGACTTCGTGGTTCTGCGAAAATTCTAGGCATGTCGAGTATCGTCACCGACTTGCCGGGCGAGGGTGTGCATCCCGGAGCCTATGAGCTGCTGAAGATGATCGACGATCCGGCGAAGCTGCGCGCCCTGGATCGCCGCCAGCTCGGGCAGCTCGCCGAAGAGCTGCGCGCCTACGTGCTCGATTCGGTCTCCAAGACCGGCGGCCACCTGTCGTCCAACCTCGGCACGGTGGAGCTCTCGATCGCGCTGCACTATGTATTCGAGACGCCCGAGGACCGCATCGTCTGGGACGTCGGCCACCAGACCTACCCGCACAAGATCCTCACCGGCCGGCGCGAGCAGATGGCGCGGCTGCGCATGATCGACGGCATCTCGGGCTTCCCGCGCCGCAGCGAATCGAAATACGACGCTTTCGGCACCGCCCACTCGAGCACCTCGATCTCGGCGGCGCTGGGCATGGCGGTGGCGTCGAAAATCAAGGAGGAGAAGCGGCATTGCATCGCCGTCATCGGCGACGGCGCGATGTCCGCGGGCATGGCGTTCGAGGCGCTCAACAACGCCGGCGCGATGGACGTCGACTTGCTGGTGATCCTGAACGACAACGAGATGTCGATTTCGCCGCCGGTCGGCGCCCTCACCAATTACCTGGCGCGGCTGCTCTCGGGGCGCATGTACGACACCGCGAAGCGCGCGAGCGAGCACGTGCTCAAGCGCCTGCCGATCGCCTGGGAGCTGGCGAGGCGCGCCGAGGAGCACGTCAAGGGCATGGTCACGCCGAGCACGCTGTTCGAGGAGTTCGGCTTCAACTACATCGGCCCGATCGACGGCCACGACCTTGACACGCTGGTCGCCACGCTCACCAACATCAAGAAGCTGCGCGGCCCGCAGTTCCTGCACATCCTCACGCGCAAGGGCCAGGGCTACAAGCTCGCCGAGGAAGACCCGATCGCCTACCACGGCCCCGGCAAGTTCGACCCGGCCGAAGGCATCAAGAAATCAGCCGGCGGCGGCAAGCCAACCTACAGCCAGGTGTTCGGCGACTGGCTGTGCGACATGGCAAGGCAGGACCCGCGCCTGGTCGCGATCACGCCGGCGATGCGCGAGGGCTCGGGCATGGTGCGCTTCTCCGAGGAGTTTCCGCAGCGCTATTTCGACGCCGCCATCGCCGAGCAGCACGCCGTCACCTTCGCCGCGGGGATCGCCTGCGAGGGCCTGAAGCCGGTGGTGGCGATCTACTCCACTTTCCTGCAGCGCGGCTACGACCAGCTGATCCATGACGTCGCGATCCAGAACCTGCCGGTGCTGTTCGCGCTCGACCGCGGCGGCCTGGTCGGCGGCGACGGGCAGACCCACAACGGCGCCTTCGACTATGCCTTCCTGCGCACCGTGCCGAACATGGTGGTGATGGCGCCCGCCGACGAGAACGAGTGCCGGCAGATGCTCTACACCGGCTATCAGATCAACGGCCCTGCCGCGGTGAGGTACCCGCGCGGCGTCGGACCGGGCGTGGCCCTGCAAAAGGAGTTTTCTTCCCTACCCATCGGCAAGGGCGAAATCAGGCGCAAGGGGAAGAAGGTCGCGATTCTCGCTTTCGGCTCGATGGTGAAGCCGGCGCTGGATGCCGCCGAAAAGCTGGACGCAACCGTGGTCAACATGCGCTTCGTGAAGCCCCTTGATCTGGATTTAATCAAGAGGATTTCCAGGGAACATGAGCTGCTGGTTACGGTCGAGGAGCACCAGATCATGGGCGGCGCGGGGAGCGCCGTGCTCGAGGCCCTCGCAAAGACGAATACCCGGACGCTACTGCTGGGACTGCCGGACCGTTTCATCGACCACGGCGACCCGGCAAAACTCCTGTCGTCGGTAGGGTTGGACGCCGAGGGCATCCGGAACTCGATTGAGAAGGTAATGTCCGAGTAATTTACTCGGATGATAAAATCTGCCCCATGAAAGCCAGCGACCTGCAACCCCAGTCCATCCCCGACGTCCAGGCCAGCCCCGACTCGCGCAAGCTCGCCATCGACAAGGTGGGCGTCAAGGCGATCCGCCACCCGATCCAGATCATGCAGCGATTGGGCGGCGTGCAGCACACCATCGCCAATTTCAACATGTACGTCGGACTGCCCCACCAGTTCAAGGGCACGCACATGTCGCGCTTCGTCGAGATCCTGAACGCGCACGAGCGCGAGATCACGGTCGAGACTTTCAAGGTGATGCTGCAGGAGATGGTGGACAAGCTCGAGGCCAAGGAAGGCCGCATCGAGATGAGCTTCCCGTATTTCATCGAGAAGGCGGCGCCGGTGTCCGGCGTGAAGAGCCTGATGGACTACGAAGTCACCTTCGTCGCCGAGATCCTCAAGGGCAAGCATTGTTTCGCCATGAAGGTGCTGGTGCCGGTGACCAGCCTGTGCCCCTGCTCGAAGAAGATCTCCGACTACGGCGCGCATAACCAGCGCTCGCACGTCACGGTGACCGCGTACACCGGTGACTTCGTCTGGATCGAGGAGATCGTCGACCTGGTCGAGAAGCAGGCCTCGAGCGAGCTCTACGGCCTGCTCAAGCGTCCCGACGAGAAGTACGTCACCGAGCGCGCCTACGACAATCCCAAGTTCGTCGAGGACATGGTGCGCGACGTCGCGGCGCTGCTCAATCTCGACGAGCGCATCACGCGCTACGTGGTGGAATCGGAGAACTTCGAGTCGATCCACAACCACAGCGCCTATGCCCTCATCGAGAGGGACAAACGAAAGCAGTAGCGGCGCTTCTAGCGGGGTTGTTTTTCATCGACGAACCCCTGGCACAGAATTTTTCAGAGCAGCGTGGCCGGATGGTGGCGGAAGTCGAGGCCATGTATGCCGACACGCGCGCCGAAACGGGCCTCGCCGCCATGTCGCCCGCGGTGCGCGCCGCAATGGGCAAGGTCGAGCGCCACCGCCTGGTGACGCCGGCGCAGGCGGCGGGGGCCTACGGCAACCACCCGCTGCCGATCGGCAGCGGCCAGACCATCTCGCAGCCCTACATCGTCGCGCTGTCGGCCGACCTGTTGCAGGTCAACCAGGACAGCGTGGTGCTGGAGATCGGCACCGGCTCGGGCTACCAGGCTGCCGTATTGGCTGAGATCGCCTCCAGGGTTTTCTCTGTCGAGATCATCGAATCACTTGCGGTCACTGCGGAAAAAAATCTAAGAATTCTTCAATACAAAAACATTGAAATCCGAGTCGGCGACGGCTACCAGGGCTGGCCGGAGAAAGGGCCGTTCGACGGCATCGTGGTGACCGCGGCGGCGCCGCAAGTGCCGAAGGCGCTGGTCGAGCAGCTCAAGCCCGGCGGCCGCATGGTGGTGCCGGTCGGCCTGAGCGGCGCCATCCAGGTGCTGAAGCTGGTGACGAAAAATGCCGATGGCGGCATCGACGAGCGCAGCGTGCTGCCAGTGCGCTTCGTGCCGCTGGTGCCCGGTAATTAGGGAAACGAGATCAGAACTGGCGCGTCAGGACCATAGTGGTGCCGTCGCGCTTCATCTCGACCCGGTTGAGGAAGCTCATGCCGAGCAGCGCTACGTTGAGCCCGTTTTCCACCACGATGGCATCGACGTTGAGGAGCTCGATGGCGCCGACGCGCACGCGGTCGAGCCGGGTGACGAAAGCCGGTGCATTGCCGTTGGCGGTCTGCATCGTGATGCGCGAGCCGCTGCGATAGTCAATGCCGAGGCGCACCGCATCGGCGGCCGGAATCGCCACCGCGGTGGCGCCGGTGTCGATGAGGAAGCGGATATGGCCGCCGTTGATCTGGCCCTCGGCGATGAAATGGCCGCGCGTGTCGGCGGCGAGCGTCGCGCTCTGGCGGCTGGACGCCGACGTTGCGCCGTCGCTGCGATAATGGACGCCGCGCTGGAGCACGCGCTGCTTGCCGTCGATCTCGAGCGTGGCGCGCTCGCGCTCCACGCTGAGCACCGTGATGCCGCGCCAGGTCTGGCCGACCTTGATGGTCTTCGGCTCGCCGCCGTCGACTGCCACTACCGCCGCCTTGTCGCCGATCACGCCGACCAGCGCCACCTCGGCCGCCCAGGCGGCGCCGCCGGCGAGGAGCAGGAACAACGCGATAATACGGAGCATGAAACCGGTCGCCATTTTCAGGGTCGCTCCCAGCGAGGGACCCGGATATTTTGACACCTACCTGAAAAACCGCTCGATCGCGTCGCAACTCGTGGCGCTCGACGCCGGCGCGCCGGTGCCGCGGGATGCGCGGCGCTTCGCGGGGCTGGTGTTCATGGGCGGGCCCATGAGCGTGAACGACGACCTGTCGTGGATTATTCCGGCGCTCGAGCTGGTGCGCGACGCGGTGCGCAAGGACGTGCCGGTGCTCGGCCACTGCCTGGGCGGCCAGCTGATGTCGAAGGCGTTCGGCGGCACGGTGCGCGCCAGCCCGGTGCGCGAGATCGGCTGGGGCGAGGTGCGGGTGTGCGACAACCAGGTGGCGCGAGATTGGCTGGGAGGCGGGCCCGGCTCCGCGCCGGCCTTCGAATCCTTCCACTGGCACGGGGAAACCTTCAGCATCCCGCCCGGCGCCACCCGCATATTGGAAAACGCGCACTGCGCGAACCAGGCTTTCGCGCTCGGCAAGCACCTCGGCCTGCAATGCCACGTCGAAATGACCGAGGCGCTGATCGGTGCCTGGCTGAGCGGCGGCGCGGACGAAATCCGCGACCATGCCGCCAGCCCCGGCGTGCAGACGCCGAAGGAAATCGAGAAGAACGTCGCCGCACGCCTCGCCGCGCTTCACGCGGTCGCTGACCGCATCTACGACCGCTGGATCGAGGGGCTCAGTCGCGGAAGTTAGTGAACTGGATCGGCAGGTCGGTCACCGCCTGCCGCACCAGCTGGATCGCCGATTGCAGGTCGTCCTTCTTGCCGCCCGAGACCCGTACCGCTTCACCCTGGATCGCGGCGGCGACCTTGATCTTGGATTCCTTGATCATTTTCTGGATCAGCTTGCCTTTCTCCTGCGGCACGCCGACCTTCACCGTCACCGGGCGCTTCAGCTTGTCGCCCGAAATCTTCTCCACCGTGCCCGGCTCGAGCGCGCGCACGTCCACGCCTCGCTTCGCCAGCCGCCCGCGCAGCACGTCCATCACCTGGCCGAGCTTGAACTCGTCGTCGGCGAACACCGTCAGCGCGAGCTCGTTCTGCTCGACGCGCGCGTCGGAGCCCTTGAAGTCGTAGCGGTTGCCGATTTCCTTGTTGACCTGCTCGACCGCGTTCTTCACTTCCTGGCGGTTGACCTCGGAGACGATGTCGAAGGAGGGCATGGCGCCGCTAGCGGGTGTTGAGCCGCTGCAGGTCCTCGGCCCAGCGCAGGGTGGTGGCGCGGATCCAGTCCAGGTCGCCGGGCGACTCGTACTTCGAATAGACCGAGAGGTTGAGCGCCTTGCCGCGCAGCAGGATCAGCGTGGTGCTGGAGAGCACATATCGCGAAGGATCGGCACGGCTGAACAGGCCGCCTTTTTTCACCGGCGGGATGCGCAGGCCGAGCAGCACCGAGACGACCGCCGGGTCGCGCCGCAATTCGGCGAGCAGGCTCAACTGATTGGGCGGCTGCTGCTCGAGAAATGCGGGGTAATCGTTGCCGGCTGGCGGCTTGCCCATGTCGCGCAGCGCGTCGGCGACAAAGCGCTGGAACAGGTCCGGCGTGACGCGGTCGCGATCGGCGCCGCGCGGCGTCACCGCCAGCATGTAGCGGCGGAATTCGGGCGTATCGCCTCCCGTGAAAAGCCGCAGGTCGCCGTCGGAGATGGCAAACAGCAGGATGCGGTTGGAGGGCGAAGTGAGCGTCTCGGCGAGCTCCTGCAGGCGCGGCGAACCGGTGAAGGTGGTATCGGCGAAGCCCGGCGGGGCATCGAGCGCGACACGCGCATCGCCCAGCTGTACGGCAAAGGGCGCTGAAATTGCCGCTAACGAAGCAAACGCAAGCAGTAAAACGGCAAATCGCACTACTTCCTTCCCTTTCGCGCCGCGATGCGCAGGCGCAGCGCATTGAGCCGGATGAAGCCCGCGGCGTCGGCCTGGTTATAGGCGCCCTTGTCGTCCTCGAAAGTGGCGATCGAAGCGTCGAACAGCGAGTCCTTGGAGACGCGCCCGGTGACCAGCACCGTGCCCTTGTAGAGCCGGACGCGCACCTGGCCATTCACTTCTTTTTGGGATGCATTGATCAATGACTGCAATAACCTGCGCTCCGGGCTGAACCAGTAGCCGTTGTAGATCAGGCGCGCGTAGCGGGGCATCAGGTCGTCCTTGAGCGCCAGCACCTCGCGGTCGAGGGTGATCGACTCGATGGCGCGGTGCGCCTTCAGCATGATGGTGCCGCCGGGCGTCTCGTAGCAGCCGCGGCTCTTCATGCCGACATAGCGGTTCTCGACCATGTCGAGCCGCCCGATGCCGTGCCGGCCGCCGAGGCGGTTGAGTTCAGCCAGTACCTTGGCCGGCGACAGTTTTTTCCGGTTGATGGAAACGATATCGCCGTTGCGATACTCGAGCTCGACGTGCTCGGGGCGCGCCGGCGCCTTCTCCGGCGACACCGTGATGCGCCACATCGACTCCTCGGGCTCGTATTGCGGATCCTCCAGCACGCCTCCCTCGTAGGAGATATGCAGCAGGTTGGCGTCCATCGAGTAGGGCGCGCCGCCCTTTTTCTTCTTGAAATCCACCGGGATGCCGTGGCGCTGCGCGTACTTGAGCAGCTTGTCGCGCGACAGCAGCTTCCATTCGCGCCACGGCGCGATGATCCTCACCTCGGGCATCAGCGCGTAGGCGCCGAGCTCGAAGCGCACCTGGTCGTTGCCCTTGCCGGTGGCGCCATGGGAAATCGCATCGGCCTTGGTCGTTCTCGCAATTTCAACCAGGTGCTTGGCGATCAGGGGCCTGGCGATCGAAGTCCCCAGCAGATATTCGCCTTCGTAGACCGCGTTGGCGCGGAACATCGGGAAGACGAAGTCGCGCACGAACTCCTCGCGCAGGTCTTCAATGAATATGTTTTTAGGCTTGATGCCGAGCAGTAACGCTTTTTTCCTGGCGGGAGAAACTTCCTCGCCCTGCCCGATGTCGGCGGTGAAGGTGATGACTTCGCAGCCGTACTCCTCCTGCAGCCACTTGAGGATGACCGAAGTATCCAGCCCGCCGGAGTAGGCGAGGACGACTTTTCTGACTTTGGCTTTCACTTCACCTTCCCCAGGAGCAGGAATTCGAGCAGCGCCTTCTGCGTGTGCAGCCGGTTCTCCGCCTCTTCCCACACCACGCTCTGCGGGCCGTCGATCACTTCCGCCGCCGCCTCCTCGCCGCGGTGCGCCGGCAGGCAGTGCATGAACAGCGCCTTCTTCGCCGCCACCTTCATCATGGCAGCGTCCACCTGCCAGTCCTGGAAGTCGCGCTTGCGCGCCTCGTTTTCGGACTCGAAACCCATCGAGGTCCAGACGTCGGTGGTGACCAGGTGCGCGCCCTTGGCGGCTTTCATCGGGTCGGCGAAGGACTCGCAATTCTTGTTGGCTCTTTCAGGCTCGACCTCATAGCCGGGCGGCGTGGAAATGCTGAGCCTGAAATCGAATACCTCCGCCGCCTGGATCCAGGTATTGCAGACGTTGTTCGAGTCGCCGATCCAGGCCACGGTCTTGCCCTTGATCTTGCCGCGCTGCTCGATGAAGGTGTAGATGTCGGCCAGGATCTGGCAGGGGTGGTAGTCGTTGGTGAGGCCGTTGATCACCGGCACGCGCGAATGGCGCGCGAAGCGCTCGAGGATCTCCTGCTCGAAGGTGCGCACCATGATGACGTCGCACATGCGCGAGATCACCTGCGCCGCGTCCTCCACCGGCTCGCCGCGCCCGAGCTGCGAATCGCGCGTGTAGAGGTAGATGGCGGCGCCGCCGAGCTGGTGCATGCCCGCCTCGAAGGACATGCGGGTGCGCGTCGAGGGCTTCTCGAAGATCATGGCGAGCGTGCGGTCTTCCAAAGGCCAGTAGCGCGTGTAGCTCTTAAACTTCGCTTTTATCCACCGGGTGCGCGCGAACAGGTACTCGTGCTCCTCGCGCGAGAGGTCATTGAACTGAAGGAAGTGGCGCAGCCGCATTGCTGCCTCAGGCGGCGGCGCGCTTGTCGAGGAAAGCCTTGACCAGCGGCGCGAGGCGCTCGACCACCTGCCGGCCTTCGGCCTCGCTCATCACCAGCGGCGGCAGCAGGCGGATGACGTTGTCGGCGGTGACGTTGATCACCAGCCCGGCGTCGAGCGCCTGCTTCACCAGGTCCGCGCACGGCCGGTCGAGCTCGACGCCGATCATCAGGCCCATGCCGCGCACTTCGGTCACCCGGCCTTTGAATTCATTTTTCAAGGAAGACAGAAGAAGGTTGCCGACGCGCGCGCTGTTTTCCAGCAGCTTCTCTTCCTTGATGGTGTCGATGGTCGTCACCACCGCGGTCATGGCGAGCGGATTGCCGCCGAAAGTCGAGCCGTGATTGCCGGGCTTGAACACGCCCTTGGCGCGACCGCCGATGACGCAGGCGCCTACCGGCACGCCCGAGGCGAGGCCCTTGGCGAGCGCCACCGCGTCCGGCATGAAGCCGGCATGCTGGTAGACGAACCACTTGCCGGTGCGCCCCAGGCCGCACTGCACCTCGTCGGAGATGAACAGCCACTGCTGGCGCTCGCAGATCTCCTTCAGGCCGCGCAGGTAGTCCAGGCGCGAGACGTTGATGCCGCCTTCGCCCTGGATCGGCTCCACCATGACGGCGGCGATGTTGCGGTTGTGCTCGGCGATCTGGCGCACCGCGTCGAGGTCGTTGAGCGGCACGCGCACGAAGCCCTGTACCAGCGGCTCGAAGCCCGCCTGCACCTTGCGGCTGCCGGTGGCCGAGAGCGTGGCGAGCGAGCGGCCGTGGAAGGCCTTTTCCATGACGATGATCGCCGGCTCGGCGATGCCGCGGTCGTGGCCGTACTTGCGCGCGACCTTGATCGACGCCTCGGTGGCTTCCAGCCCCGAGTTGCAGAAGAACACCTCGTCGAGGCCGGTGATCTCGGCGACGCGGTCGGCCGCAGCCTCCTGGTCGGGAATGCGCCACAGGTTGGAGGTGTGAATGACGCCGCTCTGGATTCTTCCCAGCAGGGCCTTGGTCAGCTTGGGGTGGTTGTAGCCGAGCGTGCACACGGCGATGCCGGCCAGGGCGTCGAGGTACTTGCGGCCCTGCTCGTCCCACAGCCAGACGCCTTCGCCGCGCACGAACGCAACCGGCTGGCGGGCGTAGGTATTCATCACGTGAGACATGGCGGCTCCCTAAAAGCAAATCTTACAGAAAATCCGCCGTTTACCCCAGCCGCTGCAAGGTCTTTTCCTCGGTGGGCCTGAGCACCCGGATGCAGGGCAGGTAGCCCTCGTGCACGATGCCGTGCATCTCCATCTGCTTGTGGGAGTGCAGCAGCTGCCCAAGGTAGTCGAGGATTTTCCGGGTGATCAGCTGCCCGGGCACCAGCATCGGGATGCCGGGCGGGTAGGGCACGATCTGGTCGGCGCAGACGCGGCCAGCCAGCGCGCGGTTGACGTGCTCGCGCTCATCGAAGACCGGCACCAGCTCGCCGCCGCAGTAGTACGCGTCGCGCGGCAGGAAGACCAATTTGGTGAAAGCGGGAATTTCCGGCGTGCGCACCAGGCGCCGCGGGCTGCGGTTCTCGCGCGCGATGCGCATCAGCGCGTCGTACAGGCGTGACACCTTGGAGCGCGTGGTGCCGATGGTGAGCAGCAGGGTGAGCGTATTGAAAGTCGATTTCTCGACCTGGATGTTGTAGCGCTCGAACAACAGCTTCTGCAGGTCCTCGACGGTGTAGCCGCAACCCGAGATGTCGATCGTCACCTTGGTGGGGTCGAGGCGGATGCCGTCATGCCGGGTCTTTTCCGGCAGCAGGTCCTCCAGCTCGAGCACGCGGAACACCCGCGTGGAATTGACCAGCTTGCGCACCTCCTGCGCCAGCTCGAGCGTGCGCGCGAGCAGCTTGAAGCCCTCCATCACCGCCTGCCGGCGCGCCACGTCGAGGCTCGCGATCAGCCCGTACTGCGGGCTGGTCGAGGTGTGCATGTTGAAGTTCTCGCGGAACAGGTGCTCGCGGAAGCCGGGGTCGTTGACGTGGATCATCGACGCCTGCGAAAAGGCGGAGAGCACCTTGTGCGTCGATTGCGTCGCGTAGTCGGCGCCGGCCTCGAGCGCGGTCGGGCGGAACTCGGGGTGAAAGCGCGCGAAGCCGTACCAGGCCTCGTCGATGATGACCTTGACGCCGCGCGCGTGCGCCGCCTCGACGACCGGCGCGAGATCGTAGCGCAGGCCGTCGTAGGTGCAGGAAGTCAGGATGAGCGCCTGGGCGTCAGGATGTTTTTTTATTTCTCTTAAAAGAATCTTCTTGGGAACGGGACCATACAGGCCGTATTTCCGGTTGAGCGCCGAGTCGAGGTATACCGGGCGCGCGCCCGACAGCACCACGCCGTGGTGCACGCTCTTGTGGCAGTTGCGGTCGAGCAGCAGCTTCTCGCCCGGGGCGAGCAGGGTCTGGAAGATCACCTTGTTGGCGGTCGAAGTGCCGTTGGTGGCGAAAAAAGTGCGGCGCGCGCCGAAGGCCTTGGCCGCTTTCTGCTGCGCCTCGTTGATCACGCCCTTGGGCTCCATCAGCGAGTCGAGCATCGGCACCGACACCGAGAGGTCGGCGTCGAACACGTGCTCGCCCATGAAATCGTAGAAGTCGTTGACCCAGGGACTGCCGCGCAGGCTTTCGCCCGACGAATGGCCGGGCGTGTGCCACTGGTCCTTCGCCATCCAGACGTAGTTCTTGAGCTGGTCGTAGAAGGGCGTGCGCGCGCGCTCCTGGATCTGCGCGTTGAGAATGCGGTAGATGCCGCGGTAATCGCGCTCTTCGCGGTAGAAATAGCCGTCGACTGCCTCGGCGAACAGCGCGTCGACCACGTCGTCCTCCTTCTCCTGTGCGATCAGGATGTAGAGGTCGAGCTCGGGGCGCAGGCGGGTGATGCGCTGCACCAGCTCGAGCGCCGTGGTCTGCAGTTTCTTCTTCGGGTTGGCGCCGTTCTTGGTGAGGGTGTAGAGGGTGTCATCGACCAGCACCGCCTGCAGGTCGCCGTCGGCCTGGATCAGCTCCAGCGCTTCCTTGGCGGTGGTGACGCCGGCGAAGGCGATGCCGAGCGGGTTGTCGAGCGAACGCGCGGCGGCGTTGAGGCCCTTGACGAACTCGCGCAGCACCAGCTGCTCGTCGTTGATGACGAGGATCCGGCTTACCGGTTTCGTCATTTAGCAAACCCTATAATTGGCCATGGCCGATGAAGTCGCGATCGTCGAGTTCGTCATCCGGGGCGTCACGCAGGACGGCCAGCCGTTCCGGCCGAGCGACTGGGCCGAGCGCCTGTGCGGCGTGCTGGCGGCATTCGGCGGCGATCACCGCATGCAGTACTCGCCGTTCGTCCACCCGGTGTCGGCGAACGGCGTGCGCTGCGTGGTGGTCGACGTGCGGCTCGAGGAGCTCGAGCCGATGGCGTATCGCTTCCTGCTCAATTTTGCCAAGGACAACGAGCTGCAGGTGCGTGATGGCCGCATCGCGGAGCGCAGCAAACTGGCCGAGCTGCAGCGTGTCGGCGATACCGCCTGACTACTTCAGCCCCTTGACGGCATGCGCGAGGCGGGACTTGTGGCGGTTGGCGGCGTTGCGGGTGAGGACACCCTTCGCCACCACGCGGTCGATCACGCGCTGCGAATCGCGCAGCGCCTTCAGCGCGGCGTCCTTGCCGCCGGCGGCGATCGCCTTGGCGACGTTCTTGATCGCGGTGCGCACCGAGGTGCGCAGGCTGGCGTTGTGAGCGCGGCGGATGATCGCCTGATGCGCGCGTTTGCGGGCGGACTTGATGTTGGCCATGAAGGAAAGCGGTCCTCGAAAAGGGGCCGCATCTTAGCATGAACCTCCTGCGCGCCCTGCTCGCCGTGTCGAGCCTGACCACCGTCAGCCGGGTGCTCGGCTACGCGCGCGATTTCTTCATCGCCCGCATCTTCGGCGCGGGACTTCTCACCGACGCCTTCTTCGTCGCCTTCAAGATCCCCAACCTGCTGCGGCGGCTGTTCGCCGAGGGCGCTTTTTCCCAGGCGTTCGTGCCGATCCTGGCAGAACACAAGAATAAGAATTCCCTGGAAGAAACACGATTGTTAATTGACGCCACCTCGACGGTGCTGTTCCTCGCGCTGATCGTCGCGGCGGCTCTCGGCATGGCCGCCGCGCCGCTCATCGTCTACGTCACCGCCCCCGGCTTTGCCGCGCAGCCCGAAAAATTCGAGCTCACGGTGCAGCTGCTGCGCGTCACCTTCCCTTACATCGCCTTCATCTCGCTGGTGGCCCTGTCGGCGGGCATCCTCAACACCTGGAACCGCTTCGCGGTGCCGGCCATCACGCCGGCGCTGCTCAACATCTCGTTCATCGTCGGCGCGGCGTTTTTCGCCGACCGCTTCGACCCGCCGGTGCTGGTGCTCGCCTGGGCGGTGTTCGCCGGCGGGGCGTTGCAGCTCGCTTTCCAGATTCCCTTCCTGCTGAAAATCAATCTGCTTCCCCGCTGGCGTTTCGACCTGAACCATCCGGGGCTGCGCCGGCTGCTGCTGCTGATGGCACCGGCCGCCTTCGGCGTCTCGGTGAGCCAGGTGTCGCTGCTCATCAACCAGATCTTTGCTTCCTTCCTGCAGACCGGCAGCGTGTCGTGGCTCTACTACGCAGACCGGCTGATGGAATTTCCCGCCGGCGTGCTCGGCGTGGCGCTCGGCACCATCCTGCTGCCGAGCTTGTCCAAGTACCATGCCGACGCCAACCCGGCTGAATATTCGCGGCTGCTCGACTGGGGGCTGCGCATGACGCTGCTGCTCGCGCTGCCGGCCGCGGCCGCCCTGGCGGTGCTGGCGCTGCCGCTGGTCGCCGCGCTGTTCCACTACGGGCGCTTCGGCACCGAGGATGCCTGGATGACGCGCGAGGCGCTGGTGGCCTACAGCGCCGGACTGGTGGGCATGATCCTGGTCAAGATCCTCGCGCCGGGTTTCTACGCTCGACAGGATATCGTCACGCCGGTGAAAATCGGGCTGGCGACGCTCGCCGCGACGCAGGCGATGAACCTGCTGTTCGTCGGGCCGCTGCGTCACGCCGGCCTTGCGCTCGCCATCGGCCTGGGGGCCTGCTTGAATGCCGGATTGTTGTATTTTTATCTACGCAAACGAAAAATCTATGCACCGCAGCCTGGCTGGTTGGTGTTTCTTCTGAAAGTCGCTGCGTCCGTCGCCTTCATGGCGGTGGTGCTGTTTACCGCCATGGGTGAACCGGGCTGGTGGCTCGCAGCGCCGTGGCAGTGGCGGCTGCCGGCGCTGGGCGGGCTGGTGGCGCTCGGCGCCGCGGCCTATGGCGCCTGCCTGTTCGCCTTCGGTTTCCGGCCGCGCGAATTCTCGCGTCGCGGGGCGGAATGATGAGCGCGGGCCTCGCGTCGTTCGCCGAGCACCTGGGCCGCGCCGACGCGCGCATCGACCTGGCGCAAGCCTGC
This sequence comes from Burkholderiales bacterium, assembly GCA_036394595.1. Taxonomy (GTDB): domain Bacteria; phylum Pseudomonadota; class Gammaproteobacteria; order Burkholderiales; family SG8-39; genus SCGC-AG-212-J23. The sequence goes on along the minus strand of DASWEU010000191.1, from coordinate 10,338 downwards.
CTGATGATCGCGGAAGACGCCTACCCGGGCCTCGAGGTCGAGCGCTACCTTGGCGATCTCGAGCGCATGGCAATCCGCCTGCGCGCTCGCATGGCGCAGGGCTGCGCCGCGGAGGAACGCGTGGTGGAGCTCAATCGCTTCCTGTTCGACGAGCTCGGCTACTGCGGCAATACCGAGGAGTACTACGACCCGCGCAACAGCTACCTGAACGAGGTCATCGACCGCCGTGTCGGCATCCCGATCAGCCTGGCGGTGATCTACATCGAGCTCGGCCGGCGCATCGGCCTGCCGCTGGACGGCGTGTCGTTCCCGGGACATTTCCTGGTGCGGCTGCGCCTGCGCGGCGGCACCCTCATACTCGACCCGTTCTGCGGCGGCGCGCCGCAGTCGGAGGACGAGCTGCGCAGCCGCCTGCTGCGCGTGATTCCGGCCGGGGCGACCGGCGGCGTGCCGCCCGTCGAGCTGCCGCTCGATCAGTTCCTCGAGCCGGCGAGCAAGCGCCAGATCCTGGCGCGCATGCTGCGCAACCTCAAGGGCATCTATCGCGACGCCGACAAGCCCGAGCGCATGCTGGAAGTGCTCAATCGCATCCTGGTGGTGACGCCGGAGGCGAATGCCGAGCTGCGCGACCGCGGCCTGGTGTACCAGCGGCTCGAATGCCACCGCGCTGCCTTGAAGGACTTGTCAGATTATGTCGAGCGCGAGGCCGATGCCCCGGATTTCTACGAGGTGCGCGCCCGGGTGCTGGAGCTCTCCGCCCTGTGTGCGCGGTTAAACTAGGTCTGCAATCACCTCTTTAGCACTACAATCGCCGCTCACCAATCCCGGAGGAGTTTCATGAAGCGCAGATCATTTCTGAAGAAAGCGGCCGCAGGCCTCGCCGTCGGCAGCGTGGCCGCCCCGGCCATCGCCCAGTCGCTGCCCTCTATCCAGTGGCGCCTCGCCGCGAGCTGGCCGAAGAGCCTGGACACTCTTTTTGGTGGCGCCGAGCTGGTTGCCCGGCGCGTCGGGGAAATTACCGACGGCAAGTTCCAGATCCGCGCTTTTGCTGCGGGCGAAATCGTCCCGGCGCTGCAGGTGCTGGACGCCGTCGGCGCGGGCACCGTCGAGCTCGGCCATACCGCACCGTACTACTACTTCGGCAAGGACCCTGCGTTCGCCTTCGGCACCGCCGTGTGCTTCGGCATGAACACGCGCCAGCAGACCGCGTGGTGGACGCACGGCGGCGGCTCCGAGGCCATGGCGCCGCTGTGGAAGGAGCATGGTTGCGTTGCCTTGCTCGCCGGCAACACTGGTTGCCAGATGGGCGGCTGGTGGCGCAAGGAAATCAAGTCGGTCGCCGACATGAAGGGCGTGAAGATGCGCATCGGCGGCATGGCCGGCCTGATCCTGGCCAAGCTCGGCGTGGTCCCGCAGCAGTTGGGCGCCCCCGACATCTACCCGTCGCTCGAGAAAGGCACCATCGATGCGGCGGAATGGGTCGGCCCCTACGATGACGAGAAGCTCGGCTTCAACAAGGTCGCCAAGTTCTACTACTACCCGGGATTCTGGGAAGGCGGCCCGATGCTGATGACTCTGGTCAACGAGAAGAAATGGAACGAGCTGCCCAAGCCTTATCAGTCGGCGTTGCTGGCGGCTTGCGGCGAAACGAATTCGTGGATGCCGGCGAAATACGATGCGCAGAATCCTCCGGCATTGCGCCGCCTGCTCGCCAGCGGCACCGTGCTGAAACCCTTCCCGCGCGCGGTGATGGAAGCGGCGGAGAAGGCGTCCTACGAGGTGTACGACGAGATGAGCGCGAAGAGCGCGCACTTCAAGCGCATCTACCCCGAGTGGAAGAAGTTCCGCGACGAGCAGTTCCTGTGGTTCCGCGTCGCCGAACAGACCTACGACAACTACACCTTCAACTCGAAGATCGGCCAGCCCGCGGCACCTGCGAAGGGCAAGAAGGCCTAATCTCTAGCGGCTGAGAAAACCCCGCCTAGGCGGGGTTTTTTTATTTCTGGGCGGGACTGCCGAAATCGGGCGGCGGCACCGCGTTCTCTTCTTCCTCGCTCTTGCGGTCGAAATCCGTCTGCGGGATCTCGATCTGGAGCTTGGTGGGATCCACGTCCGAAGCCTTGTCGAGATTGATCGTCACCAGCTGCGGAAAGGCGATCAGGACGCCGACCATGATCACCTGGATGACGACGAAGGGCACCGCGCCCCAGTAGATCTGCCCGGTGGTGACGGGCGCGGTCGGCTTGCCACTGAATTTGTCGAGGTATTCCCTGACCGGCGCCACGCTGCGCAAGTAGAACAGCGCAAAGCCGAACGGCGGATGCATGAACGAGGTCTGCATGTTGACCCCCAGCAGCACGCCGAACCAGATCAGGTCGATGCCGAGCTTGTCGGCCACCGGCGCGAGCAGCGGCACGATGATGAACGCCAGCTCGAAGAAGTCGAGGAAGAAAGCGAGCACGAATACCAGGACGTTCACCACGATGAGAAAGCCGATCGCGCCGCCGGGCATGCCGGTCAGCAGGTGCTCGACCCAGATGTCGCCGTTCACGCCGCGGAAGGTCAGGCTGAACACCGTGGCGCCGACCAGGATGAACACCACGAACGAGGTCAGCTTGGCGGTGGAATTCATCGCCTGGCGCAACAGCGACCAGGACAGGCGCCGGTTCATCAGCGCCAGGATCAGCGCTCCGGTGGCGCCCATGGCGCCGCCTTCAGTAGGCGTGGCCCAACCGAGGAAGATGGTGCCGAGCACGAGGAAGATCAGCGCCAACGGCGGAATGAGCACGAAAAACACGCGCCCCAGCAGCTTCAAGCCCCGGACGGTGCGGGCCTCTGGCGGCAGTGCTGGCATAGCTTTGGGGTAGAAAATGGACACGCCGAAGACGTATAACGCATAGAGAGCGGTCAGCGACAGACCTGGGATGATCGCGCCCGCATACATGTCGCCCACCGAGCGGCCGAGCTGGTCGGCGAGGACAATCAACACTAGCGACGGTGGGATGATCTGCGCGAGGGTGCCCGAGGCGGCAATCACGCCACTCGCCAGGCGTCGGTCGTAGCCGTAGCGCAGCATGATCGGCAGCGAGATGAGGCCCATCGAGATCACCGAGGCGGCGACCACACCGGTGGTCGCGGCGAGCAGGGCGCCGACGAAGATCACCGCGTAGGCGAGACCGCCGCGGATCGGCCCGAACAGCTGGCCGATGGTGTCGAGCAGGTCCTCGGCCATGCCGCTCCTCTCGAGAATCAGCCCCATGAAGGTGAAGAACGGGACGGCGAGCAGCGTGTCGTTCGACATGATGCCAAAGATGCGCTCGGGCAGCGCCTGGTAGAGCGCCGGCGTCAGCAGCCCCAGCTCGATGCCGACGAAGGCATAGGCGAGCCCCAGCGCCGCGAGGGAAAACGCCACCGGGAAGCCGATCAACAGGAACACCACCAGCGTCGCGAACATCAACGGCGCGATGTAGGCGATGATGAAGGCGGTCATTTCGCGGCCTCGTCGACCTGCAGTTGCTCCAGCGCCGGGTCGGCATGCTTCTCCACGGTGTCGGGAATCAACCCCATCAGGGTGGCGATGCGTTTAATCAGTTCGGATATGCCCTGCAACGTCAGCAGCAGGAATCCGGCCGGCACCAGCAGCCTTGCCGGCCAGCGGATCAGCCCGCCCGCGCTGGCGGAAACCTCGCCGCTGGTCCAGGCGTTCATGAAGATCGGCCAGGACGCCCAGGTGATGTACAGCGACATCGGCAGCAGGAACAGGATCAGGCCAAATACGTCGATCCAGATCTGCGCGCGCCGCGGCAGATTTGACGCGATGACGTCGATGCGGATGTGCTCGTTGTGCAGCAGCGTGTAGCCCGAGCACAGCAGGAATACGGCGGCGAACAGGTACCACTGCAGCTCGAGCCAGGCGTTCGACGCCATGGAGAGCGCGTAGCGCATGGTGGCGTTGCCGGCGCTCACCAGCACCATGATCAGGATCAGCCAGTAGATCAGGCGGCCGACCCGTTCATTCACCGCGTCAATCGCGCGCGACAGCGCGAGCAGCAGCTTCATTGGACTTCCCCTCGAAGGTGGCGCGTCAGCCCGGCGTCAGGCGTCAGGCGCCAGCGCGCAACCGCAATGCGCGCTCCTGCACGGCCGCGTGAAGCTTCGGCTTGTAGCCTAAAGCAAAGAACACTTCAGCAGCGAGAAAAATCGGGGCGACGAAAATCTGGAACAGGTTGTCCATCAGCGCGGGCTTGCGGCCCTCGAACACGTGGCCCCAGAGCTGCAGCGCCCAGCCGCCCACGAACAGCACCAGGAAGGACCCCAGCCCGAACGCGAGCGGCGCGCGCGCCACGAATTCTGCCGCCCACAGCATCGGGCCGAAGATCGCGGTCATCGCAATCCCGAGCGGCAGGTCGAGCACGAGGTAGTAGAGGAGCAGCATGGCGGTGGTCACCAGCGCCGCGCTGACGGGAAAGCCGTTGACGTCGGCGCGCAGCCAGGCAAGCGCGATCATGAGGGAGAAGACGATGGCCGGAACGCCGACGAAATGGGTGAGCTTGTTGCGGCGATCCTGATGGTAGGCCGCATAGAAGCCCATCTGTTCTTCTAGGGGTTTCATAATTTCACTATAATTCAACATTTTAACCACGTCCATGGTCGTCACGCACGGCGCTTTGCAGCCTTCCGGGGGCCGTTCGGCGCTGACCATCGGCAACTTCGACGGCGTGCACCGCGGCCACCGCGCGCTAATCGATCGGGTCATCGCCAAGGCTAGAGAACTTCGCTTGACGTCCTGCGTGCTGATTTTTGAGCCCCATCCGCGTGAGTATTTCGCCGCGGACGAGGCGCCCGCGCGCCTGACGCGGCTGCGCGACAAGCTCGAGCTGCTGGCGCAGGCCGGGGTGGAGCGCGTGCACATCGCGCGCTTCGACGCGCGCTTCGCGGCGATGCCGGCGGCGCGCTTCGTCGATGAGGTGCTGGCACGCGGACTGCGCGCGGCGTGGCTGCTGGTCGGGCGCGACTTTCGCTATGGCGCGCGACGCAGCGGCGATTTCGCGAGCCTCGAGCAAGCCGCGCGCAGCCATGGCTTCGCTCTGGAGACCATGCCCGATGTCACCGACGGCGATGCGCGGGTGTCGAGCTCCGCGGTACGCGCGGCGCTCGCGCGCGGCGACTTGCGCGGCGCGGAGCGGCTCCTCGGCCATCCGTACACCATCAGCGGCCGGGTGGTGCATGGTGCCAAGCTCGGCCGCGACCTCGGCTTTCCCACGGCCAATATCGTTCTGCGGCGCCCGGCGCCGCTTTCCGGCATCTACATCGTGGAAGCCGGCACCTACGGGCGCGGCGTGGCGAGCGTTGGCCGGCGGCCGACGGTCAATCCGGTCGCGATTCCGTTGCTGGAAGTGCACCTCTTCGATTGCGACCGCGAGCTTTACGGCGAGCACCTGCGCGTGCGTTTCCTGGAAAAGCTGCGCGACGAGGAGAAATTCGATGGTCTCGATGCGCTGCGCGCGGCGATTGCCGGGGACGTGCGCCGGGCGCGGGAGTACTTCGCCACTCATGGCTGATTACAAAAGCACGCTCAATCTCCCGGATACGCCTTTCCCCATGCGCGGCGATCTCGCCAAGCGCGAGCCGCAATGGGTGCAGGCGTGGAACGAGAAGGGCGTCTATCGGCGCCTGCGCCAGGTGGCCAAGGGCCGGCCGCGCTTCGTGCTGCACGACGGCCCCCCCTACGCCAACGGCGACATCCACATCGGCCACGCGGTCAACAAGATCCTCAAGGATGTGATCGTCAAGTCGAAAACCATGGCGGGATTCGACGCGCCCTACGTGCCGGGCTGGGACTGCCACGGCATGCCGATCGAGGTGCAAATCGAGAAGAAGCACGGCAAGAATCTCGCGCCGGGCGAGACGCAGCGCCTGTGCCGCGCCTACGCCACCGAGCAGATCGCGAGCCAGCGGAAGGATTTCCAGCGCCTCGGCGTGCTCGGGGACTGGGAAAACCCCTACCTCACCATGGCCTACCGCAACGAGGCCGACGAGATCCGCGGCCTCGGCATGCTGCTGGCGAAGGGCTACATCTTCCGCGGCCTGAAGCCGGTCAACTGGTGCTTCGACTGCGGCTCGGCGCTCGCCGAGGCCGAAGTCGAATATGAGGATCGCAACGATCCCGCCATCGATGTCGGGTTTCCGTTTGCGGAACCAGAAAAGATTGCAAAGGCATTTAATTTAAAAAGCATCCCAGACAAGCCGGGCTTCGCGGTCATCTGGACGACCACGCCGTGGACGCTTCCGGGCAACCAGGCGCTCAACGTCCACCCCGATTACGACTACGCGCTGATCGACACCGATCGCGGCCTACTGATCCTCGCCGAGGCGATGCTGGCGCCCGGCGAGGAAGCCGAGGCCACCGACGAAGAGTTCGACGGCATGGCGATGCCGAAACTGCTGGCGAAGTACCAGATCAAGTCCTGGAAACTGATCGGCCGCGCCAAGGGACGGGCGCTGGAGCATCTCCGCTTCCGTCATCCGTTCTACGACCGCACCGCGCCGGTCTATCTCGGCAAGTACGTCACGCTCGACACCGGCACCGGGATCGTGCACTCGTCGCCCGCCTACGGCGTCGAGGACTTCGACTCCTGCCGCCGCTACGGCATGAAGGACGACGAGATCCTCACGCCGGTGCAGGGCGACGGGAAATTCGCCGCCTCGCTGCCGCTGTTCGGCGGCCTGTCGATCTGGGCCGCGAATCCGAAGATCATCGCGCTGCTCGAAGAAAAGAACGTTCTCTTTGCAAAAGAAACGATTACGCACAGCTACATGCACTGCTGGCGCCACAAGACGCCGGTAATCCTGCGCGCCACCGTGCAGTGGTTCGCCGGCATGGACCAGGTGCCCGGCTACAACGGCGTCAAGCCGTCAGAAACCCTGCGTACCGTCGCGCTGCGCGGCATCGAGGCGACGCAGTTCTTCCCTGCCTGGGGCAAGGCGCGGCTGCACGGCATGATCGCCAACCGCCCGGACTGGACGCTGTCGCGCGCGCGCCAGTGGGGCGTGCCGATGCCGTTTTTCGTGCACAAGGAGAGCGGTACGCTGCACCCGAAGACCCTCGAGATCCTCGAACAGGTGGCGAAGCGCGTGGAGAGCGGCGGTATCGAGACCTGGCAGACCGTGAAGGCCGAGGAATTGCTCGGCGCGGACGCGGCGAGCTACGAGAAGGTGAAGGACACCATCGACGTCTGGTTCGACTCGGGCTCGACGCACCTGACGGTGCTCAAGGGCTCGCACGCCGCCGAGACCGGGTTTCCCGCCGACCTCTACCTCGAGGGCTCGGACCAGCACCGCGGGTGGTTCCACTCGTCGCTGCTGGTGTCCTGCATGATGAACGGCGTGCCGCCCTACAAGGGGCTGCTGACGCACGGCTTCGTCATCGACCTGGAAGGCCGCAAGATGTCGAAGTCGAAGGGCACCGGCATGGCGCCGCAGCAGATCTCGGATTCGCTCGGCGCGGAAATCCTGCGGCTGTGGGTGACCGCGAGCGACTATTCGGGGGAGCTGACCATCTCCAGCGAGATCCTCAAGCGCGTGGTGGAGAGCTACCGGCGCATCCGCAACACGCTGCGCTTCCTGCTCGCCAACACCTCGGATTTCGACCCGGCGAAACACGCGGTGCCGATGGCGCAGATGACCGAAATCGACCGCTACGCGCTGGTGCTCGCAGAGCGCATGCAAAAGGCTACGGTGCAGGAATACGAGGCGTACCAGTTCCACCTGGTGGTGCAGCGCCTGCAGGGCTTTTGCTCCGAGGAGCTCGGCGGCTTCTACCTCGACATCCTCAAGGACCGGCTCTACACCTGCCGCGCCGATTCGCGCGCGCGCCGTTCGGCGCAGACGGCGCTGTGGCACGTGGCGCAGAGCCTGGTGCGCCTGATGGCGCCGATCCTCAGCTTCACCGCGGAAGAGGCGTGGCAAGTCATGACGCGCGGCCAGGCGATGACCGTGTTCGGGGAGCTCTGGCATCAGTTCCCCGCCGGCGACCTGGATCCGGCCGTGATCGGCCACTGGGGCAATGTGCGCCAACTGCGGGATCTGGTGATGAAGAGAATCGAAGACCGGCGCGCAGAGAAGGAACTGGGGTCATCGCTCGAAGCGGAGCTCGATATCCGGGCGCATGGCGAGATGTTCGACTCGCTGCAGCGCCTGGGCGAGGAGATCAAGTTCGTCTTCATCACTTCGAGGGCGACGGTGGCCGAGGCGGACGACACGCCGATCAGCGTGGCCGTGACCCCCAGCAAGCAGCCGAAATGCGACCGCTGCTGGCACTACCGGGCGGACGTCAATGCCGAAGGCCTGTGCGGGCGCTGCCAGAGCAACCTGCACGGCGCCGGCGAGTCGCGCCGCTATGCCTAGGGCGCTTCCCTGGTTCGGCCTCTCGGCGCTGGTCCTGTTGCTCGATCTGCTGTCGAAATGGGCGGTGCTGGGCCATTTCGCGCCCGGCGAGATGCGCGCGCTGACGTCGTTCTTCAACTTGGTGCTGGTGTTCAACAAGGGCGCGGCGTTCAGCTTCCTGGCGAGCGCGCCGGGCTGGCAGACGCCGGTGTTCGCCGGATTCGCGCTGATCGCCTCCGCTGTGATTGCTTATCTGCTGGTAAAAGCCCCCCGGAAAAGAATTTTCTGTACCGGCCTGGCGTTGATCCTGGGCGGGGCGATCGGCAATCTCATCGACCGCCTGCGCTTCGGCCAGGTGGTCGATTTTCTCGATTTCCACGCCTTGGGCTGGCACTGGCCGGCGTTCAACGTCGCCGATTCGGCCATCACCGTGGGCGCCGTGATCCTGATCCTCGAAGGCTTCCTGCCGCGTGAGAAGCGCGCTTCGACTTAAAAACCGCCTGCCGCTGCTGCTTGACGCGCTCGCTTTCGCCGCCGACAAGCACCGCCGGCAGCGTCGCAAGGACCGCCACGCCTCTCCCTATATCAACCACCCGATCGCGCTCGCCCAGGTGCTGGCGGGCGAGGGCGGCATCGCCGATGCCGAAATTCTCGCCGCCGCGCTGTTGCACGACACCATCGAGGATACGCGCACGACTTTCGAGGAGCTCAAGAAAAGGTTCGGCGGGCGCGTCGCGCGGATGGTGCTGGAAGTGACGGATAACAAGCGATTGCGCAAGCACACGCGCAAGCGCCTGCAGATCGAGCACGCTGCGCATCTCAGCCGCGGGGCGAAGCTGGTCAAGCTGGCCGACAAGATCTGCAACCTGCGCGACCTTCACCGCCGCCCGCCAGTGGGCTGGAACAAAAAGCGCCGCCGGGAGTACTTCGAATGGTCCAGGCAGGTCATCGACCAGTTGCGGGGCGCGCATCCGAAGCTGGAAGCCGCGTTCGACGCCGCCTACGCGCGGCGGCCGGCCGTGCGAAAATCGCGCTGATGCCAGTTTTGCTCGATCGATGGATGTACTCCTAGCCAATCCGCGCGGCTTCTGCGCCGGCGTCGAGCGCGCCATCGAGATCGTCGAGCGCGCCCTCGAGATGCACGGCGCGCCGATCTACGTGCGCCACGAGATCGTGCACAACAAGACCGTGGTGGAGAACCTGCGCGACAAGGGCGCGGTGTTCGTCGAGGACCTGGACCAGGTGCCGGCGGGCGCCACGCTGATCTTCAGCGCCCATGGCGTCTCGAAGGCGGTGCGTGGCGATGCCGAGCGTCGCGGCCTCAAGGTTTTCGACGCCACCTGCCCGCTGGTCACCAAGGTGCACGTCGAGGTGGCGAAGAAGCTGCGCGAGGGCTACGAGATCGTGATGATCGGACACCGCGGCCACCCGGAGGCCGAGGGCACCGTCGGACAGGCGGCCGCCGGCATCCACCTGGTCGAGACCATCGAGGACGTGGCGGTGCTGCAGGTGAAGTCGCCGCAGGCGCTCGCTTACGTCACGCAGACCACGCTGTCGGTGGACGACGCCACTAGCATCATCGGCGCGCTCAAGGCGCGCTTTCCCGGCATCCGCGGGCCCAAGCGCGACGACATCTGCTACGCCACGCAGAACCGCCAGGACGCGGTCAAGTTCATGGCGCCGCAGTGCGATGTGGTGATCGTGGTCGGCTCGCCCAACAGCTCCAACTCCAACCGCCTGCGCGAGGTGGCCGAGCACATTGGCGCGCGGGCCTACATGGTGGATAGCGCCGCCGACCTGCGGCCGGAATGGATCGCCGGCAAGCGCCGCATCGGCGTGACGGCGGGCGCCTCGGCGCCGGAAGTGCTGGTAAGCGAGCTGGTCGAGCGGCTCAAGGCGCTCGGCGCCGAGAGCGTCCGGCCGCTCGACGGCATCACCGAACGCGTCGTTTTC
>DASWEU010000190.1:0-15609 GCA_036394595.1 Burkholderiales bacterium | reverse complement strand
GGCTCGAGCACGCCGCCGATGCCGACGCCGCCCGAGAGGTGCACGTTCCTGCCGATCTGCGCGCAGGAACCCACCGTCGCCCAGGTATCCACCATGGTGCCTTCATCGACGTAGGCGCCGATATTGACGAAGGACGGCATGAGGACGACGTTCTTTGCGATGTAGGCGCCGCGCCGCACCGCCGCGGGCGGCACAACGCGAAATCCGCTTTTTTCGAAGTCGAAGGATTCGAATTTCGACGGCACCTTGTCGAAGTAGCGGCGCTCCATGACCCGGTTGTCCTCGAGTCGGAAGGACAGCAGGACCGCCTTCTTGATCCACTGGTGCGTGATCCACTGGCCGGCGGATTTCTCGGCCACCCGCAGCTTGCCGGTGTCGAGCCCCGCGATGACCCGGTTCACCGTAGCGCGCAGCACCTTGGTTGGCTTGAGCGTGGCGCGGCCCTCCCAGGCGGCTTCGATGATTTTTTGCGTGGCGTCCATGGCTTCAGAGGGCGCGCGAAGCGCGTCAGGACATTATATTCATGGTGCAAGCGGCGCGAGCAGCGGATTCAAGTCCGGTCTTTCCAGCCCCGCTTGCGGTGCTCCGCCACCACGCTGGTATGGATGCCGCCGCGCACATTGAACTTCGCTTCCAGCCTCATGTAGCGCGGCCGCGTCGCGCGCACCAGATCGTCGAGGATGCGGTTGGTGACCGCCTCGTGGAACGCGCCCTGATTGCGAAACGACCAGATATAGAGCTTGAGGGACTTCAGCTCGACGCAGCGCCGGTCGGCCACATAGTCGAGCACCAGCGTGGCGAAGTCGGGCTGCCCGGTGAGCGGGCAGACGCAGGTGAACTCCGGCATCTCCATGTGGATCCGGTAGTCGCGCTCGGGCGCCGGATTGGCGAATGTCTCGAGCTGCGTGCTAGGTCGCCGGGTTGAACGCGTTGGCACAGGAAAAACGACCGGAATGGAGCGGCGCAAATGGTATCATTTTTTGCGTGCGACTCACCGAAATTCGGCTGTCCGGTTTCAAATCCTTCGTCGATCCGACTTCGATCCATGTCCCGGGCAAGCTGGTGGGCGTGGTGGGGCCGAACGGCTGCGGCAAATCCAACGTCATCGACGCCGTGCGCTGGGTGCTGGGCGAGTCGCGCGCGTCCGCCTTGCGCGGCGACTCGATGCAGGACGTGATCTTCAATGGCTCGGTGAACAGGAAACCCCTAGCGCGGGCGGCGGTCGAGCTCAATTTCGACAATTCGCTGGGGCGCGCCGCCGGCCAGTGGTCGCAGTACGCCGAACTGTCGGTGCGCCGCGTGCTGCAGCGGGACGGCGAGTCGAGCTACTACATCAACGGCACGCACGTGCGCCGGCGCGATATCACCGATCTGTTCCTCGGCACCGGCCTCGGGCCGCGCGCCTACGCCATCATCGAGCAGGGCATGATCTCGCGCGTCATCGAGGCCAAGCCCGACGAGTTGCGCGTGTTCCTGGAGGAAGCGGCCGGGGTGTCGAAATACAAGGAACGCCGCCGCGAGACCGAATCGCGGCTCGGCGAGACGCGCGAGAACCTTGCCCGCGTCACCGACATCCGCACCGAGCTCGGCCAGCAGCTGGAGAAGCTCGAGGCACAGGCCCAGGTGGCGCGGCGCTACCGCGAGTATCACTCCGACCTGCAGCTCAAGCAACAGTTGCTCTGGTACTTGCGCCGGCGCGACCTGGCGGCGGAACGCGAGCGGCACTCGCTGGAGGTCTCGCGCAGCAGCAACGAGCTCGAGGCCGAGAACGCGCGCATGCGCCAGCTTGAGTCGCGCCTCGAAGCCTCGCGCGCCACGCATTTCCAGGCCGGCGACGGCCTCAACACGGCGCAAGGCACGCTGTATGCCGCCAACGCGGAGGTCGCGCGCCTCGAGTCCGAGCTGCGCCACATCGAAGAGACGCGTAACCGCCTCGAGAGCCAGCACACCGAGAAACGCACCCAGCTCACCGCCTGGCGCGAGCAGCGTTCGCAGTTGACCCAATCCCTGCACCTGTGGGCGGTGCGCACCGGCGAGGCCCGGCAGCGCGCGAGCACCGCCCAGGCCGCGATGGAGATGCAGTCGGCGCGGCTGCCGCAGGCCGAGCAGCAATTCCGTGCGGCGCAGGAGCGCACGGCCGAGGCGCGCGCGCTGCTGGTGCAGGCGGAAAGCCGCTTGCAGGTCGAGCAGGCGAACCAGGCCCACCTCGAGCGCGACCGCCAGGGACTCGAGCAGCGCCGCGAGCGCCTGCAGGCCGAGCTGCAGACGCTGCAAGCACCCGATAGCGCTGCCGTGCGCGCCCTGGAATCCGGCATGGCGAAAAGCGACGCCGCCGTGAATGCCGCCCAGGCCGCCCTCGAGGCCCTGCAGGCGGAATGCGCCAGCCTCGAAGAGCAGCGCGCCGCGGCTGCCGAGGCGCTCGGCAACGCGCAACGCACCCACGCTGCCGCCCAGGCCCAACTCGCTACGCTGCGCCAGATCCAGGCCGACATCGAAAACAATGCCCCGGTCCGCGAGTGGCTGGACCGCCACGGCCTCGGCAGCCTGCCGCGCCTGTGGCAGAAGGTGCGCATCGACGCCGGGTGGGAGACCGCGGTCGAGGCCGTATTGCGCGAGCGGCTGCACGCGCTGGAGCTGTCGGATGCCGGGCGGGTCGGCGTCATTCTCGCCGATCGGCCCCCCGCCAAGGCGAGCCTGTTCCAGCGCGGTCCGGGCGCCGCCGCCACGTCGCTGGCGGGATTGAGTCCGCTCGCCGGCAAGGTGCATGCCGTCGATCCGAGCATCGGCGGCGCCCTGGCCGACTGGCTCGCCGGCGTCTACGCGACGGAAGGCACGCCCGCGCCGGCGACGCGCGCGGCCCTGCCCGCCGGCGCGACCCTCGTCAATCGCGAAGGTCACCAGTTCACCCGCCACACAGTGAGCTTCCACGCGCTGGATCCCGCCGACGCCGGACTGCTCGCGCGCCAGGCCGAGATCGAATCGCTGGAGAAAAGGGCCGAGGAATTGCGGGCGCAACTGTCGTCCGCGGAAAAGCGCCAGGCTGAGTCCGAGGCGCGCTTTACGCAGCGTAACGCCGCGCTGGAGCGGGCGCGCCGCGAGATCGCCGTGCAGCAGGAGGCGCGCCACGGCGCGCAGATCGAGCACCTCAAGGTATCGCAGGCGCAGGAACGGTATAAGGAGCGCAGCGGCCAGGTGCAAGAGGAGCTCGTGGCACTCGAGCGTGAAGCCGCCCGCGGCGCGCAAGCACTGGCTGGCTGCGCCGCCGCACTCGTGCGCATCGAGAAGGAAATCCGCGCGGCGCGGGCGGGTCTCGCACAGGCGGGCGCAGCGCATGAAGCGGCCGAGGCGGCTCTGGTCACGCAGCGCGAGGCGGTGCAACAGGCCGAACGCGAAGCGCAGGCCGCGGCCTTCGGCGAGCGCGAATGCGCCTCGAAAATCGCGGAAATCGACAATTCGGTGCGCGCCCTCGATCAGCAGCTCGAGCGCGGCGACATGGAGGTGTCCCGCCTCACGGGCGAGCTGGCGGCCGATCCGATCCCGGCGGTGCGGAAGTCCCTCGATGGCGCGGTCGAGACGCGCATCGCCTGCGAAAAAACCCTCGCCGCAGCGCGCAACACGGTGGAAACAGCGGCTGCCGCGCTGCGCGAGATCGAGGAGGCGCGCCTGCAGGCCGAGGCCAAGGTCGCGCCGCTGCGCGAGCGCATCGGCGAGCTGCGCCTCAAGGAGCAGGCGGCGCAGATCAGCTTCGACCAGTACGACACGCAGCTGCGCGAGGCCGGGGCAGACGAAGCGCTGCTTGCCGCCGCGGCGGAGAAGGCGCCGCGACCTTCCACGCTGCAGGGCGAGATTACCCGCATCACGCAGGCCATCGGCGAGCTGGGCGCGGTCAACATGGCGGCGCTCGAGGAGCTGCGCACCACGCAGGAGCGCAAGGGCTTCCTCGATGCGCAATCCGCCGACCTGGACGAGGCGGTGCGCACGCTCGAGGACGCCATCCGCAGGATCGACCGCGAGACGCGCGAGCTGCTGCGCGAGACCTTCGAGGCGGTGAACAGGCACTTCGGCACGCTGTTCCCGACGCTGTTCGGCGGTGGCGAGGCGAAGCTCATCATGACGGGCGAGGAAATCCTCGACGCCGGCGTGCAGGTGATGGCGCAACCGCCGGGCAAGCGCAATGCCAGCATCCACCTGCTGTCGGGCGGCGAGAAGGCGCTCACCGCCATCGCCCTGGTGTTCGCCATGTTCCAGCTCAATCCGGCACCTTTCTGCCTGCTTGACGAGGTCGATGCGCCGCTGGACGACTCCAACACGGTGCGCTTCTGCGACCTGGTCAAGCACATGTCGAGCCAGACCCAGTTCCTGTTCATCAGCCACAACAAGATCACCATGGAGATGGCCGAGCAGCTGATCGGGGTGACGATGCCCGAGTCGGGTGTCTCGCGCGTGGTGGCGGTGGATATCGACGAGGCCTTGCGCATGCGGGAGGAGTTGGCGGCCTGATTTCATGACCGACCTCCAGTTCGGCCTGCTGGTGATCGGCGCCGCGGTCGTGGCCGGGGTGGTGGTGTACAACCGCCTGCAGGAACGCTCGGTCCGTCGCCAGGCCGAGCGTGCCTTCGGCTCGCAGCACGCGGACGTGCTCGCCGGCAGCGCGCCGGCGGCGCGCCAGGAGCCGACGCTGGAGACCTCGCACGGCCGCGGGCCCGGCATCCAGGACGACGCGCTGCCCGATTCGCGCGTCGACTACGTCATCAATCTGCAGGTGCCCGGCGGCGTGTCCGGCGCGACGCTGCTCGAGGAATGGGGCGCCCTCGAGCACCGCTTCGCCAAGCGGGTCATGCTGGCCGGCACCGACGGCGACGGCTGGCGGCGCATTGCGGCGGGCGACGCCGGCTCATTCACCTCATTGCAAGCCGCGTTGCAGATGGTGAGCCGGGATGGCGCCGTGCCGGACGCCGAGGTACTTGAATTCCGTTCCCAGGTCGAGACGCTCGGCGCCAAATTCGCCGCGACCCCCGCGGCGCCCGAAATGCGCCAGGCGCTGGAAGCCGCGCGCGAACTCGACGGCGTGTGCGCCGAGGCCGACATCCAGGTCGGCCTGCACATCGTGGGGATCGTCCTGCCGCAAGATTTCGGCATCGAGGGACATCCGTTCCGCGTCACGCCGCGCGACGACGGCGTGACGCTGTCGCTCGACGTCGCGCACACCGCGGAGCCCGGGCGTGCTTTCGAGGCGATGGCGCGCGCCGCAGTCCATCTCGCCGCGGCGCACGCCGGCCGCATCGTCGACGATAACGGGCAGGTGCTCGACGAGCGGTCGCTCGCCACCATCGCCGCGCAGGTCGATGCCGTGCGCCACGCGCTGGTCGAGCAGGGCATCGAGCCCGGCAGCCCGCTGGCGCGGCGGCTGTTTTCATGAAAGGGCCGAGGCAGCGCGCCGCCGCCCTGCGCGCGGCGCTGGAGCGGCACAACCATCTCTACTACGTCAAGGATGCGCCGGAGATCACCGACGCGGAGTATGACCGGCTTTTTTCCGAACTGGTGAAGCTGGAAGAGGCTCATCCGGAAATCCGGAGCGATGCGTCACCCACCGTGCGTGTCGGTGGTGCGCCTCTCCCGGAATTTTTGTCTGTCAGACACACGCTACCCATGCTGTCGATCGGCAACGCCTTCGAGGCCGAAGCGGTGCAGGCATTTGATCGCCGGGTGCGAGAAGCGCTCGGCGTAGCGGAAGTTGAATACGCCGCCGAGCCGAAGTTCGACGGCCTGGCGGTAAGCCTCGTTTATCGCGACGGCCTGCTGGCCCAGGGCGCGACCCGCGGCGACGGCACGACCGGCGAGGATGTGACGCCGAATCTTCGTACGGTGCGCTCCATTCCCTTGAAAATAAATTCTTCCGACAAATCCCTTGAAGTACGCGGCGAAGTGCTGATGTACCGCAAGGACTTCGATGCGCTGAACGCTCGGCAGCGCGAAGCGGGCGAAAAGGAGTACGTCAATCCGCGCAATACGGCCGCCGGCGCCGTGCGCCAGCTCGACTCACGCATCACCGCCAGTCGTCCCCTGCGGTTCTTCGCCTATGCGCTTGCCGAAGTATCGGGAAAACCACTGACTACACATTCCGAAGCGTTGGCGTGGCTGAAGCAGCTTGGATTTCCCGTCTGCGAGGACATCGATGTCGTGCAAGGCGTCGAGGGCCTGCTGAAGTACTACGATCGGATGGGCCACAAGCGCGAGCATCTTCCTTTCGCCATCGACGGCGTGGTCTACAAGGTGAACCGCCTCGACTGGCAGCAGAAGCTCGGTTTCGTGTCGCGCGCGCCGCGCTTCGCCCTGGCGCACAAATACGCGGCGGAGGAGCAGGCGACCGAGGTGCTGGGCGTCGACGTCCAGGTCGGCCGCACCGGCATCCTGACCCCGGTCGCACGCCTCAAGCCGGTGTTCGTCGGCGGCGTCACCGTCACCAACGCGACGCTGCACAACGAGGACGAGTTGCGGCGCAAGGACGTTTGGACCGGCGATACCGTCGTCGTGCGCCGCGCGGGCGACGTGATCCCGGAGGTGGTGCGGGTGCAAAAGCCGGGACCGCGCCGGCCGGCGGACCGGTTCGAAATGCCGAAAGCCTGCCCGGTGTGCCGATCGCCGGTCGTGCGCATGTCCGGAGAATCAGCCACGCGCTGCACCGGCGGCCTGTTCTGCAAGGCGCAGCGAAAGGGAACGCTGCTGCACTACGCCAGCCGGCGGGCAATCGACATCGAGGGGCTGGGCGAGAAGCTGGTGGACCAGCTGGTGGAGAAGGACCTGGTGAAAAGCCTCGCCGACCTCTACAGCCTGAAGCGGGAAACGCTGCTGGACCTTGAGCGCATGGGAGAACTGTCAGCCGATAACCTGCTTTTCAGTATTCGAAAGTCCACAGCAACCAGCCTCAGCCGATTTATTTATGGCCTGGGGATCCCGGGCGTGGGCGAGGAGGTCGCGAAGATCCTGCACCGCCACTTCCGCGGCCTGGATGCGCTGCTCGACGCCGACTGGCAGGCGCTCGCGGCCGAAAAGGAGGCGCTTCGCAAGGACAACCTCAAGCGAAAGAAACGCGGCGAGCCGCTTTTCGACGTGCCCCTCGAGGGCATCGGCCCCGAGATTATGGAAAGCATCGAGAAATTCCTCCACGAGCCGCACAATCGCAAAGTGATCCAGCAGCTGCGCGCGCTGATGACCTTCGAAGAGTCCGCGGCCGGCCGCCCCGTGGCGGGCGCCAAGACCTTCGTCCTGACCGGCACGCTCGCCACCATGAGCCGGGACGCGGCAAAGGCGGCCATCGAAGCGAAAGGACACAAGGTCGCCTCTGCGGTTTCCAAGCGCACGAATTTTGTCGTCGCCGGAGAGGACGCCGGCACCAAGCTCGAGAAGGCGCGCGGCCTCGGTGTCAGAATAGTCGGCGAACATGAATTCCTCGACCTGCTGAAGAGCCTCTGATCCATGCCCAAGCTGCGCAAAGCGGTATTTCCGGTGGCCGGCTTCGGCAGCCGCTTCCTGCCCGCCACCAAGGCGAGCCCGAAGGAGATGCTGCCGATCGTCGACAAGCCGCTGATCCAGTACGCGGTGGAGGAGGCGGCGGCGGCCGGCATCACTGAGATGATCTTCGTCACCGGCCGCAACAAGCGCGCCATCGAGGACCATTTCGACAAGGCCTACGAGCTGGAGACCGAGCTCGAGCGCCGCGGCAAGACCGAGCTGCTCGGCCAGGTGCGCTCCGTGCTTCCCGACGGGGTGAGCTGCGCCTATATCCGCCAGGCCGAGCCCCTCGGCCTCGGTCACGCCATCCTCTGCGCGCGCCTGGCGGTCGGCGCCGAGCCCTTCGCGGTGCTGCTCGCCGACGACCTGATGGACTCGAAGCCGCCGGCGATGGCGCGCATGGCGCGCCAGTTCGCGCGGCACGGGCATGCCATGGTGGCGGTGGACGAAATCCCCCGCAGCGAGACGCAGCGCTACGGCATCGTCACCGTGGATCGCCTGCGCGGCGGCGTCGGCCGCGTGCGCGGCATCGTCGAGAAACCGGAGCCGTCAAAGGCACCGTCCAACCTGGCGGTCATCGGCCGCTACATCCTGACCCCGCGCATCTTCGAGCTGCTCGCGCGCGTGCGCCCCGGCGCCGGCGGCGAAATCCAGCTCACCGACGGCATCGCCGCGCTGCTCAAGCACGAGCCGGTGATGGCGGCGCGGCTCGCCGGCCGGCGCTTCGATTGCGGCTCCAAGCTCGGCTATCTGCAGGCGACAGTTGAACTGGCGAAGCGGCACCCGGAAGTCGGCAAGGCCTTCAATCGTTACCTCAAGGGACGCTAGACTCGGCGCATGCCCGACCTGCAGACCGCCTGGAGCTTCCTCCAGGATTCGGATCCGATTGCCGGCGCGGACGAGGTGCACGCCGCGATTCGCGAGCTCGCCACGCAGATCGAAGGGCGGCTCGCCGGCGACTATCCGCTGGTGCTCGCCGTGATGGGCGGCGCGGTGGTGTTCGCCGGCCAGATCCTGCCGCTGCTGCGCTTTCCGCTCGATTTCGACTATATCCATGCCTCGCGCTACGGCAGCGCGACACGCGGCGCCGGCATCGAGTGGCGCGTGTCGCCGCCAGGCCTGGTCAAGGGGCGAAGCGTGCTGGTGCTCGACGATATTCTCGACCATGGCCACACCATGGCCGCCATCCGCGAGCGGCTGGTGGAACTGGGTGCGCAGCGTTTTCATTGCGCGGTGCTGGTCGAAAAAGTCCTGCCCAAGGCGAAGCCCATTGCGGCGGATTTCGTCGGCCTGAAGATCCCCGATCGCTTCGTGTTCGGCTGCGGCATGGACGCCAAGGGCTACTGGCGCAACCTGCCGGAGATCCGCGCCATGAAGGAGGGCTAGACCGATGCTCGCCATCATCGGCGGCAGCGGCCTGTCGCAGCTCGCCATCCTGGAAATGAAGCGGCGCCGGGTGGCACGCACGCCCTACGGCGAGCCCTCGGGGCCGCTCACCTTCGGCCGCGTCAGCGGCGGCGAAGTCGTGTTCCTCGCGCGGCACGGTTACGGCCACACCATCGCGCCGCACGAAGTGAATTACCGCGCCAACCTCTGGGCCCTGAAGGACGCCGGCGCGGCCGAGATGATCTCGATCGCCTCGGTCGGCGGTATCCGCAAGAATCTCGCCCCCGGCAGCCTGGTGGTGCCGCACCAGATCATCGACTACACCTGGGGCCGGCGTTCGACCTACTTCGACGGCCCGGGCGTGGCGGTGCATCACGCCGATTTCACCGAGCCTTATACCGCCGCGCTGCGCCAGCGCCTCCTGAAGGCAGCGGCTGGTGCCGGTGAAAAGGCCGCCGACGGCGGCGTCTACGCGGCCACGCAGGGCCCGCGCCTCGAGACGGCGGCGGAAATCGATCGCCTCGAACGCGATGGCGCCGACATCGTCGGCATGACCGGCATGCCCGAAGCGGCGCTCGCCCGCGAGCTCGGCCTACAGTACGCCGCGCTCGCCGTGGTCGCCAACTACGCCGCGGGGCGCGGCGAGAGCGGCCGCGCCATCCCGCTCGACAAGATCGAGGCGGTGCTGGAGGAAGCCATGGGGCGGGTGCGCGGCATCATCGAGAAATTCTGCGCCGCATGATCCGGCCGGTGCTCCGCATGGGAGACCCTCGTCTCCTGGAAAAATCTAAAGTAGTAGAAAAATTTGATACGCCTGAACTCGTTGAGCTTCTGCAGGACATGCGCGACACCATGGCGCACCTGAGCGGCGCCGGCCTCGCCGCGCCGCAGATCGGCGTGCTGCTGCGCGTGGTGCTCTTCGGCGTCACGTCCAACCCACGCTACCCCGATGTGGAGGAAGTGCCCGACACCGTGCTCATCAATCCAGTGCTCGAACCGCTGTCGGACGAGATGGAGGAGGGCTGGGAAGGCTGCCTTTCAGTTCCCGGAATGCGAGGACTAGTACCGCGCTATCTCAAGTTGCATTACAAAGGTCAGGACGAAAACGGCAGAACTTTTGAAAGAACAGTTGAAGGATTCCATGCCCGCGTCGTGCAGCACGAGGTGGACCACCTCGATGGCATCCTCTACCCGCGCCGCATCCGCGACCTGACCCAATTCGGCTTCAACGAAGCGCTGTTTCCCGGGCAGGAGCTGCCTGCGGAAGAGTGAGCTCGGCGAGCAGTTCCTGCTCGAGTCGTAACACCGCCTTCGAGTCCGCCAGCGTTTCGCCGGAGATCAGGAACACGTCCTCGGCACGATCGCCGAGCGTGTTGATGCGCGCGGTCTGCAGGCTGATTTGGTAGCGGGCGAGGGTGCGCGCCACGCTGTAGAGCAGGCCGGGGCGGTCGGCGGCGACAACCGACATCACATGATAGGTGCCGCGCTCGTCGGGCCGGATATTGATCGAGGGCGAGATCGGGAAGTGGCGCACGCGCCGCGACAGCCGCCCGCCGCGCGGCTCCGGGAGCGGTGCCTCCGACTGCACCTCGGCCGCAAGACCGGCTTCGATCATGGCGATGCGGTCCTGGTAGTGCGCGTTCTCGCCGTGGCCCATCACGACGAATGTGTCCAAGGCGTAGCCGTTGCGCGAGGTATGCACCTTGGCCTCGACGATATTGAAGCCCGCGCGCTCGAAGTAACCGCAGATGCGCGCGAACAGCGTCTCCTTATCCGGCGTGTAGATCATCACCTGCAGCCCCTCGCCGAACGGCGCGAGCCGCGCCTTCACCACCGGCCGCGCGGCGTCGACGCGGTAATGCAGCGTGCGCGTGTGCCAGGCGATTTCCTGCGCATCGTGGCGCAGGAAGTAAGTGATATCGAGCTGCGCCCACAGCGCGTCCTTGACGCCGTCGGATAGCGCGTAGAGCCGCAGCAGGCGCGCGGCCTCGGCCTGCTTCTCGGCCAGCGCGGCATCCTTCGCCAGGGGCTCGCCGGTGAGCACGCGGCGCGTGGCGCGGTACAGGTCCTCCAGCAGTTTGGCCTTCCACGCATTCCATACCTTGGGACTGGTGCCGCGCACGTCGGCCACCGTCAGCAGGTAAAGCGCGACCAGCCGGCGCTCCGAGCCGACCTTGGCGGCAAAAGCGCTCACCACCTCCGGGTCGTGGACGTCCTGCTTCTGCGCCACCTGCGACATGGTTAGATGGCTTTCCACCAGGAATTCGAGCAGGCCGCGGTCCTCGGCGGAGAGGCCGTGCCTCCTAGCGAAAGAGCGGACATCGGCCGCGCCGAGCTCGGAGTGGTCGCCGCCGCGTCCCTTCGCGATGTCGTGATAGAGCGCGGCCACGTACAGCAGCCAGCGCCGCTCGAAGCCGCTGGAGAGCTCGCTGCACAACGGAAACTCGTGCGCCAGCTCGGGCATGGTGAAGCGCCGCAGGTTGCGCACCACCATCAGGATGTGCTGGTCGACGGTGTAGACGTGGAACAGGTCGTGCTGCATCTGGCCGACGATGCGGCCGAATTCCGGCAGGTAGTTGCCGAGCACGTCGTACTGGTTCATGCGCCGGAATTCGTGCACGATGCCGCGCGGCTGCTGCAGGATATGCAGGAACAGCAGCCGCGCGCAGGCATCCTTTCTGAAGGAAGCATTGATGGAAGCTCTTGCCCGCCACAGCGCGCGCAGGGTGCGGGCCGTCATGCCGCGCAGCTCCTGGTGCTGCATCATCAGCAGGAAGCACTCGAGGATTGCAGTCGGCTCGCGCACGAAGGTGCTTTCCTGCTTGAGGTGGAGCAACTCGCTGCGCACCTCAAAACGCTCGTTCAGCGCCCGCGGCGGCGAATCCGGCCGCGGCGCGAGGCGCGCCTCGAGGTTCTGCATCAGGATGGCGTTGAGTTGCGTCACGCCCTTGGCCGTCTGGTAATAGCGCTGCATCATTGCCTCGCTCGCGCGCCGCTCGCGCGCGTCGCGGTAGCCGAGCTGGGCGGCGAGCGCATTCTGGAAATCGAACACGATGCGGTCCTCGCGCCGGCCGGCAAGGTAGTGCAGCCGGATGCGCAGGTCCTGCAGCAGCGCCTCGTGACGCGCGAGGCTGCGCGCTTCGCCGCGCTCGAGCAGGCCGCCGGCCACCAGGTCCTGCCAGCGCGCGCCGATACCCGCGGCGCGAGAAATCCACTGGATCACCTGCAGATCGCGCAGCCCGCCGGGCGCCTCCTTCAGGTTCGGCTCGAGCGAATAGGGCGAATCCTGGTGCTTGGCGTGGCGTTGCTCCTGCTCGAGCTTTTTCGCCTTGAAGAAGCTGACCGGGTCGATGGCGCCGCCGAGGGCGCTTTGCAGGCCGGCGAACAGCTTGCGGCTGCCGGCGAGAAAGCGCGCTTCGAGGAGGGTGGTGCGCACGGTGACGTCGCCAGCCGCGGCCTCGAGACAGCCGGGCACGGTGCGCACGCTATGCCCGATTTCCAGGCCGATGTCCCACAGCTCGCCGATCAGGCGCTCTAGCGCGCCGCGCTCCGCTGCGCCCGGCTCGCGCGCCAGCAGCACCAGCAGGTCGATGTCCGAGCTGGGAAAGAGTTCGCCGCGGCCGTAGCCGCCGGTGGCCACCAGGGCGCCGCCGGCCGGGACGCCGCAGCGTTCCCAGACCGCCTTGATGACGCGATCGATGAGCTGTGCGTGACCGTGCAGCAGGCGGTGCGGGTTGGGCTTCGCCAGGTAGCCGCGCTGCAGGGCCTCGCGGCCCGCCGCCACTTCCTCCCGCAGTCCGGCTTCAGCCTGCAAGCGCGGGGGCCGACGGCGTGCCCGACGAGCGGGTCATCACCTCATAGCCCGATTCGGTCACCGCCACCGTGTGCTCCCACTGCGCCGAGAGGCTGTGGTCTTTGGTGACGATGGTCCAGCCGTCGGCCAGCTCGCGGATCGCCGCCTTGCCGGCGTTGATCATGGGCTCGACGGTGAAGGTCATGCCCGGCACGAGGACCAATCCGGTGCCCGGCTTGCCGTAGTGCAGGACCTGCGGCTCCTCGTGGAACTTGCGCCCGATGCCGTGGCCGCAGAATTCCCGCACCACCGAGTAACCGTGTTTCTCCGCGTGCGCCTGGATGACCGCACCGATGTCGCCCAGGTGCGTGCCGGGACGCACCTGGCCGATGCCCAGCCACATGCACTCATAGGTGACCTCGACCAGGCGGCGCGCCTGGATGCTCGCCTCGCCGACGTAGTACATGCGGCTGCAGTCGCCGTGGTAGCCGTCCTTGATGACAGTGACGTCGATATTGACGATGTCGCCCGCCTTGAGCACGCGCTCGCCCGGCACGCCGTGGCAGACCTGGTGATTGACCGAGGTGCAGATCGACTTCGGGTAGGGCTTGTAGCCGGGCGGGGCGTAATTCAGCGGCGCCGGCACTGTGCCCTGAACGTTCACCATGTAGTCGTGGCACAGGTCGTTCAGCCGGCCGGTCGTAACGCCGGGCCTGACGTGCGCTGTAATGAAATCGAGCACCTCCGAGGCGA
Organism: Burkholderiales bacterium; assembly: GCA_036394595.1. Lineage (GTDB taxonomy): Bacteria > Pseudomonadota > Gammaproteobacteria > Burkholderiales > SG8-39 > SCGC-AG-212-J23. Next base: position 2,165 of record DASWEU010000190.1, on the reverse strand, counting down.
GCCGGCCGGCGACACGCATCCGCTCCAGCTCCTCGGGGCTCTTCAGGACCACGGCCATTGGCCTGATTATGCTAGAATTTTGGGCTGACTTGCGGCATTGCAGGTCAAATCTATCCACCCGAATCGACTAGGGTGCCCGCAAGGGTTCTGGTTCCGGGTGCAGACGATAACCCTAAGGAGAAACGTGTGTCGGTAACGATGCGTCAAATGCTGGAAGCCGGGGTCCACTTCGGACATCAGACCCGGTACTGGAATCCGAAGATGGAGCAGTACATCTTCGGCCACCGCAACAAGATCCACATCATCAACCTCGAGCGCACGCTGGCGCTGTACCAGGACGGCCTGAAGTTTGCGCGCCAGCTCGCCTCCAACCGCGGCACGCTGCTGTTCGTCGGCACCAAGCGCCAGGCGCGCGACATCGTGCGCGAAGAGGCGATGCGCTGCCAGATGCCCTACGTCGACCACCGCTGGCTCGGCGGCATGCTGACCAATTTCAAGACGGTGAAGCAGTCGATCAAGCGCCTCAAGGACATGGAAGTGATGGCGCAGGATGGCAGCTTCGAGCGGATTTCGAAGAAAGAAGCCCTCGGCCTGCAGCGCGAGCTGGCTAAGCTGCAACGCTCGCTCGGCGGCATCAAGGAGCTCGGCAGCCTACCCGACGCGCTGTTCGTCATCGACGTCGGCTACCACAAGGGCGCGGTGGCCGAGGCCGTCAAGCTCGGCGTGCCGGTGATCGGCGTGGTGGACACCAACCATTCTCCCGACGGCATCGCCTACGTGGTGCCGGGCAACGACGACTCGAGCCGCGCCATCCGCCTCTACGCCCGCGGCGTGGCGGACGCCGTGCTCGAAGGTCGCACGCAATCGCTCGAGGAGGTCGTGTCGGCTTCGCGCGACGAGTTCGTGGAAGTGGAAGAGGACGAAGGGAGGAAGTAGGAGAACGGCGGACAGACTTCAAAAAGGGGCTTCGGGCCCCTTTTTTTAAACCTGAGAACCTGAGGGAGCAGTGGCAATGGCGGAAATCAGTGCAGGCATGGTCAAGGAGCTGCGCGAGCTCACCGGCCTGGGAATGATGGAGTGCAAGAAGGCGCTGTCGGAATCGGGCGGCGATCTGAAGAAAGCCGAGGAGCTGCTGCGCATCAAGAGCGGCGCCAAGGCGAGCAAGGCCGCGAGCCGCATTGCCGCCGAAGGCGTGATCGGCGCCTGGGTCTCGGGCGACGCTCGACTCGGCGCGCTGGTCGAGCTGAACTGCGAGACCGATTTTGTCGCCAAGAACGAGAATTTCCTCGCCTTCGCGCAATCGCTGGCCGAAACCGCCGCCAAGGGCGGCGACCTGTCGGATGCGAGGATCGAGTCTCACCGTCAGTCGTTGGTGCAGAAGATCGGCGAAAACATCAGCATCCGCCGCTTCAAGCGGCTGGAAGCCAAGGGCCGGCTCGCGCTCTACCTGCACGGCGTCAAGATCGGCGTGCTGGTGGACTACGACGGCCCCGAGGAGACGGGCAAGGACCTGGCGATGCACATCGCTTTTGCCAGGCCGCGCTACCTGAACAAGAGCGAGGTTTCTCCGGAGTTTCTTTTACAAGAACGAAGAATTCACGAAGCGCGGGCAAAAGAATCCGGAAAACCGCCGGACATCGTCACCCGGATGGTCGAGGGCGCGCTCAACAAATTCCTCGGCGAGATCACGCTGCTCGGCCAGCCGTTCGTCAAGGACGACAAGCAGACGATAGAGAAGTTGCTGGGCGCGAAGAAAGCGAGAATCCACGCCTACGCCTTCCTGGTGGTCGGCGAGGGCATCGCGAAAACCGTCAACTGAGAATGGAATTGCCGTGACGCCGAAGTACAAGCGGGTCCTGCTCAAGCTCTCGGGCGAAGCCCTGATGGGCGACGACCCGTTCGGCATCAATCGCCAGACCATCGAGGGCATCGTCGCCGAGATCGCCCAGGTGGCGCGCCTCGGCGTCGAGATCGCGACGGTGATCGGCGGCGGCAACATCTTTCGCGGCGTGGCGCCGGGCGCCGCCGGCATGGACCGCGCCACCGCCGACTACATGGGCATGCTGGCGACCGTGATGAACGCGCTCGCGCTGCAGGACGCCATGCGCCAGGCGGGCGTCGCCAGCCGCGTGCAATCGGCGCTCAACATCGAGCAGGTGGTCGAG
>DASWEU010000189.1:0-19330 GCA_036394595.1 Burkholderiales bacterium | reverse complement strand
ATGCCGAGCCCGGTCGACGGTTCGGTGTGGGGCACGCTGCGCGGCAACCCGGGCAGCGTCGTGCGCATCGATCCGACCAAGAATCCGCACAAGTCGCTGGCCGAGGTGTACAACGTCCCGCTGCCCGGTTTCGGGCCGCGCGGCGGCGACATCGACAAGCAGGGCCGCGTCTGGGTCTCGCTCGCGAGCGGCCACATGGGCGTGTTCGACCGTCGCCTCTGCAAGGGCCCGCTCAACGGCCCGAAGGCGACCGGTGACCACTGCCCCGAGGGCTGGGCGTTCCACCAGTATCCGGGCCCCGGCTTCAAGGGCATCGGCGAGAACAGCGCCGAGGCGAGTTACTACTCGTGGGTTGACCAGCACAACACCTTCGGCCTGGGCGACGACATTCCGATGTCGACCGCCAACCAGATGGGCGGCCTCGTCGCCCTCAACAAGGACGGCAAGATGGTCTCGATCCGCGTGCCGTATCCGCTCGGCTTTTACGCCAAGGGATTCGACGGCCGCATCGACGATCCGAAGGCCGGCTGGAAGGGCCGCGGCCTGTGGGCTGCCAACGGCGACCGCACGCCGTGGCTGATCGAGGGCGGCAAAGGCACCAAGCCGCTGGCTGCGCATTTCCAGATCAGGCCCGATCCGCTGGCGCACTGAAATACCGGCGGCGCGATCTTCCGAGGTCGCGCCGCCGCTCCCATCCGGGGAAGTCCGATGGATTTCGTGTTCGACTACATTTCCGTCAACACGTTCTGGACTATCCTGTCCACCACCCATGCGCTGCTGGCGGTCGCGCTGCTCGGCGCGCTCACGCACCAGGCGGCGGCCGTGCTCGCGCCGGCGCGCGCCGGCGCCGCCGGCGGATTCGTCACGCACTTTCGCTCGGTGTCAGGGCCGAGATATTCCGCCGCCGTCTGCGTGCTGTGGGTCCTGGTTTTCCTCGTAGGCGCCTGGATATACGCGCGCTACCGGCTCCACGTGCGCATCCTGATCGAGCAGGAGCAGTTGTGGAAAACCCTGGGAGTGTTCGAGTTGAAGGAACACATCGCCACGATCGGCGTCGGGCTGCTGCCGGCCTACTGGCACCTCTGGCGGAACGCGCGCAACGCGACGTATGACCGCGCGCGGAAATGGCTGACCGTCGTGCTGGCGGCGATCTGCTGGTTCTCGTTCCTGATCGGGCACATCGTCAATAACGTTCGCGGCTTCGGGCTATGAGCAAGGCCACCGGCACTTTCGCGCTGGTGTTCGGCATCTGTTTCGCCATCCTCTACGTGGTCTGCGACATGGCCGCATTGCCGATGTTCACCTACCACCCCGGGACCGACCGCATCGACCTGGGATTCGCGCCGCCGCGCCGCGACGAAGGACCGGCGATGTACTGGTACGGCTGGATCGCCAATTCCGCGCTTGGCGCATCCCTCCTGGGCCTGCTTGCCGCCATGCTGCCGGAAAAAATCCGTGGCAAGATCCCACCGGCGCTGGCATGGATCGTCCCTGTCGTGCTGCTGCCGGTGCTGATCTACTCGTTGAGGTTCTACTGGCGGTGGTAAATTCAGATTTCCATATGCCGATTCGTGCAATTGCGCTGGCCATCGCGCTGGTTACCGGAATGGCGGCAGCGACGCCGGCCGTCGCCGGCGGCGATGACTATGACGCGGCCAACGACGTCAAGGGCGCGGGGCCCGCTTACTTCGGCTTCGTTCGCGATAACCGCGGCTCGCCGGTGACCGATGCGCAGGTGCTGCTGCAGCCCAGGAAGGGCAAGCCCGTGGCGCTGAAGTCGAACGTGCTCGGCCTCTACCGCGGCCATATCAGCAAGGAAGTGCTGCCGGACGACGTGCAGATCTCCTGCTTGAAGGCGGGCTACAAGCAGATCAAGGTCAATCGCCGCACGCCGCCCGGCGGAACGGCGATGTTCATCGAGACTGAATGCACGATGCAGCGGCTGTAGTTCTTTTCGCGCTCCTCGGCATCGGCGCGGCGCACGCCCAGATACCGGCGCCCGACAGCATCCTTATCAACGGCAAGCTGATCGTCTATGAAGGCGCGCCCGCGCAGGCGCTGGCAGTGCGCGACGGAAAAATCGCCGCGATCGGCGATACGCCGGGCATCCGTGCCCTGGCCGGCCCCTCGACCCGCGTCATCGATCTCGCCGGCCGCACGGTTATCCCCGGCCTCATCGATTCGCACATCCACGCCATCCGCGCGGGCCTGAGCTACGCCACCGAGGTGCACTGGTTCGGCGTCCCTACCCTGAAGGAGGCGCTGGACCGCGTACGCGCAGCGGCGAAAAAGGCGCCGCGGGGGTCATGGCTGGTGGTGGCGGGCGGCTGGACCGAGCGGCAGTTCCGTGAAGACCGTCCACCGACGCAGGCCGAGATCGCCGCCGCGGCTCCCGATCATCACGTTTACATCCAGCTGCTCTACGCCAAGGTGCTGCTCGACCCGGGCGGTGCGGCCGCGCTCGGCATCGCCGGCAATTCGGAATGGGCTGCGCGCCTTGCCGTCGAGCGCGACAGTGAGGGCAAACCGACCGGCTGGCTCGCTGGCGACAACCGCGCCATCAGCGACCTCTTCACCCTGCTACCGCGGCCGACCTATGCGCAAAAGCTCGAAGGCACGCGCGCGTTCTTCCGTGCCCTTAATGCGATGGGCATTACAGGAGTGAGTGATCCGGGCGGCTACAACCTGGAGATTCCCGACTACCAGCCGCTGTTCCAGGTCTGGCGCGAGCGCGGTCTCAGCGTGCGCGTGCGCTACAGCCTGAGCGCGCCGCGGCGCGACCGCGAACTCGAGGACTTCAGGGAGCTGACGCAGGCGCTGCCGATGGGCTTTGGCGACGAGTGGCTGCGCTTCAACGGTATCGGCGAAAACGTCACCTGGGGCCTCTACAACAACGACAGTCCGAGCGAGGCGCAGAAAGAGCAGCTCTATCAAGTGCTGCGCTGGGCCGTATCGCGCGGCATGACCGCGACTTTCCACTGGCACAACGACCGCCCCGTGCACCATCTGCTCGAAGTGCTCGAGCGCGTCAACGCCGGGACGCCCATCGCCGGGCTGCGCTGGTCGGTTGCGCATCTCAACGACGCTTCGCCGGAAACCCTCGTGCGCCTGAAGACAATGGGCATGGGCTGGCTCGTGCAGAACGCGTTCTATTTCCGCGGCGAGGCCTTCCTCGGCCAGCGCGGCGCCGGTGCCGCGCGCCTCGTGCCGCCGCTTGTGAGTGCGGTGCGGCTGCAGCTGCCTGTCGGCGGCGGCACCGACGCGCATCGCGTGATGGCGCCGAACCCCTTCGTCTCGCTGCAATGGATGCTCGACGGCAAAACCATCTCCGGCGTCGCCATGCGCGCGCCAGAAGAACTGCCGGCGCGGATCGAAGCGCTGCGCCTCTATACGCAAGGCAGCGCCTGGTTCAGCTTCGAAGAGAACGCGCGCGGCGCGCTCGCGGTCGGTCAGCTCGCCGATCTCGCGGTGCTGAGCCGCGACTACCTCAGCGTGCCGATCGGGCAGATCGGCGGCACCGTCTCGCTGCTGACCATGGTGGGCGGGCGTATCGTCTACGCCGACGGCCCCTATGCAGCGCTTGAAGAAAATCGGCGCTGAGCATGGCTTTTTTCCCGCGTTCCACAACGAGGGTGGCCCGAAGAAATACCCCAAGGTCTAAAGGTGCAGATCCGCCCGGATCCGCTCGCCAACTGAGGGCGTGGCCGGCCTAGCCGCGCACGAAGAGCGTCACCAGCGGGTCGCGTCCCCGCTGGGCGCTCCAGTGGCCGTGGAGCTTGGCGTCGAAGGCCGCGCCCGCCGGCAGCACGTCGGCGGAGTAGAAGTGCTGCCCCGGCCTGAAGATGCGCGAGCTGCCGTCCTGCAACCCGATCTCCATCTCGCCGCCGAGGATGAACACCCATTGCGGGTTGGGCGTGCAATGCCACTGGCTGCGGAAGCCGACCGGACTGTGGCGCAACTGGTAGCCGCCGGCAGGAAGCAGCTTCGACAGCTGGGCCTGCGGGTTGCCTTCGGGCAGCGCGAGCGGTTCTTCGCGCCAGCGCGCGCGACCGTCGGCCGCGGTATACAACACGACCTTGGTGAAACTGGCGGGACTCAGATGCCCCGGCAGGATGCCGGGAGGAAGTTCGGGTTGAGGTCGGTGCCGTCGGAGGTATTGCCGCAGCGCCAGACGCGTACCGGCGAGCCGACGTCGAGATCGCCCATCACCTGGCCGCTCGCATTCATCGGCGCCATCGTGATGTCGTGGAAAGCAAGCCGCAGGTCGTTGACGCTGCCGCCGAGCGTCACCTTGATGATGCCCTCGTTGGTGGTGCTGATGCGCTCGACAAACTTGGAGGGGTTATCCGATTCGCACCCCCAGTTGTCCACGCCCGGCAGCGCGCCGCCCGACATGTAGATCTCCTGGATAGTGTTGCGGCAGTTCGACAGCTGCACCAGCGCCTCGGTGACCTTGGCGCGTGCCGCATAGTCGCGGAAGGCCGGCATGGCGACCGCGGCAAGGATGCCGATGACCGCGACGACAATCATGACCTCGATGAGCGTGAAGCCCGACTGGCGGTCAATCCTTCCCATGCGTATGCGGCGCTCCCCTGGTTGCCGATCGAAGCAGCAAGTCATGTGCCAAGGCTAGTAGTCTGCCAGATAACGGAAAAGCATGAAAAAAGTCACGCTTATGCACCGCGAATCGTCACGACCTGACAATTATCGTCACACCTATTGTGCGTATTTGCGTACCGCGCCCGGCGCAAGCGACATGCCGTGCCCCGGACGTTCCGGGATCTTGAAGCGCCCGTCGCGGCACTGCGGCAGTTCCTCGAAGAGATCGGCGGGCGCCCAATCCATGTACTCGACGAGGAAGCCGTTCGGCAGCGCGCCGACCACGTGCAGCGAGATCTCGTGGATCAGGTGCGGCGTCAGCGCCACCTGGTGCGCCGCGGCCAGGCGGCCGATGCGCATCGTCTCGCTGAAACCGCCGGCGCGGCACACGTCGGGCATGAGGAAGCGCGCGGCGCGGCGCTCGATCAGCTCGCGGAACTCGTAGCGCGTGTGGTTGTTTTCGCCGGTAGCGACCGGGATGTTGATGCTGGCGGCCACCTCGGCGCAGGCGGCGAGGTCGTCGGCCAGCACCGGCTCCTCGTACCAGACGAGGTCGAATTCCTCGAGCAGCCGCGCCTGGCGCTGGTTGCCGAGCACGTCGAGGCGCTGGTTGACATCGACCATCATGCGCATCTTGCCGCCCACCGCCTTCATCACCGCGGCGACGCGCTCGCGGTTCGCCTTCGGGTCGGGGCTGTGGATCTTCATCTTGTAGTAGCGGCAGCCGAGCGCGGCATATTTTTCCGCCTCGCCGACCAGGTCGGCGACGGCGTAGTTGGCCCAGCCGCCGCTGCCATAGGCCGGGATGCTGTCGCTGTACGCGCCCCAGAGCTTGTAGAGCGGGAGCTTGGCCGCCTTGCCGACGATGTCCCACAGCCCGATGTCGAGCGCCGACAGGGCGTAGCCGGCGATGCCCTGCTTCTTGATTCCCATGTCGACGCGAAACATTTTTTCCCACAGCCGCTCGACGAACAGCGGGTTCTCGCCGAGTAGCGCGGGCTTGAGGCGCGTTTCAAGGTAGGCGTGGACCGCCTCGGCGCCGCCGCCGGCGAAGGCGAGGCTGTAGCCGAGGCCCTTGAGACCCTCGTCGGTGGCGATTTCGGCCACCACCAGCTTGTGCTGCGGATACTGCAGCGCAATGGGCTTGGGCAGCGGAACGGTGAGGACGGCGCTGTCGATCGCGGTGATCTTCATGGCGCCGCGATGCTAGCACCGGCGCGCGCGACTAGCTCGGCGGCAGCGACGCCTTCTTCATTTCCGCGAGCAGCCGTTCCATCGTGGCGCGCTCGGCGGCGCCCACCGACGACGCGGCGATGAGGTGGTTTTCGGCGGCGAGCGCCGCCGTGGAGAGCTCGGGCAGGCCGAAGCTGCCGGCGCTGCCGGCGACGGTATGCAGCTCGCGGCACAGCTCGCTCAGCGGCGCGCCGACCGCCTTGGCGCCCGCCACCAGCGTCCAGAGCTTCTCGACGCGCTCGAGCTTTTGCGGCATGCCGCGCCGGTACTCGGTACGCAATTCGTCGAACTCCTTGCCGAGCTCGCGCAGGCTCACGGCAGCCCCAGCACGGTCTTGACCGCCTTGTGCAGCACGTCGACGTCGAAGGGCTTGGTGATGTAGCCGTCGGCGCCGCGCTGCATGCCCTCCAGCACCGCCTCGCGCGTGGTGCGCGCGGTGCACATGATGACGGGAATCTTCTTCATCGCCTCGTGCCCGCGCATGCGCGACAGCACGTCGAAGCCGCTGACGTCGGGCAGCACGACGTCGAGCAGCACCAGGTCGGGCAGCGGCTTCAAGTTGAGCGCGGCGGCGATCTCGTCGCGGCTCGAAGCCATGCGCGTCTGCATGTTGTCCATGCGCAGGTACAGGCCGAGGAGCTTGGCGAGCTGCGGGTCGTCCTCGACCACCAGCACCGTGAGGCGCTCGTCCTTGCCGACCTTGCGCGGCTCGGCTGCGCGGCGCACGATGCGCACGAAATAACCTTCCTTTTGCAGCGACTGCACGCCCACCGCCGACTCCTCGGCGAGCGTGAAGCCGACGATCGACAGGCCGGCGCCCGACAACTCGCCGGCCAGGGCGAGGTGCTCGCTCTTCACCAGCTTTTCGAGCAGATCCTGCACCGCATCAGCAGCGAGCGGCTGCGCGCGCTCGATGACCTGGGCGACGTTCGACTTGCCGTCGACCAGAACGAGCAGCCTGAGCTCCGCAGGCGTGAGCGATGTGCTGGCGGAATTGAGCTCGGCCCGGCTCCTGGCCGTCAGCGCGAACACCGCTTTGGGATCCATTTTGGCCACCGGCCTGGGCGCGGGCTTGCGTTCCATGCCATTACTATAGGGCTAGACTGATTCTTCGCCCGAGTCAGGAATCCGAAAGGAACGCCAAATGAACATGAAAACGTTGAGCTGTGCACTGTTGCTGGGTCTGCTGGCCGGCTGCTCCGGGCAAGCGTCGCTCTCTGGAAACGAGGTGCCATTGTTCCGGGTGGATCCGGCCTGGCCGAAGCCGTTGCCCGAAGCGCAGGGCGTGCAACTCGTGCTCGGGCAGGTGTCGGGCATCGCCGTGGACGAGAGGAACGGCCACGTCTGGGTGGTGCACCGCCCCTCGACGCTGCTGCCCGACGAGTGGAACGCCAAGGAGAGCCGGCCGGTGACGCACCGCTGTTGCCGCTCGCTGCCGCCGGTGGTGGAATTCGACGCCGAGGGGCGCTACCTGCGCGCCTGGGGACCGGAAGGCGCGAAGATCCAGTGGCCGAAGAGCGAGCACGGCATCTACATCGATCCGGCGGGCAACGTCTGGATCGCGGGCAACGCGGACGAGGACAACCAGATCCTCAAATTCACGCCCGACGGCAAGTTCCTGATGCAGATCGGCCGCGCCGGCAAGTCCGAGGGCAGCAACGGCCGCACGCAGCTGGGCCGTCCCGCCCACATGATGCTCGATCCCGCGAGCAACGAGTTATTCGTCGCCGATGGCTACGGCAATCGCCGCATCATCGTGTTCGATGCGACCAGCGGCGCCTACAAACGGCACTGGGGCGCCTACGGCGGCACGCCGAGCGACGAGCAGCTGCCGGCCTATGACCCGCTGCGGCCGCCTTCGAAGCAGTTCGGCAACCCGGTGCACTGCGTGCGCCTGTCGCACGATGGCCTGGTCTACGTCTGCGACCGCGTCAACAACCGCATCCAGGTGTTCGACAAGCAGGGCGGCTTCAAGCGCGAATTCCGCGTCGAGGCGCAGACGCTCGCCAACGGCTCGGTGTGGGACATGGTGCTGTCGCAGGACGCCGGCCAGCAGTACCTGTATGTCGCCGACGGCGCGAACGGCCGCATCTACGTGCTGCGACGGTCGGATGGCACGCAGTACGGCAGCTTCGGCCGCACCGGGCGCATGGCGGGCGAGTTCAAGTGGGTGCACAACATCGCCATCGACCGCCAGGGCAACCTCTACACCGCCGAAGTCGGCTTCGGGCGGCGCATCCAGAAGTTCCTGCGGCTCGGCGGCTAGCCGAGCCGCGGGAGACGTTTACCCGATTCTTTTTCGGGCGAGCGCGGCTCCCGCGGCGAGCGCCTGCAGCTTGCCGAACGCGGCCTCGCGCGTGAGGTATTTCATGCCGCAGTCCGGAGCGACGACGAGCTTTTCTGCGGGTAGATATTTCAACGCATGGTTGATTCTCGCCAGCACTTCTTCTGCAGTCTCAACCCGCGCGACGCCCAGATCAATCACGCCGACCATGACGGTTTTTGAAGACAATTCCTTCAACACCCCAAGATCCAGCCCGGGCTGCGCCGCCTCGATGGAAATCTGCGTCGCGGTAGTGTCGGCGAGTTGCGGCAGGACCGAGTAGCCGCTCGGCTTGTCGTGCACCGCGGCGGCGTAGCCGAAGCAGACGTGCACGACCGTGGTCCCGCGGATGCCGGCCAGCGCCCGGTTGATCGCCTTGACGCCGTAGCGTGCCGCAGGCTCCGGGCGCGCCTGCAGCCAGGGCTCGTCGAGCTGCACCACGTCGGCGCCGGCGGCAGACAGGTCGCGCAGCTCCTCGTTCACGGCCGCCGCGAAGGCCATCGCCATCGCTTCCTCGTCCTGGTAATAGTCGTCCTGCGCCTGCTGCGCCATGGTGAACGGGCCGGGCAGGGTGATTTTCGTTTTTCGGGTCGTATTTCGTTTTAAAAAATTCAAATCTTCAACTTCAATTGCTTTGAGTCTTTTGATGGGCCCAGCCACTCTCGGCACTGGAATCGGCTGGCCGCTGCGGTTGATGGTCGAACCGGGCCGCTCGATGTCGATGCCTTCGAGCGCAGTGGCGAAGCGGTTGGAGTAGCTCTCGCGCCGCATCTCGCCGTCGGTGATGATGTCGATGCCCGCCATTTCCATGTCGCGGATCGCGACCAGCGTGGCGTCGTTCTGCGCTTCTTCCAGAAATTGCTTTTCCACCCGCCAGAGTTCCGGCGTGCGCACGCGCGGCACCTTCGAGCCGAGGCGGTCGCGGTGGATCAGCCAGTGCGGCTGCGGGTAGCTGCCGACGACGGTGGTGGGAAGGAGATGGCTCATGCGGCGCCGACGGCGACGCGCATCGAGCCGATGCGCTCGATGGTCGCTTCCATCGTGTCGCCGGGCTTCACCGGGCCCACGCCCTGCGGCGTGCCGGTGAGCAGCACGTCGCCCGGGTGCAGGCTGTAGAAGGTCGAGCCCCAGGCGACCAGGTCGGCGACTTGGACGATGAGGTCACTGGTATGCGCGTCCTGTCGCTTTTCGCCGTTAACGGATATGGACAGGGACAAGTTGCCCGGATCCGGTATTTCATCTGCCGTGACCAGCCAAGGACCCAGAACGCAGTAGGAGTCGGGCGACTTGCGGAAGCTGCGCTCCTCGGGGCCGCGGATGGTCATGTCCAGGCCGATGCAGTAGCCGGCGATGGCCGATCTGGCCTCTTCTGCAGAAGCATTCTTGATCAGTCGCCCGATGACGACCGCGAGTTCCACCTCGTGGTCGTTCCTGCGGTCGGTATGCACGAGGCGTACGCCTTCGCCCGGGCCGACCGCCGCGCTGGTCGCCTTGAGGAACATGCCGGCCTTGTGGATCTCGTTGATCAGGTTGCCGTGGTGGATGCCCTTGTCGGCCAGCGCCTCCTGCAGGTGCTTGGTGTAGTTCACCGGCGCGGCGATGATCTTGCCCGGGTTGGCGACCGGAGAGAGGAACTTCTTCGGGGTAACGACAGGGGATTTTTTCGCTGCTTCCAGCATGAAAGGTCTTAATTCCCCGAGATTCGAAATCAGGACGTCGTGCTTCGGCAATGGGTAGCTGTAGGAAGGCAGGCGCGACAGGACGCTCGAGACATCGTGCACGCCGTCGTCGAGCACGACGCCGACGCGATTCTCGTCGAAGCGGCAGATTTTCATCGGTAAGATCATATTCTATGAAACTCTGCGTCTTCGGCGCCGGCGCGGTCGGCGGGCACATCGCTGCGAAACTCGCCGCGTCCGGCGAGGACGTCTCCGTCATCGCGCGCGGCGAGCACCTGGACGCGGTTAAGCGCAATGGCTTGAAGCTATTGCATGGCGATGAAGTCATTGTCGGAAAAGCAAAGGCGAGTGACCGCCCCGCCGACCTCGGGCCGCAGGACTTGGTGCTGGTGACGCTGAAGGCAAACCTGCTGGGCGCCTTCGCCGAGAGCGCGGCGCCGCTGCTGGGGCCGGAGACGGCGGTGGTCTTCGTGCAGAACGGCATCCCCTGGTGGTACGCGAAGGACCTGGCGCGCCTCGACCCAGGCGGCAAGCTGGCGCGCGCCATTTCGCCGCAGCGCGTCATCGGCGGCGTGGCCTATTCGGCGAACACGATCGTGGAGCCCGGCGTGATCAAGAACTACGTGCCCGGAAACAACATGATCGTGGTCGGCGAAGCTGACGTTTCCTCATCTCAAAGAATCGTCACTTTAAGAGAAATTCTTGAAAAAGCCGGCATGGCGTCACCGCCGGTCGAGGACATCCGCCAGGCGATCTGGGCCAAGCTGCTACAGAACCTCGGCACCTCGTCGCTGACCACGCTTACCGGGGCGGCGGTGGACGAAGTGCGCGGCGATCCGCATCTGTCGAAGGTCATGGTGCGCCTCGGCGCCGAGGGCAAGGCGATCGCCAAGGCGGACGGCGTGGACGTGGAGCGCGCGCCGGCGCGTCCCAGCGGCGGCCAGTCCTCCGGCGCGGTGGGGCACAAGCCTTCGATGCTGCAGGACTACGAGCGCGGCCGGCCGATGGAGATCGACGCGCAGCTCACCGCGCCGCTGGAAATTGCGCGCGCGCGCGGCATCGCGGCGCCGACGCTGGAAGCGATTGTCGCGCTGGTGCTCTATAAGGCGACGGCCAAGGGGCTGTATCCCTGAGCGGCGTTAGAATCGCCGCAGGCATGTCCAAGGCCAAGCAGGCGTCACCGCAGGCGTCCATGATCGACTTCGTGGAATCGCTGCCGTTGCCGGTGTTCGTCAAGGGCCGCGACGGGCGTTACGTGGCGGTGAACCAGGCCTGGGAGGAATTCTTCGGCATCAGCCGCGAGGATTTTCTCGGCAAGAAAGTCGCCGACCTCTACCCGCAGAACCCGGCGGTCTCCGCGCTGCACGGCGCCAAGGACATGGAGCTGTGGGCGCGGCCCGGCGGCCAGCGCTACGAGACGCCGATCACCACTTTCGCCGGCGAGCAGCGCGACACCATCTACTACAAGGCCACCTTTCGCGGCGAGGGCGGCGAGGCCGACGGCTTGGTCGGGGTCATTGTCGATATCACGGCGCGCAAGCGCGCCGAGGCCCGCTTGCGCGACGGCGAGGAGCGCTTCCGCGCGGTGGTCGACTCGGCCAACGAAGGCATCCTGGTCTACGACCGCGCCCTCAACATCATCGCCGGCAACCAGGCCGCCGAACGCATCATCGGCCTGCCGCTGGTCGACATCATCGGCGCCGCCGGCTTCACCTCGCTGCTGCCCTGCGTGCACGCCGACGGCCGGCCGCTGGGCGAGAAGGACCGGCCGACGCGCGTCACGCTGCGCAGCGGCGAAGGGCTGACCGGCTATATCGTCGGCATCCAGCGCCCCGGGGGAAGCCTGACCTGGCTGTCGGTGAACACCGCCTTCCTGCGCCGTCCCGGCGAGACCGACTGGTACGGCATCGTCTCGACCATCGGCGACATCACCGCGCAGCGCAACGCCGAGATGGCGCTGCGCGAGAGCGAGGCGCGCTTCCGCCAGACCTTCGAGCTGGCCGCGGCCGGCATTGCCCACGTGGTCGACGGCCGCTTCACGCGCGTCAACCGCAGCCTGTGCGAGATCCTTGGCCGCAGCGAAGCGCAGCTGATCGGTACTTCGGTGAAGGAGGTCTCGCACCCGGAGGATCGCGACGTGTCCGATCCGATCCGCCGGCGCCTCGTCGCCGGCGAAGCGGAGTCGGTACGCTTCGAGAAGCGCTACCTGCGCCCGGACAGTGCGGTAGTGTGGGCCGAAGTCGTGATCGCGCTGGTGCGCAACGACGCCGCGGCGCCGCTCTACGAGATCGCCATCTTCCACGACATCACCGAGCGCAAGCGCGCCGCGGTGGCGCTGGCGGAGGCGCACGACGAGCTCAAGCGCTCCAATGCCGAGCTCGAGCAGTTCGCCTACGTCGCCTCGCACGACCTGCAGGAGCCGCTGCGCATGGTGTCGAGCTATACGCAGCTGGTACAGCGTCGCTACGGCGACCGGTTCGACGGCGACGCCAAGGAGTTCATGGGCTTCGTGATCGAGGGCGCCGCGCGCATGAAGCAGCTGATCGAGGACCTGCTTGCCTACTCGCGCGTCGGCACCCGCGGCAAGGAGTTCCTGCCGATCGAGGTGGAGCCATCGCTCAACAAGGCGATCAGCAACCTGCGCAGCGCCGTCGAGGAGTCGAGCGCAGCGGTGACCTGGGACCCGCTGCCCCGGGTGAGCGCCGACGAATCGCAGCTGGCGCAGTTGTTCCAGAACCTGGTCGGCAACGCGCTCAAGTTCCGCTCGGCGTCGGTGCCCCGGATCCACGTCGCCTGCATCGAAAAGGAAGCCGACTTCGAGTTCGCCGTCAGCGACAATGGCATCGGTATCGAGCCGCAGTATTTCGAGCGCATCTTCATGGTGTTCCAGCGTCTGCACAACAAGGCCGAGTACCCGGGCACCGGTATCGGCCTCGCCATCTGCAAGAAAGTGGTCGAGCGCCACGGCGGGCGCATCTGGGTCACCTCGAAGGCCGGCGCCGGCAGTACATTCCATTTCACGCTACCCAAGGGGAGAGAGAAAGAACATGGTTGAAGAAAACAGACCGGTCGAGATCCTGCTGGTCGAGGACAATCCCGGCGATGAGCGCCTGACGCGCGAGGCGCTGAAGGAGGGCAAGGTCTACAGCAACCTCTACTGGATGAAGGACGGCGTCGAGGCGATGGAATTCCTGCGCCGCCAGGGCAAGCATCGCGACGCACCGCGGCCGGACATCATCCTGCTCGACCTCAACCTGCCGAAGAAGGACGGCCGCGAGGTGCTGGAGGAGATCAAGACCGACGACGACCTCAAGCGCATCCCGGTGGTGGTGCTGACGACGTCGAAGGCGGAGGAGGACGTGCTGCGCACCTACAACCTGCACGCCAATTGCTACGTCACGAAACCAGTCGACCTCGAGAAATTCATCGTGGTGGTCAAATCCATCGATCGATTCTGGCTCACCGTGGTTACGCTGCCGCCCAGCGGTCAATAAAGAGAGGATTGCAAGCCACCTCATGCACAACGTCCTCCTGATCGAGGACAACGCCGGCGACGCGCGGTTGATCCGCGAGATGCTCGGCGAGGATCCCGACGCGCCCTTCACGCTCAATTGCGCCGACCGCCTGTCGAGCGGCCTCGAGCTGCTGGCGGCAGGCGAGACCGCGCTGGTTCTGCTCGACCTGTCGCTGCCCGACAGCATGGGTCTGGAGACCTTCGCCAAGGTCTACGCCCACTCGCCCACCGTGCCGATCATCGTGCTCACCGGCAACGACGACCGCACCCTCGCGCTGTCGGCGGTCAAGAGCGGGGCGCAGGATTACCTGGTCAAGGGACGCCTCGACCGCGAGCTGCTGGTGCGCGCCATGCACTACTCGATCGAGCGCAAGGCCTACCAGGTGCAGCTCGAGCACCAGGCGAACTACGACACCCTTACCGGGCTGCCGAACCGCAACCTGCTCAACGACCGCTTGCGCCAGGCGGTGTACGGCAAGCGCACGCCGCGCAACACGGCGGTAGTGTTCATGGACCTCGACCACTTCAAGTTCGTCAACGACAGCCTCGGCCACAGCGTCGGCGACAAGCTGCTCAAGGGCATGTCCGAGCGGCTGCGCGCGGTGCTGCGCGAGGGCGACACCGTGGGCCGCGTCGGCGGCGACGAATTCGTCATCATCCTCAACGGCCAATCGAACGAGGAAGTGATCTTCCGCGCCATGCAGCGGATCGCGGCGCGCGTGTCGGAGCCGATCACCATCGAGGGCAAGGAGCTCTACGTCACCTGCAGCGCCGGCATCAGCCTGTATCCGCAGGACGGCGAGGACGTCGACACGCTGCTGAAGAACGCCGACGCGGCGATGTACCGCGCCAAGGAGCACGGGCGCAACAATTTCCAGTTCTATACCTCGGAGATGAACGAGCGCGTCAACGAGCGGCTGCAGATGGAGAACGCGCTGCGCCGCGCGCTGGAGCGCCAGGAATTCCTGCTGCATTACCAGCAGAAGGTGGACGTGAAAACGGGGGCCATCATCGGCGCCGAGGCGCTGGTGCGCTGGCTGCACCCGGAATGGGGCCTGGTGCGGCCGGTGCGCTTCATCCCGCTGGCGGAAGAGACCGGGCTGATCGTGCAGCTCGGCGAGTGGGTGCTGCACGAGGCCTGCCGCCAGACCCGCACCTGGATGGACCAGGGCCTCAACCCCGGCGTGGTGTCGGTCAACCTCTCGGCGCGCCAATTCCGCCAGGAGGGCCTGGTGCGCATGGTGTCGCGCATCCTCGAGGACACCGGCGTCGACCCGCTGCAGCTCGAGGTCGAGCTGACCGAGAGCATGGTGATGCACAACGTCGAGGCGGCGATCGCCACGCTGCAGGGCCTCAAGTCGCTCGGCGTCACGCTGTCGGTGGACGACTTCGGCACCGGCTACTCGAGCCTGTCCTACCTGAAGAACCTGCCGATCGACACGCTCAAGATCGACCGCTCCTTCGTGCGCGAGATCGGCACCGGCGCTGAAGAGGACGAGGGCGTGCTGGCGCAGGCCATCATTTCCCTCGGCCACAGCCTGCACCTCAAGGTGATCGCCGAGGGCGTGGAAACCGACGCGCAGCTGCGCTTTCTCAAGCGGCACGATTGCGACCAGGTGCAGGGCTTCCTCTACGGCGAGCCGGTGCCGCCGGCGGGCTACGCGGGGCTGCTGGAAAAGGCGAAACGCAGAGGAAAACGGGCATGAGAATCATCGGATTGATGGTGTTGCTGTTTCTCTCAGGAACGGTTTTCGCCGAAGAGATCAACGTACTTTCCGGCGGGGCAGCAAAATCGTTCATCGATCCGCTCGCCGCGAGCTTCTCGCCGCACTCGGTGAAGATCGAATATCAGCCGATGGGCCGCCTGACGAAAATGCTCGCCGAGGGCGCGGTGGTGGACATGATCGTCGTCACCAGCGAAGTCGCCGAGAACCTCAGGCTGCAGGGCAAGCCGATCGCGCGCGTCGGCATCGGGGTGGCGGTGAATGAGAAAGCGCCGTCGCCGGACATCTCGACCCCCGAGGCATTGAAGCGAACGCTGCTGGCGGCGAAATCGGTGGTCTACATCGATCCCAAGACGGGGACGAGCGGAAAACATGTTTTTGAGATGATCAAAAAACTGAATATTGAAAATGAAATGCAACCCAAGACTCATCTTGGGCAAGGTGGCTATGTCACGGAGCCCGTCGGCCGAGGCGAAATCGAGCTCGGCATCCACCAGATCAGCGAGATCCTGCCGGTGAAGGGCGTCAAGCTCGTCGGCCCCCTGCCGCCCGCGCTGCAGAAGTACACGGTGTACGTCGCCGTCAACCTGAAGGACAAGCCGTCGGTGGCGGAATTCATCTCCTACCTTGGCGGGCCGCAGGCGCAGGCCCGCCTGGCGCAGGCCGGCTACACTTCTCCCGAGTGAGTTCCAAACCGGTCATCCTCGCGGTCGACGACGACACCGACCTGCTGGCGCTGATGGCGCGGGCGCTCGGCGCCGAGTACCAGGTGCTGAGCGCCTCGGATCCGGGCACGGCGATCGAGCTGGCGGGCGCGAGCCCGCGGCCCGACCTGATCCTGCTCGACGTCGAGATGCCGGGCGCCTCGGGCTTCGAAGTCTGCCAGGCGCTGAAGAGCGAGCTGCCGACGGCCGGCATCCCGATCATCTTCCTCACCGGCAAGAACGATCCCAAGGACCAGGCTGAGGGTTTCCAGCTCGGCGCTGTGGACTACATCACCAAGCCGATCAACGCCGCGGTGCTGAAGGCGCGCGTGCGCACCCACGTGGCGCTCGCCAATCAGCGCCACGAGCTCGAGCTCTTGGTGCAGGAGCGCACCGCGCAGCTCGAGCAGACGCGCGCCCAGCTGATCCGGCGCTTGGCGCGCGCCATGGAGATGCACGAGAGCGCGGCGGTCGGCAACCGCGTGGTGCGGCTGGCGCAATACGCCAAGCTGATCGCGCAGGCCGCCGGCGCCAATGCGCTGACCGCCGAGGCGATGTTCGTCGCCGCGCCGCTGCACGACGTCGGCAAGCTCGGCGTGCCGGCCGAGATCCTGCGCAAGACCGGCAAGCTGTCGGCGCCCGACTGGGAGCGCGTCAAGCGTCACCCGCAGCTCGGCGCCGAAATCATCGGCGAGCACGACGACCCGCTGCTGAAGCTCGCGCGCCAGATCGCGCTCTGCCACCATGAGCACTGGGACGGCAGCGGCTACCCGCAGGGGCTCAAGGGCGAGGACATCCCTTGGCCGGGGCGAGCCATGGCGGTCGTCGACGCCTTCGAATCGATGACGACCACCCAGTTCTACCGCGAGCCTCGCAGCCCGGACGACGCGGGCGTCGAAATCGAACGCGGCGCGGGCAAGAAGTACGATCCGCAGCTGGTCGCCGCCTTCAAGAAAGCGCTGCCGGTGATGAAAAAAGTGCGCGAGGCATATTCGGATTCGCTTGGCGACATGATTAATCTCGATTTCGCGCCGGCGAAGAAGGGCAAATGAGCAAACTGTCCGACAAGCTGACGACCGCCGAGCGCGAGCGCTTGGAGAAGGACCGCGTCGCCGGAGAGTCGGCGCAGTTGCGCGCCGGCGAGGAAAGGCGCGCGCTGGACCTGGCGCGCGAGCGCCAGCAGGCCGAAGTCGAGCTGCGCCGCATCGCCCACTCGCGCGCCGAGGCCGAGGCCAAGGCGGCGCGCCTGGTGCAGGAGCGCGAGCGCGCCGAGGCGCACGCGCTGGCGGAGGCGCGCGCCCGCGAAGACGCCGAGAAGAAGGCGGCGGCGCTGGCCGACGGGCGCCGGCGCAAGGAAGAGGAGGCCGCGGAGCACGCGCGCGGCCGGGCCGAGGCGGAGGCGAACGCCGCCGAGGCAATGCGCGAGCGTGCCGCGGCCGAGGAGCAAGCGCGGCGCGCGGTGCGCGAGCGGGTGCAGGCCGAGACGCGGGGGCTGGAATCGGCACGCGAGAAGAAAAGCCTGGAAGAGCGCGCGCGGCGCGAGGCGGAAGCGCGCGCCGCGGCGGAAGCGGAGCTCGCCGCGGCACAGCAGGCGCGCCTGCGGGCGGCGGAAGAAGAGCAGGCGCGCCTCGCCACCGCCGAGCGCGTGGCGCTCGAGCGCCAGGCCGCGGCCGTGGCCAAGGAGCGCGAAGCCCAGGCGCTGCACACCGCACGCCTGGCGCAGGCGCGCGCGGACGCGGAAGCCGCGCTGCGCACCGCTGCCGAGCAGCGCGCTGCGGCAGAAGTGGAGGCCACCGCGGCGGCGCGCGCGGCGGAAGACGCCAAGGAGCGCGCGCGCCAGGAGGTGCAGGCGCGGCACGCGGTGGAGCAGGCGCTCGCCGCCAGCGCGCAGGAGCGCACCCGCGCCGACGAAGTGCTGCGCGTGCGTGCCGCGGCGCTCGCGGCGGCAGAGGCCGTCGCGGCGGAGGCGGCGCGCGAGCGCGAGCTGGCTGAGACCGCGGCGCGCGAGGCTGCGGACGAGCGCGAACGCGCAGATGCCGAGGCGGCGCGGCTGGCGCGCGAGCGCGAGCGCGCAGAAGCCCTGGCGGAGGCGGCGTTGCGCGAGCGCATCGAGGCGGAGGGGCGCCGGCGCCAGGCGGCCGATAAGCGCGCGGCGGCGGAGTCCGCCGCCGCGGTGGAGCTGCAGGCGCGCGCGGCAGCCGAGGCAAGCCTCCAGCGCGAGGCTGACATTGCGGCGCGCGCCGAGCTGCAGGCTGCCGACGCCACGCGCGAGCGCGCGGCGCTCGACGCGGAACTGCGCCGGGCGGCGCTGGCGCGCATTGAGTCGGAAACGGCAGCATTGCGCGCCGCGCACGAACGCGAAGCGACCGAGGGCAAGGCGGCCGCCGACCTGCAGGCGCGGCTCGAGGCCGAAAGGCGCAGCGAGACGCTGTCGCAGGAGCGAATCGAAGCCGAATCGCGCGCCACGGCGACGCTGCAATCGCGCATCTCCGCCGAGGAGGCGCTGGCGGCGAAGGCAAAGGCCGCGACCGAAGCCGCGGCAGGCTCCGAGCAGGCCAGCCGCGAGCGCGCGCGTCGCGAGGAGGAGCTGCGCATCGCCGCCGGTACGCGCGCCGCGGCGGAAGCGCAGGCCGCGCAGGCCGCGCTGCACAGCGGCAAAGCGGAGACCGCGGCGGCTGAGGCGATGGCCGCGCGCCTGGAGGCGGAGCGCAAGGGCGAGGCAAATGCCGCACGGCGCGCCGCGGCCGAAGCGGCGGCCGCGCAATCCTTGCGCCAGCGCATCGCCACGGAGGAAGCGCTACGCCGCAAGGCGATGGAGGCTGTCGCGGCGGCGCAGGCGGCGCTTGCCGCCGCACAGAACCGTGCGGCGCGCGAGCACGAATTGCGCCGCGCGGCCACGGCGCGGGCCGAGGCGGAAGAGGAGGCCGCGCGGGTCGAGCGCGAGCACGCGCGGCGCGAAGCGCGTGCCGCTGCGCTGCGCCTGCCGTGGAAGATCATTGCCGCCGCCGTTTCCGCGGCGGCGCTGGCGCTTGCGCTGCTCCTCGTCCTTTACCGCGCGCCGCCGCCGGAGGGGGCTGTGGCGCCGGCAGCGACGGGCGAGCCGCTCAAGCTGCGCCTCGCTCCCGCGCTCAAGTCGCCGACGCCCTGATTGGAACGCGACCGCCAATCGGGAAAATCGACGCGGCTGACGCTGACCATGG
Organism: Burkholderiales bacterium; assembly: GCA_036394595.1. Lineage (GTDB taxonomy): Bacteria > Pseudomonadota > Gammaproteobacteria > Burkholderiales > SG8-39 > SCGC-AG-212-J23. The sequence goes on along the minus strand of DASWEU010000189.1, from coordinate 354 downwards.
CCGCGCTCGGCGTGGTGTTCGGCGACATCGGCACCAGCCCGCTCTACGCAGTGAAGGAAACCTTCTCGCCCGATCACGGCATCGCGCTCACCGCCGACAGCATCCTCGGCGGGCTGTCGACCATTTTCTGGGCACTGATGATCGTGGTGTCCCTCAAGTACGTGGTGCTGATCATGCGCGCCGACAACAAGGGCGAGGGCGGCGTGATGGCGCTCATCGCCCTGGCGCAAACGGCGATCAAGGGCCGCGCCGAATGGCGCCTGCCGCTGCTCCTGATCGGCTGCTTCGGCGCGTCGCTTTTCTACGGCGACGCGGTGCTGACGCCGGCCATCTCGGTGCTCTCGGCGGTGGAAG
>DASWEU010000188.1:0-34824 GCA_036394595.1 Burkholderiales bacterium | reverse complement strand
ACATCGACGCGCACCACACCGTCGAGGACATCGGCATCACGCTCGGCCAGGCCTTCGCCAAGGCGATCGGCGACAAGGCCGGGGTGCGCCGCTTCGGCCACGCCTACGTGCCGCTCGACGAGGCGCTGTCGCGCGTGGTGGTCGATTTCTCCGGCCGGCCGGGGCTCGAGTACCACGTCAAGTTCACGCGCGCCCTGATCGGCGAGTTCGACGTCGACCTGATGCACGAGTTCTTCCAGGGCTTCGTCAACCACGCCCAGGTGACCATGCACATCGACAACCTGCGCGGCGACAACGCGCACCACCAGTGCGAGACTATCTTCAAGGCCTTCGCGCGCGCGCTGCGCATGGCGGTCGAGCCCGACCCGCGCGCGCCCGGGGCCATTCCGTCGACCAAGGGCTCGCTCTGACTTGAACATCGCCGTTGTCGATTACGGCATGGGGAATCTGCGGTCGGTGTCGAAGGCGCTGGAGCACGTCGCGCCGAGGGACCGCATCCTCGTCACTGCCGATCCTGCCGCCATCCGCTCGGCAGACCGGGTCGTCGTTCCCGGCCAGGGCGCGATGCCCGACTGCATGCGCCAACTTGCCGCGAGCGGGGCGCGCGATGCGGTGATCGAGGCGGCCGCCAGCAAGCCTTTCCTGGGCATCTGTATCGGCCTGCAGATGCTGTTCGAGCAGGGCGAGGAGGGCGGCGCCAAGGGACTCGGCGTGCTGGCGGGCAGCGTGCCGCGCTTCTCCGTCGACGGGCTGAAGGTGCCGCACATGGGCTGGAACGAGGTGCTGCAGGCGCGCACGCACGAGCTGTGGTCTGGCATCGCCGACCGCAGCCGCTTCTATTTCGTGCACAGCTACTATCCGGCGCCGGCCGATGCGGCGCTGGTGGCGGCGACTTGCGTGTACGGCGCGCCCTTTACCTGCGCGGTGGCGAGCGATAACATCTTCGCCATTCAGTTTCACCCCGAGAAAAGCCAGTCCGCCGGCCTGCAACTCCTCTCCAACTTCGTGCGCTGGCGTCCCTGATTTGCCGCCTTGAGTCCGCGTCGTGCTGATCATTCCCGCGATTGACCTGAAGGACGGGCGCTGCGTGCGCCTGCAGCAGGGCCGGATGGAATCGGCCACCGTGTTCTCCGAGGACCCGGTGGCGATGGCGCGGCACTGGGCCGCCGAGGGCGCCAAGCGCCTGCACGTCGTCGACCTGAACGGCGCCATCGCCGGCCGGCCGAAAAACGAAAAGGTGGTGCGCGACATCGTCGCGGCGGTTGGCGGCCAGTTGCAGGTGCAGCTCGGCGGCGGCATCCGCGACCTCGACACCATCGAGAGCTACCTCGACGCCGGCGTCGCGCTGGTGGTGATCGGCACGGCTGCGGTCAAGAATCCGGGCTTCCTGTCGGATGCCGCCTACGCCTTCCCCGGCCACATCATCGCCGGCCTCGATGCGAAGGACGGCAAGGTGGCGGTGGAGGGCTGGTCGAAGATGACCGGCCACGACGTCATCGACCTGGCGAAGAAGTACGAGGAGTTCGGCATCGAAGCGCTGATCTACACCGACATCGGTCGCGACGGCATGATGGGCGGCGTCAACGTCGAGGCCACGCTGAAGCTGGCGCAGTCGATCAAGACGCCGATCATCGCCTCGGGCGGGCTGAACAGCGTCAGGGACGTGCAGACGATCTGCGAGCGCCTGGTGCCCGAAGGCATCGTCGGAGCGATCGCCGGGCGCGCCCTCTACGAGGGCAAGCTCGACCTGAAAAAAGCCCAGGCCGCGGCCGACAAAGCCCTCGGCAAGAGCTGACCATGCCGTTGGCCAAACGCGTTATTCCCTGCCTCGACGTTACAGCCGGGCGCGTGGTGAAGGGTGTCAACTTCGTCGGCCTGCGCGATGCGGGCGACCCGGTCGAGATCGCCGCGCGTTACGACGAGCAGGGCGCCGACGAGCTGTGCTTTCTCGACATCACCGCCAGCTCCGACGAGCGCGACATCCTGCTGCAGGTAATCGAGGCGGTCGCCGACCGGGTGTTCATCCCGCTTACCGTCGGCGGCGGCGTGCGCAAGGTCGAGGACGTGCGGCGGCTGCTGAATGCCGGCGCCGACAAGGTGTCGATCAACACCGCCGCGGTGCAGAACCCGGATCTGGTGCGCGAGGCCTCGGGCATCGTCGGCAACCAGTGCATCGTGGTCGCCATCGATGCCAAGAAGAATTCAGGCGGATGGGAAGTTTTCACGCACGGCGGGCGCAAGGCCACCGGCATCGACGCAGTCGAGTGGGCGCGGCGCATGGCGGCGGCGGGCGCCGGCGAAATACTGCTCACCAGCATGGACCGCGACGGCACGCGCGACGGCTTCGACCTCGGGCTGACCGCGGCGGTGGCGGCGGCGGTGCGGGTGCCGGTGATCGCCTCCGGCGGCGTCGGCAGCGTCGAGCACCTCGCGCAGGGCGTGCTGCAGGGGCACGCCGATGCGGTGCTCGCGGCGAGCGTGTTTCACTTCGGCGATTTCACGGTCCGTCAGGCGAAGCAGCATATGCTGAGCCGCGGCATCGAGGTGCGACTTTGAGCATTTTTTCGATCACATGAGCTGGATCGACGAGATTCCCTGGAACAAGGACGGATTGGTGGCCGTTGTCGCGCAGGAATTTTCTACGCAACGCGTGCTGACGGTGGCCTGGATGAACCGCGAGGCGCTGGAGAAAACCGTGCAAACCAACGAAGCGACCTATTGGTCGCGCTCGCGCAAGCGCCTCTGGCGCAAGGGCGAGGAGTCGGGCTACGTGCAGCAGGTGCGCGAGGTGCGCATCGACTGCGACTCGGATGCGATACTGCTGAAGGTGGAGCAGGTCGGCGGCATCGCCTGCCACACCGGACGCGCAAGCTGCTTTTACCGCAAACTCGAAAACGGAAAATGGGTGGAGATGGATCCGGTGCTGAAGGATCCCGCGCTCATCTACAAGAAATGAACGACATCCTCGACAAGATCGCGGCAGCCATCGAGAGCCGCAAGGGCGGCGATCCCGCCAAATCCTATGTCGCCAAGCTCTTCTCGCAGGGTGACGATGCCATGCTGAAGAAGATCGGCGAGGAAGCGACCGAGGTGGTGCTCGCGGCGAAGAGCAGCGACCGCCTGCATCTGGTGCGCGAAATCACCGACCTGTGGTTCCACTGCATGGTGGTGCTCGCGCGTCACGGCCTCGGGCCGCGCGACGTGCTGGCCGAAATGCAGCGGCGCGAAGGCATCTCGGGTATCGACGAGAAAGCGGCGCGAAAGAAATGAACGATCCGAACTGCATCTTCTGCAAGATCGTACGCGGCGAGATTCCGGCCAAGAAAATCCACGAGGACGACCACGTGGTGGCGTTCCACGACGTACGGCCGCAGGCGCCGGTGCACCTGCTGATCGTGCCGCGCGAGCACATCGCGACGCTGTATGAGGCCGACGCGCGCCATGAAAAGACGCTCGGGCGGCTGCTGGCGCTCGCCGGGCGGCTCGCCCGCCAGGAGGGCGCCAACGACGGCTTCCGCACCATCATCAACACGGGACGGGTGGGGCATCAGGAGGTGTATCATGTCCATATGCACGTGCTCGGCGGGCCGGAACCGCTCGGGCCGATGCTGCAACGGAGAAAATAGGAGGCGCATATGGGTTCGCTCAGCATCTGGCATTGGCTGATCGTCCTGGTGATCGTGATGCTGGTGTTCGGCACCAAGAAGCTGCGCAATATGGGCGCGGACCTGGGCGGCGCGGTGCGCGGGTTCAAGGATGGCATGCGGGAAGGCAGCGACAAATCCGCCGAAGCGGGCGCGCCGCAGGTCACGGGCAAGACGGTCGAGGGCGAAGTCAAGCAGAAGACCGAGCAGAAGGCCTGAGCGCGGCGCTCGGCCGTCACAAGGCGCCCGCCGGGCGCCTTTTTATTCTCTAGCGGGCCATGTTCGACATCGGATTCTCGGAACTGCTGGTGATCGGGATCGTGGCGCTGATCGTCATCGGCCCCGAGAAGCTGCCGCGCGTGGCGCGCACCATCGGCCACCTCGCCGGCCGGCTGCAGCGCTACGTCTCCGACGTCAAGGCCGACATCAACCGCGAGATCGAGCTCGACGAGCTGCGCAAGATGCGCGACTCGATGCAGAAAGCGGCCAGCGACATCAACAGCGGCGTGTCGGCTGAACTCGACAAGACCGAGCGGGAATTGAACCAGACGGTCGAGGCCGTGGTGGAAGCGAAGCCGCTCGACGAAAAAAATCCGGACGACGCCAAGGCGGCATGAGCGACCAGGAAAGCTTCATCTCGCACCTGGTCGAGCTGCGCCAGCGCCTGGTGCGCGCGGTGAGCGTGGTGCTGGTGTTCTTCGTGCTGCTGTTTCTCTGGCCGGGCTCGGGGCCGATCTACGATTTTCTCGCCTTGCCGCTGATGGGCGCGCTGCCCGAGGGCACCAAGATGATCGCCACCGGTGTCATCACGCCGTTCATGGTGCCGGTGAAGATCACGGCGCTCGCCGCCTTCATGCTGGCGCTGCCCTACGTGCTCTACCAGGCCTGGGCTTTCGTCGCGCCGGGGCTCTACGACCATGAGCGCAAGCTCGCGCTGCCGCTGGTGACGGCCGGCACCACGCTGTTCCTGCTCGGCGTGGCGTTCTGCTACTACTTCGTGTTCGGCAAGGTATTCAGCTTCATCGCCAATTTCGCGCCGAAGTCGATCACGCCGGCGCCCGACATCGAGGCTTACTTCAATTTCGTCATCACCATGTTCATCGCCTTCGGCGTCACCTTCGAGATCCCGATCGTGGTGATCCTGCTGGTGCGCATGGGGCTGGTGAGCATCGAGAAGCTGCGCGAGGCGCGGCCCTACGTCATCGTCGGCGCCTTCGTCGTGGCGGCGGTCGTCACGCCGCCCGACGTGCTGTCGCAATTCATGCTGGCCGTGCCGATGTGTATCCTGTACGAGGCCGGCATCCTCTGCGCGCGTTTCATCGGCGTGCGGCCCAAGCCCGCCGCGGCGCAACCCGAATCCACCGTTACCAGGGAGACTTCATGAACATCCGCCTGCTGTTTGTCATCGCCGCACTGCTGTTCGCCAGCCAGGCCGGCGCGCAGCTTCTCACCGAGAAAAAGACCTTCGCCATGCCGCAGTTCACCACCGACGGCGGCAGGACGATCAAGAACGTGCGCATCGGCTACGAGAGCTACGGCAAGCTGAATGCCGCCGGCGACAACGCCATTTTCGTCGCGCACTTCTTCACCGGGAATTCGCACGCCGCGGGACGCTACAAGGCCGAGGACAAGGGCGCGGGCTACTGGGACAGCGTGATCGGGCCGGGCAAGCCCTTCGACACCGACCGCTACTTCGTGTTGAGCGCCGACTCGCTGGTGAATGTCAACGTCAAGGACCCGAACACCACGACCACCGGTCCGGCGAGCGTCAATCCGGACACCGGCAAGCCCTATGGCATGAGCTTCCCGATCGTTACCATCCGCGATTTCGTCCGCGTGCAGAAGGCGCTGGCCGACTCGCTCGGCATCCGCAAGTTCGCCGCCGTGACCGGGGCGTCGATGGGCTCGTTGCAGGCGATGGAATGGGCGGCGACCTATCCCGAGATGGTGGAACGCGTCATCCCGGTGATTCCCGGCGGGCTGGAAGCAAATCCCTACCTGATCGAGATGCTGAATACCTGGGCGGCGCCGATCGTCAACGATCCGAAGTGGAACGGCGGCGACTACTACGGCCGCGAAGAGCCGGTAAAGGGACTGGCGGAGGCGCTCAAGCTTGTCACGCTCAACGCTCGCCACTACGGCTGGGCCGATAAAACCTTCGGCCGCAAATGGGCCACGGCCGACAAGGATCCGCTCAAGGACTGGAACAACAAGTACGCCATCGAAGACGCGCTCGACAAGGCGGGCGCCGGGCGGGCCACTGCTTCCGACGCGAATTCGTTCCTCTATCTCGTGCGGGCGAACCAGCTCTACCAGGTCGATGGCGTCGCGAGGATCAAGGCGAAAGTGCTGTCGATTCCGGCCAAGTCGGACCTGCTGCTCTATCCCGACTATGCGAAAAAGATGGTGGCGACGCTCAAGGCGCAGGGCGCCCACGTCGAGGAGTTCGAAATCGACGGCGACGGCGGGCACCTTGACGGCGTGATCTTCATCGCCAAAGCGGGCGACGCGATCCAGGCGTTCTTGCGGAAGTAGCGGCTACTCGGGGCGCGTCGGCGGCTTCGGCCGGCGGCCGATGACCACCGCCGCGTCGACGGGCTTGCCCTGACGGCGCAGGCCGAGCCGCGCCGACGAGCCCGGCGTGAGCGCCGCCACCGCGTTCAGCATCGAGGGCGGGTCGGACACCGGGCGGCCGTTTACCTCGACCACCACGTCGCCCGGCCGCACGCCGCCTTTTTCGGCCGGGCCGCCACGCAGCACGCCGGCGATCAGCGCACCGCGCGTATCGCCGAGGTTGAACGATTCGGCGATCGCCGGCGTCACCTCGGCCAGTTCCGCGCCGACCCAGCCGCGCGTCACGCTGCCGGTGCGCACGATCTGCTCGAGCACCATGCGGGCGGTCGACACCGGCGTGGCGAATCCCACCCCCATGTTGCCGCCGCTGCCCGACAGGATGGCGGTGTTGATGCCGACCAGATTGCCCGCGGCGTTGACCAGCGCGCCCCCCGAATTGCCGGGGTTGATCGCGGCGTCGGTCTGGATGAAATTCTCGAAGGTATTGATGCCGAGGCCGGTGCGGCCAAGGGCCGAGACGATGCCGCTGGTCACCGTTTGCCCGACCCCGAACGGGTTGCCGATCGCCAGCACCACGTCGCCGACGCGCAGCGCGTCGGAGGATCCGAAAGTGATCGCCGGCAGATTCTCGGCGTCCAGGCGCAGCACCGCGAGGTCGGTCTCCGGATCGGCGCCCACCACCTTGGCGAGGAATTTCCGGCCGTCGGCCAGCGCCACCTCGATCTCGTCGGCCGCCTCGACCACGTGGTGGTTGGTGAGCACGTAGCCGCTCGAGCTGAAGATCACGCCGGAGCCGAGGCTCGAGGCGCGCCGCGCCTCCTCGGGCAGCGGCGCGTCGCCGAAATTGCGGCGGAACGCCGGGTCGTTGAGGAAGGAGTGGCGCCGCGTGCGCACTTCCTTGGACGTAAAGATGTTCACCACCGAGGGCGTCGCGCGCCGTACCGCCTCAGCGTAGGACGAGGCGGCCGGGATGGCGCCGCCGACGGGCGAAGCCTCGCTTACCAGCGCCAGGCGCGCTGGGCGCGCCGGCAGCCACTCGGGCCGGAAGGTCGAGACCACGAACAGCGCCGCCACGGCAATGGTGGTGGCCTGCGCGAAAAGGAGCCAGAAACGTCGCATGAGGGGAAACGCAGAGTACACAAAAATCCCTTGCAGGTTAAGCCCTTAGAGCGTGATTCGTGGACAATGCCGCAGCGCGCCGGTAAAATCGCACGCTTCCAAGATCCCTAACTCCAAAAACCTCCTTCCCAGGACCTCATGGCCGAGCACGACAAGATGGACAAGACGCGCCGCAATTTGGTGATCGCGACCTCGGTCGCGGGCGGCGCGGCGAGCCTCGGCGCTGCGGTGCCGTTCGTTGCCAGCATGATTCCTTCGGAGCGCGCGCGCGCTGCGGGCGCGCCGGTCGAAGTCGATCTGTCGCGCATCGCGCCGGGCGAGCTGGCGGTGATCGAATGGCGCGGCAAGCCGGTGTGGGTGATCCGCCGCACCAAGGAAATGCTCGCCTCGCTCAAGGCTTCGGAAGCGCGCCTGTCGGACCCGGGCTCCAAGGCCTCGGAGCAGCCGCGCTACGCCGAGAATGAATTCCGCTCGGAGAAGCCCGAGCTGATGGTGATGGAAGGCGTGTGCACGCACCTCGGCTGCTCGCCGCAGATGCGCAGCGCCGAGATGAAGGCCGAGATGGGCACCGAGTGGGAGGGCGGGTTCTACTGCCCCTGCCACGGCTCGAAATTCGACTACGCCGGGCGCGTGTACCGCGGCGCGCCGGCGCCGGTCAATCTGAAGGTGCCGCCGTACACCTTCGTCTCCGAAACCAAGCTGGTCATCGGCGAGGACAAGGAAACCAAGGGAGCCTAGGGGATGGTTGCGCAGATGCTGTCTCGCCTGTGGGGCTGGTTCGACGCGCGCATGCCGTCGGTCGGGCAGGAATGGCGCAAGCACGCCTCGGAGTACTACGCGCCGAAGAACTTCAACTTCTGGTACTACTTCGGCGCGCTGTCGGGTCTGGTGCTGGTGATCCAGATCGTATCGGGCATCTTCCTCACCATGAACTACAAGCCCGACGCCGCGCTCGCCTTCGCGTCGGTTGAATTCATCATGCGCGACGTGCCCGGCGGCTGGCTCATCCGCTACATCCACTCCACCGGCGCCTCGGCGTTTTTTCTGCTGGTCTACCTGCACATGTTCCGCGCGCTGCTCTACGGCTCGCACCGCGCCCCGCGCGAGCTGGTGTGGATCTTCGGCGTGCTGATCTACCTGACGCTGATGGGCGAAGCCTTCTTCGGCTACCTGCTGCCCTGGGGCCAGATGTCCTTCTGGGGCGCGCAGGTGATCGTGAATCTGTTCGGCACCATCCCGTTCGTCGGCCCCGACCTCGCGCTGTGGATCCGCGGCGACTACGTGGTGTCGGACGCCACGCTCAACCGCTTCTTCGCGCTGCACGTCATCGCGCTGCCGCTGGTGCTGCTCGGGCTGGTGTCCGCACACATTCTCGCGCTGCACGATGTCGGCTCGAACAACCCCGACGGCATCGAGATCAAGAAAAACAAGGGCGCGGACGGCCACCCGCTCGACGGCATCCCGTTCCATCCGTACTACACGGTGAAGGACCTCGCGGGCGCGGTGGTGTTCCTGGTGATCTTCTGCTTCGTCATGTTCTTCGTGCCGGAGATGGGCGGCTACTTCATCGAGGCCAATAATTTCATCCCGGCCGACCCGCTCAAGACCCCCGAGCACATCGCGCCGGTGTGGTACTTCACGCCGTTCTACTCGATCCTGCGCGCGGTGCCGCCGCTGTTCCACTCGCAGTTCCCGGGCGTGATGGCAATGGGCATCGCCACGCTGATCCTGTTCTTCCTGCCGTGGCTCGACCGCAGCCCGGTGAAGTCGATCCGCTACCGCGGCCCGCTCTACAAGTGGGCGCTGGGCCTGTTCGTGGTGGTGTTCCTGGTGCTGGGCTACCTCGGCACCGAGCCGACCACGGTGTGGGGCCAGTTCCACGCGCGCGACGGCTCGATGATGGACGCCATCCTCGACACCAAGGACGTCGCCACCTGGGTGGCGCGCGTTTGCACCGTGCTCTATTTCGCCTTCTTCTTCCTCATGCCCTGGTACACCGCGATCGACAAGGTGAAGCCGGTGCCCGAGCGGGTGACCCACTGATGAGAAAATTCCTCGTCTTGCTGCTTTGCGCGCCGCTGCTGGCCTGGGCGGCGGAAGCCGGCTACCGCCTCGACCACTCGCCGCACCACGCTACCGATCTCGTCAGCCTGCAGGCCGGCGCCCGCACCTTCGCCAACTACTGCCTCGGCTGCCATGGCGTGCAGTACATGCGCTACAGCGGCCTGAAGGAAATCGGCCTGACCGAGGCGCAGATCCGCGACAACCTGATGTTTACCGCCGCCAAGATCGGCGAGCCGATCAAATCCACCATCAGCACCAAGGAAGGCAAGCAGTGGTTCGGCGTTGCACCGCCCGACCTTTCGGTCATCGCGCGCGTGCGCGGCCCCGACTGGCTCTATACCTACCTGCGCACCTTCTACCGCGATCCGAAGACGGCGAGCGGCTGGAACAACGCGGTGTTCCCGAACGTCGGCATGCCGCACGCGCTGTGGAAGCTGCAGGGCGAGCGCGGCATGGACAAGCTGTCCGTCAAGGCCGACGGCCACGACAAGGTCGAGTATCAATGGAGGGAAATCAGCAAGGGCGCGCAATCGCCGGCGGAATACGACGCCACGGTGCGCGACCTGGTGAATTTCCTGGTGTATGTCGGCGAGCCCTCCGCGGTCAGCCGTAAAAATATCGGCATCGTCGTGCTGTTCGTGCTCGGCCTGCTGTTCATCCTCGCTTACCTGCTGAAGCTGAACTACTGGAAAGACGTCAAGTAGCGGCAGGCAGTTTTTCTCCAAGGCAACCGCCGTCATGATGCAACTCTATTCGGGCACCACCTGCCCCTTCAGCCATCGCTGCCGCTTCGTGCTGTACGAGAAGGGCATGGATTTCCAGGTCATCGACGTCGACATGTTCAACAAGCCCGAGGACATCGCCGTGATGAATCCGTACAACCGGCTGCCGGTGCTGGTGGAACGGGACCTGGTGCTCTACGAGTCGAACATCATCAACGAGTACATCGACGAGCGCTTCCCGCACCCGCAGCTGATGCCCGCCGACCCGGTGATGCGGGCACGCGCGCGGCTGATGCTCTACAACATGGAGAAGGAGCTGTTCGACCACGTCGAGGCGCTCGAGTCGGGCAAGGAAAAGCCGATGGAGAAGGCGCGCCAGCACGTCACCGACCGGCTGATCGAGCTGGCGCCGGTGTTCACCAAGACCAAGCACATGCTGGGCGATGACTTCACCATGCTCGACGTGGCGATCGCGCCGCTGCTGTGGCGGCTGGACCACTACGGCATTCGCCTGGGCAAGACCGCCGCGCCGCTGATGAAGTACGCCGAGCGCATCTTCTCGCGCCCGGCGTTCATCGAGGCGCTCACGCCCTCCGAAAAGGTGATGCGCAAGTAGCCGATGGAGACGGTGAAGGAAATCCCGACCAAGCCCTACCTGCTGCGCGCGCTGTTCGAGTGGTGCGTGGACAACGGCTACACGCCGCACCTCGCGGTCAAGGTCGACTCGCGCACCCAGGTGCCGCCCGAGTACGTCAAGGGCGGCGAGATCACGCTCAACATCAGCCCCAATGCCGTGCACAAGCTGCAGATGGGCAACGAGCTGGTCGAGTTCTCGGCGCGCTTCGGCGGCGTGGCGCGCCAGATCTCCGTGCCGATCGCCAACGTCTACGCGCTCTACGCGCGCGAGACCGGCCACGGCATGACCTTCGACATCGACGGCGCCAAGCCCGGCGTGCAGGTCAAGGCCGAAACGGAGAACGTCGCCTCCAACACCCGGCCGCCGGCTTCGCTCCCGGCGCCGGTATCGACAACACCCCAGCCTCCCACCAAGCCCTCGGGCGGCAAGCCCACCCTGCGCCGCATCAAATAGCGCTGGGCGCATAATCCGCCCTCAATGCCGGCTTAGCTCAGTTGGTAGAGCAGCGGTTTTGTAAACCGTTGGTCGTGGGTTCGATTCCTGCAGCCGGCACCACTTAAGGGAGATAGCCATGAAATCCGCATTGAAGAATCTGCTGTGCCGCTTCCTGGCCGTCGCGGTGTTGATGCTGCCCTTCCAGAACGGCCAGGCCAGCATGATCGGAACGGGCCAGGCGGTTTCCGGCACCTCGGTTCAGCTTGATCGCGATGTCGTGCTGAATTTTCTCAACCGTTCGCAGACCATGGAACAGTTGCAGGCGCTGGGCCTGGATCCCCAGGTCGCCCGCGACCGCGTTGCGGCGATGACCGATGACGAGGTTGCCACGCTGGCCGGCAAGGTCGATGAGCTTCCCGCGGGCGGGCTGGTCGGTCTGCTGATCATCGTACTGCTTGTCGTCTGCATCGTGGTCGTCGTGCAACGCCGCTGAGAGGTCAGGGACATGCACGACGCAAAATCGGCGTCGGCGTAGAATCGCGGCAGATCTGGGAGAGGGAACATGAAAAGAACTCAAGGATTCACGCTGGTCGAGATCGCGATCGTCCTGGTGATTATCGGGTTGCTGCTGGGCGGCATCCTGAAGGGCCAGGAGATGATCACGCAGGCGAAGATCAAGAACGTGATCGCTGATTTCTCCGGCATCTCGGCCGCCTACCACGGCTACGTCGATCGCTACAAGAAGATCCCGGGCGACGACCCCTGCGCCGGCGGCGTGGTGACCGTGGGTAATTGCGGCACGACCACCGGCCGCTGGACCGGCGCCACCCCTGGTGACGGCAACGGCATCGTCGTCGGCAAGTACAACAGCACCACGGCGGCCGACGAGTCGCGGCAGTGGTGGGACCATCTTCGCCGCGCGGGCTTCGTCTCGGGCGTGGGCGACCAACAGCCGTTCAACGCGCTTTCGGGCCAGATCGGCGTGCAGACCGGCGACAGCGCCGGCGGCGCCGCGCTCGGCGGCTTCGCCGGCATCATCATCTGCTCGGCGAACCTGCCCGACAAGGTCGCCATCGCCACCGACACGCAGATGGACGACGGCGTGCCCAATGCCGGCAGCGTGCGCGGCATCACGCAAACCGCGCCGAACCCCGACATAGTGGCGGCGACGACTGCGGCGACGGCCTACCAGGAAACCGGCACCAATCTCTATACGATCTGCCGCAGCCTTTAAGGCGGCCGCGATCCTGCTCTTTCTGCTTGTCGCCGGCTGCGCCGAGCGGCCGGTGATCGGCGTCACCATCACCAACGCGCCCTCGACCATGCCCGACTGCATGGGCAAAAAAGACGGCGGCGGCTGCCGCTAATGAGCTGCCGCCCGCTTGCCGGCGGCTAATTTGCGTTCCCGGCGCCAAGTCGCCGGCGGCACGCCGAATTCGCGCCGGAAGGCCCGGCTGAAGGCGGCTTCCGACTCGTAGCCGCTGCGCTCGGCGACCCGCGCAATGGCATCGCCGCCCGAGCGCAGCGCCTGCGCCGCCAGCGCGAGCCGCCAGCGCGTCAGGTACTGCATCGGCGATTCGCCGACCAGCGTGGCGAAGCGCTCGGCCAGCGCGGAACGCGACAGCGCCACCGCGCGCGCCAGCTCGTCCACCGTCCAGGCCTTGCCCGGCTCGCCGTGCAGCAGCGCGAGCGCGCGACCGACCTGGGGGTCGCGCAGGCCGGCGAGCCAGCCGAGATGCCGCTCCGGCAGCGAGGCGATGTAGCGGCGCACTGCTTCGACGAACAGGAGTTCGGCGAGCTTTGCCAGCAGGGTGCTGGAACCGGGACCCGCGACGGCATTCAGTTCGGCGCCGCGACGCAGCAGATCCATCAACCACTGCGCGCCGGCGTCCTGGCCGAGCGGCACGCGCAACATGCGCGGCAGCGCCTCGAGCAGTGGCCGGCAGATGTGGGGGTCGCAGGCGAGGAAGCCGCACATGAAGCGTGTTTCCTCGCCGCCGCCGCCGTGGTCGATGCTGAGCACGCCGCCCGGCGGCGCCGGCCGCACCAGCGTATCGGAGGCTACGGGCGCGAGATGAAGATCGCTGCCGAGGAGATGGCCGTCGTCGTGCGCCAGAAGCATCAAATCGCCTGCCTCCACGGTCATGGTGTCCCCGCCGCTGCGCAACCGCACCCGGCAGCGGCCGTGCGTCAGGACGTGGAAGAAGATGATGTGGCCGGCGCCGGCGAAGATGCCGCCCTGCTCACGGGCAGGGCGCGATAGCACGCACCACGGCGCGGTGAAGCGCGAATCGAGGAATAGCGCGCCGTTCACATTGACGACACGCAGCAGGTCGGAGAGGGCATCCATGGCGTTTCGGGCAAGAACCGTGGAGTTTCGGCCAACACGCTAGGCCGGGCGGCCCGGATAGTAGCACCCACCTAAAGGAGCACCATGAGCAACGGAAAGGTTTACCAAGGCGGCTGCTTTTGCGGCGCCGTTCAATTGACGGTCAGTGGCGAGCCCGCTGCCATGGGCTATTGCCACTGCGAGTCCTGCAGGCATTGGTCGGCCGGGCCGGTCAACGCCTTTTCGCTGTGGAAGTCGGACACCGTGAAGGTCACCCGTGGCGCCGACAAGATCGGCAGCTACGCCAAGACTCCGAACAGCCAGCGCAAGTGGTGCAAAGCCTGCGGCGGCCATCTCTTCACCGAGCATCCGGCCTGGGCGCTCACCGACGTGTATGCGGCGGTGATTCCGGGCTTCCCGCACCAGGCCGGCGTCCACGTCCACTACCAGGAGACGAAGCTGCGCATCAAGGATGGGTTACCGAAGATGAAGGACGTGCCGAAAGAAATGGGCGGCTCGGGCCTGACCCTGGCCGAATAAAAAAAAGCCCGCTTGCGCGGGCTTTTTCTTGGTGCCGTAGTTCCTTAGAGCGGTTTGATGTTCGTCGCCTGCATGCCTTTGGGGCCCTTCTTCGGCTCGAACTCGACCTTCTGGCCTTCTTTCAGCGTCTTGAAGCCCGACATCATGATCGCGGTGTGATGCGCGAACAGGTCTTCGCCGCCGTCAGACGGGGTGATGAAGCCGAAGCCCTTGGAGTCGTTGAACCACTTCACAGTACCGGTTGCCATGTTTACTAATTTCCTTATACGAAATGCCGCGACAATTCCGGGCGCGGTAAACCGGGCATGACGATCAAGGAAGGGAATTTGACTGCCACTACGAGCGCTGAATGAATGCGGCGGGTAAGGGTCTGATTTCGCAACCTGGACTGATCACTGCGGGACGGATCATATCATAGCCCCGCGGCCGGGGGATAGCGGGGCTACTCGACTTCCAGGGCCTTCTTTTCGTGGATCGCGGCAGCGAAGTCGAGCACCCTGTGGGCGAGGTTGATGCGGTCCTCGACGCTCCTCATGATGGTGGGCGCGGCGAGCACCTCGAGGTCGAGCGAGCGCACGCCCTCGACGTACTGCGCGTCCTCGACGTCGATGACGAAGCCGTCGATCAGGCGCAGGTACTCGTTGGCGGCGGCGCGCGCCGAGGGCTCGCGGCCGAGGTCGCGCATGATCTTGCCGGCCGAGCCCTTGAGCGCGCGGCCGCCGACGATCGGGCTCACCGCGACCACCGGCGCCTTCGACTTGCGCAGCATCTCGTACAGCCCGCCAATGGCGAGAATCGGCTGGATGGCGTGGTAGGGATTGGCGGGGCAGAGCACGATCGCCTCGAGGTCGGGCGCGTGCAGGGCGGCGAGCAGCTGGTCGGGAATGCGCGCGTTCTCGGCGCCGGCGTACTGGAAGCCGCGCACCGTGGGCTCGCAGCCGAGCTCGTTGAAAAATTCGTTGAAAGTCACCACGCCCTCGGTGGTGATGACGTGCGTATGCACCGGGTCGTCGCTCATCGGCAGTACGCGCGCGGTGATGCCGAGGTGGCGGCAGAAATCGAGCGTAATCTCGCTTGCGCGGCGCTCGTCGGCCAGGCCCTGCGAGCGCAGCAGCGGCGCGGCGAGCGAGCGGTCGCCGAACGCCGGTTGCGCCGGGCCGCCGAGCTTCGCCAGCATGGCGTGCGTGGCGCGCGTCTCGCCCTCGGGCTCCCAGCCCGCCGACGGGCTGGCAATGCCGGCGAGCGTGTAAAGCATGGTGTCGACGTCGGGTGAGAAGGCGAGGCCGAGGTGCTCGTAGTCGTCGCCGGTGTTCACCACCACCGCCAGGTCGCGTCCGCGCAGGCGATAGAGACCGTCGGCGAGCTTCGCGCCGCCGACCTGCCCTGCCAGTGCGACGACTGTTCCCATCTAGCGATTCTAATGGAGGAGCTCTCCTCCATGCCGGCGCCGCGCTGTCGGTCGCCGGCTTCGAGCTCGGCCTAGGCGGCGACGGGCAGCGGCGTAGGCAGGGCGATCTGCGGCCGGCCCGAGGGTGCCTCGACGGCGACGCGCGAGGCCCCCATGGCCTGGACGATGGCGCGCCCGCCGCCGGCGAGACGGTAGGAGCCGCCGCTTCCAATGACGATGTCCTGGCGGCTGCGCTCCTCGGTAATCCAGAGCGAGCCCTGCAGGCAATACACGCGCGTGCCCTCGCCGTCCTGCAGCGAGACCAGCGATTGCGCGGCCAGTTCGATGACTACGGAATTGCGGTTCATGCAGCGATTGTGGCGGGCCCGACGCGGCGGCTCAAACGAAACTTTCTCACGCCACACTTGAATGCAACTAATCAGAGCGCGGCAGCGAGCTCGGCGCCCTCCAGCATGGCGCGCTTGGCGTCGAGCTCGCCGGCTTGCCTCGCTCCGCCGATCAGGTGCTTGCCGGCGACGGGACGCCAGGGCGTCTGCCCGGCGCAGAGGATCACGGTGTCGGCGGGAATCTGCAGTTCTTTTCCATCGACGGCAAGGTGAACACCCGCATCATCGATGCGCCGGTATTCCACCCCCTTCAGCATTTTCACGCCGTGGCGCGCGAGCTCGGCGCGGTGCACCCAGCCGGTGGTGCGGCCCAGGGTATTGCCGAAGGGCGTAGTCGATCGCTTGAGCATCGTGACGCGATGAAGGGAATTTTCTTTCGGGAAGTCCTTCAAGACGCCGTCTGGCGCGATGCCCCAGTGCGCGGCAAAAGCCTGCGGATCGAGCGTCGCGCGGCTGCCGCCCTCGAGCAGGAAAAGCGCGACGTCGAAACCGATGCCGCCCATGCCGATGATCGCCACCTCGCGGCCCGGCTTGACCCTGCCGGTCAGCACGTCGACGTAGCTCGCGACCTTCGGATGGCTGATGCCCGGTATGTCCGGCTTGCGCGGATCGATGCCGGTGGCAATGACCGTTGCATCAAAAATACGCATTTCCTCATTGCTCGGCGATTTATTGAGAACCACCTTCACCCCGGCGCGGCGCAGGCGTTCAGCGTAATACGCCACCGACTCACCGAATTCCTGCTTGCCGGGGATGCGCTTGGCCAGGTTGAACTGCCCGCCGAGCTGCGCGGCTTGCTCGAACAACGTCACTTCGTGGCCGCGCTCGGCGGCATTCGCCGCGCAGGACAGGCCCGCAGGGCCGCCGCCGACAACGGCGATACGTTTTTTTGCTTTTGTTTTTTGAAAGATCAGTTTTGTTTCCCGGCCGGCCCGGGGATTCACGACACAACTCGCGGGCTGGCCGATGAAGTAGTGGTCAAGGCAGGCCTGGTTGCAGGCGATGCAGATGTTGATGCCGGCGCGATCGCCGGCCTTTGCCTTGGCGACGAAAGCCCCGTCGGCGAGGAAGGCGCGCGCGAGCGACACCATGTCGGCGTCGCCGCGCGCCAGGATCGCTTCCGCCGTCTCGGGTGCGTTGATGCGGTTCGAAACAACCACCGGGATGCGCACCGCCTGCTTGACATTGCGCGCCGCAGCGGCAAAGGCGCCGCGCGGCACCGCCTGGGCGATGGTCGGAATGCGCGCCTCGTGCCAGCCAATGCCGGTGTTGAGCAGCGACGCGCCGGCGGCTTCAACGGCCTTTGCAACAGACGCAATTTCATTTGATTCAAGACCACCTTCCACGAGGTCGAGCGCCGAGATGCGGTAGTCGATGATGAACGCGGGGCCGCAGGCCGCGCGCACGCGGCGCACGATCTCGACGGCGAAGCGCTGCCGGTTTTCGAGCGAGCCGCCCCAGTCATCGCGGCGCTGGTTGGTGCGCAGCGCGAGGAACTGGGTAATGAGGTAGCCCTCCGAGGCCATGATCTCGACGCCGTCGTAGCCCGCATCCTGGGCGCGACGCGCGGCGTTTTCGAAGTCGGCGATGGTCTGCTCGATCTCGGCCGGCGTCATTTCGCGCGGCGCGTTCGGGTTGATGCCCGACTTGATGGGCGAGGGGGCGACGATGTTGGCGTGAAAACCGTAGCGGCCGGAATGCAGGAGCTGCAGCAGGATGCGCCCGCCCGCCTCATGCACGGCATGCGGAATGACTTTGTGGCTCTGAACATCTTCGGCAGTCGAGAGCTGGGCGCGATGCGGGCTCAGTTCTCCGGCGTCGTTGGGCGAAAAGCCGCCGGTGACGATCAGCGCGGCGCCGCCGCGCGCGCGCTCGGCGTAAAACGCCGCGAGGCGCTCCATGCCGTCGCGCCGCGCTTCGAGGCCGGTGTGCATCGAACCCATCAGGATGCGGTTGGGCAGCGTCACGGCGCCCAGCGCGAGCGGCCGGAAGAGCAGCGGGTACATGCGCCTATTTTCGCAGAACGAAGAAAGTGCCCAGCAGCACCAACAGCCCGCCGCCCAGCATCCCGGGCGTCACCGCCTCGTTGAGGAACAACCAGCCCCAGAGCACGCCGAAGAGGGGGATCAGGTAGGTCACGGTGAGCGCGCGCGTAGCGCCGACGTCGGCGATGAGGCGGAAGTAGAGGACGAAAGCAACGCCGCTGGCGAGCAGGGAGAGGGCGAGCACGTTGGCGATCACCAGCGCCGAGGGGGCGGCCTGGGGCGGCAGGAAGAGCAGCAGCGGAAGCAAGGCGAGCGCGGCGCCGAGCTGGTTGCCGACGGCCATGCCGCGGGCCGAGGCGCCGGCCGCAAAGCGCTTGACCAGCACGCCGGTGGCGCCGTAGGCGCAGCAGGCCGCCAGCGCCGCGGCAATCGCCCAGCCGAACAGCGGTCCCGCCGCCGCGCCGGAGGGCCGCGCGAGGAAGGCGACGCCGGCCACCCCGAGCGCCAGTCCGGCCACCTTGCGCGGCGTGACGCGCTCGTCGCGAAAGGCTGCGCTCCACGCCACGCCGAAGATCGGCGAAGTCGCATTGACGATCGACAGCAGCGAGGCGGGAGCGTGTATCGAGGCAAAGGAGTAGAGCGCGAAGGGAAGCGCGATGATGGCGGGACCCAGCAGCAGGTAGCAACGCGCGTAGCGGCGCAGCCCGGGGTCGAAGCCGAGGTAACGGAACCAGGCGAGCAGGGCGAGGCCGCCGAGCAGTACCCGGAGTTCGGGCGTCCAGGCAGGGCCGAGCACCGGCGCGGCGACCCGAAGAAAAATGAAGGCGCCGCCCCAGATCGCCGCGAGGGCGACCAGGCGCGCAAGATCCGCCGGTTTCACGGCACCATGATCGCCGATCGGCGCAGCGCCGGCTAGCCGTTTTCGGACCTGACGCCGCCAGGTCCGAAAACGGCCAGCGGAAGCGGTCGACCCGGCTCATACTGCCGCCATGACGCTGGACCCCCACACCTGCTACCGCGCGCTGCGCGCGCGCGATGCGCGCTTCGACGGCCGCTTCTTCGTCGCCGTCTCGTCGACGCGCATCTACTGCCGCCCGGTGTGCACGGTCAAGCCGCCCAAGCGCGAGAACTGCCGCTTCTATCCGAGCGCGGCCGCTGCCGAATCGGCCGGCTACCGGCCCTGCCTGCGCTGCCGGCCGGAGCTCGCGCCCGGCAACGCGAGCGTCGACGCCACCACGCGGGTGGCGCAGGCGGCCGCGAACCTGATCGAGGACCGCACGCTGGATGCAGACGGCCTGGAAGCGGTGGCGGGGCGCCTCGGCATCACCGACCGCCACCTGCGCCGCGCGTTCGGCGCGGCGTTCGGCGTCTCGCCGGTGCAGTTCGCGCAGACGCAGCGGCTGCTGCTCGCCAAGCGGCTGCTGACCGACACGTCGCTGCCGGTGACCGAAGTGGCCTACGCCAGCGGCTTTCGCAGCCTGCGACGCTTCAACGCGCTGTTCAAGCAGCGCTATCGCCTGCAGCCGGGCCGCTTGCGCCGGCACATGCACGGCCGCGGCGCGGTCGCGTCCGACGCGCTGAATTTCGAGCTCAGCTACCGGCCGCCCTACGACTGGGCAGCGGTGTGCGCATTCCTGGAAGCGCGCGCGATCCCGGGGGTCGAAGCGGTCGAGGACGGCCGCTATCGCCGCAGCGCGCGCATCCGCGACGGCGGCAAAGCGCACCTTGGCTGGATCGAGGTCTCGCCATCGCCGAAGAAGCCGGCGCTGCGCGTCGCGGTCTCGGCGTCGCTGGCGAAGGCGCTGCCGCCGGTGCTGTCGCGCGTCAAGGCGCTGATGGATCTCGCTTGCAGCCCGCTGGAAGTCGCGGCGGCGCTCGGCCCGCTCGCCGCTCGCCATCCCGGCTTGCGCGTGCCCGGCGCCTTCGACGGTTTTGAGATCGCGGTACGTGCGATCCTCGGCCAGCAGGTGAGCGTCGCTGCGGCATGCACGGTGGCGGGCCGGTTTGCTGCGGCGTTTGGCGAACGATTGGAGACGCCATTCAGTTCTATCCATGGAATTTTTCCTGCCGCTGAAAAAATTTCAGAAATTCCTTACGGGCAGATAGCCCGTCTGGGCATGCCTGGCGCGCGCGCCCGCGCGGTGATCGCGCTCGCGCGGGCAGTGGCGGGCGGCGAGCTCGACCTGATGCCGAACGCGGACATTGATGCGACGCTCGAAAAGCTGCGCGCGCTACCCGGCGTCGGCGAATGGACCGCCCAGTACATTGCCATGCGGGCGCTGGCGTGGCCGGACGCCTTCCCGCACACCGATCTGGGCGTGAAAAAAGCCCTCGGCGAGTCGGCTGCGCGCCGCGTGCTCGCCGCCGCGGAGGCCTGGCGGCCCTGGCGCGCGTACGCGGTCATGCATCTCTGGCAAAATCCAACCAAGGAATGAACATGCGCTACTACGACACCTATGAAAGCCCGCAAGGCAGCATGCTGCTGCTCGCCGACGATGACGAAATCACAGGCGTCTTCTTCGATCACCAGAAGCACCTGCCGAAACGGCAGGACGACTGGCGGCACGATCCGCAGCATCGCGTGCTGGCGCAGGCCAAGCGCGAGCTGACGGAGTATTTTGCCGGCCGGCGCAAGCGCTTCCAGGTTGCGCTGGAGCCGCGCGGCACGGATTTTCAGCGCGCGGTGTGGAAGGCGATTGCGACGGTCGGTTTCGGCGAAACCATCACCTACGCCGAGCTCGCCGAGCGAGCCGGCCATCCGGGCAGCGCGCGCGCCGTGGGCGCGGCGACCGGGCGCAACCCGATCGGCATCATCGTGCCCTGCCACCGCATCATGGGTTCCGATGGCGACCTGACCGGTTACGCGGGCGGCCTGGACCGCAAGCGCGCGCTGCTCGAGCTGGAAGCGGCCTAGCCGGCGCCTTACTTCGGGCGCTTGTCCACCACGCGCTTCGCCTTGCCGATCGAGCGCTCGATACTGCCGGCCGCCACCGCTTTCACGTCGACGGAAATCCCGATGTAGGACTTGATGTCTTTTTCGAGGGATTGCGTGCCGGATCCTTCCACCAGGACCGTAAGGTGATCGAGCGGCCCCGCCTTGCTCAGTTCCAGGACGTAGTGCGGCGTCAAACCCGGCTGCTTGAGGATCAGCTCCTCGATCTGCGACGGGAAGACGTTGACGCCGCGGATGATCAGCATGTCGTCGGAGCGTCCGGTAATCTTCTCCATGCGCCGCATGGTGCGCGCCGTGCCGGGTAGCAGGCGCGTGAGGTCGCGCGTGCGGTAGCGGATGACAGGCAGCGCTTCCTTGGTGAGCGAGGTGAAGACGAGCTCCCCCTTTTCGCCGTCGGCGAGCGGCGCGCCGCTCGCCGCATCGACCACCTCGGGGTAGAAATGATCCTCCCATACGGTAAGGCCGTCTTTTTTCTCGATACATTCCGCCGCCACGCCGGGGCCGATGACCTCGGACAGGCCATAGAGATCGACTGCATTCAGGGAAAGTCTTTTCTCGATGGAAACTCTCAGCTGGTTGGTCCAAGGTTCAGCGCCGAAGATGCCCAGCCGCAGGGAACTCTTCTTCGGCTCGAGTCCCTGGCGCTCCATCTCGTCGGCGATCGCCAGCATGTAGCTCGGCGTCACCATGATGATCTCGGGCTTGAAATCGGCGATCAGCTGCACTTGACGCTCGGTCATGCCGCCGCCGAGCGGAATCACGGTGAGGCCGAGGCGTTCGGCGCCGTAGTGCGCGCCGAGGCCACCGGTAAACAGGCCATAGCCGTAGGCAACGTGCACCTTTTCGCCCGGGCGCGCGCCGGCGGCGCGGATCGAGCGCGCCATGAGCTGCGACCAGATGTCGATGTCCTTCGCCGTGTAACCGACCACCGTCGGCTTGCCGGTGGTGCCGGAGGAGGCGTGCACCCGCACGATACGGTCCATCGGCACGGCGAACATGCCGAAGGGATAAGTCTCGCGCAGGTCGGCCTTGGTGGTGAACGGGAACTTCGCGAGATCCGCCAGCGTGCGCAGGTCTTTCGGTTTCACGCCTGCGGCGTCGAATTTCCTGCGGTAATGCGGAACGCGCTCGTAAGCATGGTTGAGCGACCACCGCAGCCGTCTCAATTGAAGTTCTTTCAGTTTTTTCGACGAAGAACGTTCAATCGGTTCCAGCGGAAAGCGCTTCATTTGCCCTTGAACTCCGGTTTGCGCTTGGCCTTGAAGGCGGCAACGCCCTCGCGGTAGTCCTCGCTGTGACCGGCTTCGCGCTGCAGGTCGCGCTCGAGGTCGAGCTGCGCTTCGAGCGAATTTCCGGCCGAGGCGTGCAGGGCACGTTTGAGCAGGGCATAGCCTTTTGTGGGTCCCTGGGAAAGGTTCTTCGAGATGGAAAGGGCTTCTTTCATCAACTGCAAATCATCGACGACCTTCCAGATCAGTCCCCAACGCTCGGCGCCCTCGGCGGGAAGCTGGTCGCCGAGCAGCGCGAGGCCCATGGCGCGCGCCATGCCGACCTTGCGCGGCAGGAACCAGGTGCCGCCCGAATCCGGGATCAGGCCGATCTTCGCGAAGGCCTGCACGAAGCTCGCCGAGCGCGCCGCGAGCACCAGGTCGCAGGCGAGCGCGATGTTGGCGCCGGCGCCGGCGGCGACGCCGTTGACGGCGCACACCACGGGCTTCGGCAGCTCGCGCAAGCGCCGTATCAGCGGGTTGTAATGCGAGCCGATCGAAACCGAGAGGTCGATCGGCGCGGCGCCCGGCGCGACCTCGCGCTCGCTAAGGTCCTGGCCGGCGCAGAACGCGCGTCCGGCGCCCGTCAGCAGCACCGCGCGCACCGAGGTTTCGTCGGCGGCGCGCGCCAGCGCCTCGCGCAGCAGCTGGTGCATCTCGGGATTGAAGGCATTGAGCTTTTCGGGGCGGTTGAGCGTAATGACGAGGACACTGCCGTCCAGCGAAACGAGGATCGAAGACATGCGAAGAGCTTACAATCCCGCCGTGCCTAAAGTCTATTATCCGGACTGAAGAAAAACATGCCTGAGCTCATCAAGGTGGAGAAACGCGGCCGCGTCGGCCTCATCACGCTCGACCGCCCCAAGCAGATGAATGCGCTCAACCCGCAGCTGATGCAGGAGCTGGGTCGCGCGCTGCAGGAGTTCGACGCCGACGACGGCGTCGGCGCGATGGTGATCGCCGGCAACGAGCGGGCCTTCGCCGCCGGCGCCGACATCGGCGTGATGAAGGACTACAGCTACATGGACGCCTACAGGGCGGACTACATCACGCGCGATTGGGAGCATATCCGCCGCATCCGCAAGCCGGTGATCGCGGCGGTAGCGGGCTATGCCCTGGGCGGCGGCAACGAGCTCGCGCTGATGTGCGATATCGTCATCGCCGCCGATAACGCGCGCTTCGGCCAGCCCGAAATCAACCTCGGCATCATGCCCGGCGCCGGCGGCACGCAGCGCCTGCCACGCGCGGTGGGCAAGGCGAAGGCGATGGACCTGTGCCTGACCGCGCGCACCATGGACGCGCAGGAGGCCGAGCGCGCCGGCCTGGTTTCGCGCGTGGTGCCCGCGGCAAAGCTGATGGAAGAGGCGTTCGCGGTGGCGGAGAAAATCGCCGCCTATTCGCTGCCGGTGGCGATGATGATCAAGGAGTCGATCAACCGCGCCTACGAGACCTCGCTCGCCGAGGGCGTGCTCTACGAGCGGCGCGTGTTCCACTCCCAGTTCGCGCTCGAGGACCAGAAAGAGGGCATGGCGGCCTTCGTCGAAAAACGCAAGCCGGTATTCAAGCATAAGTAAGACCGCTCTCGTCCTGCTGGCGGCCCACATCCTGTCGATGCTGGGCTTCTCGACTTACGCCGCGCTGCTGCCTGAGCTGCGCGACCTGTGGCGCCTGTCCAACGTCGAGGCCGGCGTAATCGGCGGCATGTTCTTCGGCGGTTATATCGGCACCGTGTCGCTGTGGACCGCGCTGACCGACCGCATGGACGGGCGCAAGGTCTATCTTGTTGGCAGCCTGCTCGCCGCGGCGGGCGGCGCCGGCTTTGCCTGGCTCGCCGACGGCTTCGCGAGCGCGGTGCTGTGCCAGGTGGTGCTGGGCGTCGGCGTGGCGGCGACCTACATGCCGGGACTGCGCCTGCTCTCGGACCGCATCTCGGGCCCGTACCAAAGTCGCTACATCTCCTTCTATACCTCGTTCTTCGGCATTGGCACCGCGCTCTCGCTCGCCATCGCCGGCTTGGTCGCGCCCGCCTTCGGTTGGCGCAATGCGTTCCTCATCTCTGCGGCCGGACCGCTGGCAGCGGGTGTTCTGGTGTTCACGATGATGGAAGGAATTTCTCCGCAGGGAAAAAAAATCGCCTTCTCCCTTCACACCCTGTTCCCCGTCAATTCCTGGAAAAAAGTGCTAGCCGACCGGGCGAGCGCCGGTTACACGCTGGGCTACGCGGCGCACTGCCTGGAACTGTTCGGCTCGCGCGGCTGGATGGTCGCATTTCTCGGCTATGCAGCCGCACTGCACGCCGGGGATTCGTTTCCCTGGCCGGCGGCGGTGATCGCCGCTGCGGTCAACCTGCTGGCGGTACCGGCGTCCATCCTCGGCAACGAGGCGGCGCTGCGCGTTGGCCGTCGGCGCTGGATCCTCGTCGTGATGACCGCATCCGGTTCCTGCGGCCTGCTGCTCGCCGCCGGAGCGCCCTGGCACTGGGCGGCGGTGCTGGCGGTGCTGGTGGTGTATTCGATGCTGGTGATGGCGGAGTCCGGCACGCTGACGGCCGGCCTGGTGGCCGCCGCGCCGGCCGAGCTGCGCGGCGCCGCAATGGGGCTTTATTCGCTCGTGGGCTTCGGCGCCGGCATGCTCGGTCCGGTGGTATTCGGCGCGGCGCTCGATGCCGCAGGCGGCGCGCGTAGCGCAGTTGCCTGGATCGTGGCCTATGCCGCAATCGGTACCGGGTGCCTAGCAGCACCAGTTGTAGCGAGAGCGTTCGGGCGCACGTAGAATCAATCGAGGTAGGAGGAGATCCCATGGACCGTATCTGGCTGAAGAGCTATCCCCCCGGCGTGCCTGCCGACATCCGCTTCGACGAGTTCAAGTCGGTCGGCGACCTGGTGGAGCACAAGGTGGTGGAATTCCGCGAGCGGCCGGCGTTCCACTGCATGGGCAAGACCATCAGCTTCGGCGAGCTCGACCGGCTGTCGCGCGCCTTCGGCGCCTGGCTGCAGTCGAAGGGCTACGGCAAGGGCGCGCGCGTCGCGATCATGATGCCGAACTGCCTGCAGTACCCGGTGGCGCTCTACGGCACGCTGCGCGCCGGCGGCATCGTGGTCAACGTCAACCCGCTCTACACGCCGCGCGAGCTCGAGCACCAGCTGAAGGACTCGGGCGCCGAAGTGATCGTGATCCTCGAGAATTTCGCCACCACGCTCGAGCAGGTGCTGCCGAAGACGCCGGTCAAGCACGTGGTGCTCGCCGCGCTCGGCGACATGCTCGGGCTTAAGGGCACGCTGGTGAATTTCGTGGTGCGCAAGGTGAAGAAGATGGTGCCGCCGTTCAACCTGCCGACGGCGCAGCGCTTCAACGACATCATCGCCGAAGGCACGGGCACGGAGATGAAGCGCGTCGAAGTCGGGCACGACGACATCGCCTTCCTGCAGTACACCGGCGGCACCACCGGCGTCTCCAAGGGCGCGATGCTGCTCCACCGCAACATCCTCGCCAATATCGAGCAGGCGGCCGCCTGGCTCACGCCGGGACTCGCCGGCGAGACCGCGGTGATCATCACGGCGCTGCCGCTCTACCACATCTTTTCGCTCACGGTGAACTGCCTGAACATGATGAAGGTCGGCGGCCTCAACGTGCTGATCACCAATCCGCGCGACATCCCGGCCTTCGTCAAGGAGCTCGGCAAGCATCCGTACAACGTCATCACCGGCGTCAATACGCTGTTCAATGCTTTCCTGCACAACCCGGATTTCCAGAAGATGGATTTTTCCAAGGTGAAGTTGTGCGTCGGCGGCGGCATGGCGGTGCAAAAGGCGGTGGCCGACCGTTGGAAGCAGATCACCGGCAAGACACTGCTCGAGGGCTACGGCCTCACCGAGACCAGCCCCTGCGCGACGATGAACCCGCTCGATCTCAAGGCGTATAGCGGCTCGATCGGGCTGCCGATGCCCTCGACCGAAGTGGTGCTGCGCGACGACAACGGCAAGGACGTGGCGCTCGGCCAGCCGGGCGAGATCTGCATCCGCGGCCCGCAGGTGATGAAAGGCTATTGGCAGCGTCCCGACGAGAGCGCGAAGGTGCTCAGCGCCGACGGCTTCCTGCTGACCGGCGACGTCGGCGTGATGGACGAGAAGGGCTTCGTGCGCATCGTTGATCGCAAAAAGGACATGATCCTGGTGTCGGGCTTCAACGTCTATCCGAACGAGATCGAGCAGGTGGTGGCGATGCACCCCGGCGTGCTCGAGGTGGCGGCGATCGGCGTGCCCGACGAGCACTCGGGCGAGGTGCCGAAGATCTTCGTGGTCAGGAAGGATCCGCAGCTCACCGAGCAGGACCTGCTCGAGCACTGCAAGAAGGAGCTCACCGGCTACAAGCGGCCGAAATACGTCGAGTTCCGCACCGAGCTGCCGAAGACCAACGTCGGCAAGATTCTGCGCCGGGCACTAAGAGACGAAAAGAAGGCCGCCTAACCAATAAAGAACGAGAACCTTGTCAAGGGGCTGGCCTGGATCAGCCTCACGGTCTTGTGCTGGGCGCCGCTGTTTTCGGTGGCCAAGCGCACGCTGCCGCAGATCGATGCGTACGCGCTCGCCACTGCGCGCTACGCCATCGCCATCGTTCTGCTGATCCTGTTGCTGGCGGTCGTCGAGGGCCGCGCCGCGCTGCGCTACGACGGCCAGCTGGGTGCCGCGGCGCTGGCGGGCGTCGTCGGCGTCGCCGGCTTCAATCTCTTCATCTGGATCGGCCTCGCTTTCACCGCGCCGGAGCACGCCTCGATCATCGTCCAGCTGCAGACACCGCTCACCGCGTTCGCAGTGTGGGCGATGCGCGACCAGCGCCCGAAAGCCTTTACGCTCGCCTGCGTGGCGGTGGCGTTCGTCGGCGTAGTGCTCGTGATTACCAAAGGAAATTTACTGGTCAGAATCGATAACGACGCACTCCTCGGGGACGCGCTGGTGTTTCTGGCCACGGGGTGCTGGGTGACTTACACGCTGTTCGCGGCGCGCTTCCCGTCATGGTCGCCGCTGCGCTACACAGTGCTGACCTGCATCCCGGGCGGCATTGGCCTCGCGGTGGCGAACGTGGTCGCGGTCGTGGCCGGCGTCGCGCAGATTCCGAGCCTTGCCGCGCTCGCCAATGTCGGCTGGCAGATCGTCTACCTGTCGGTGTGCAGCGTGGTGCTCGGCGCGCTCGGCTTCAACGCCGCGGTGCGGCGCCTCGGGCCGCTCAACACCATGCTGATGCTCAACCTGGTGCCGATCGGCGTCTTCGGCATCGAAGCTGCATTGGGGCGGAGCTTCGCCCCGGTGGAGCTCGCCGGGGCGGTTACGGTGGTTGCGGCGCTGGTGGCCAATAACCTCTACCTCAGGAAGACGTGACATTTCATGATGCTGCACTGCGGAAGTTCTGCTATTGTGCGTAGCAATGCTCTATGGCCTTTACGAGGCTCAGCACACCGCGCTCGCGCCTTGGCGCGCGCTCGCTGAATTGAGCCGCGGCTGGTTCGGCAATCCTTTCAGCCCTTTCGCCCATCTGCCGCTGTCGCGCCGCTTAGCGGCCTCGAGCGATCTGTTCTTGCGGGTCACCGGGCGATACGAGAAGCCGGCGTGGAACCTCGGCGAGTACGAGATCGCCGTAGACAAGCCGTTCTGCAAGCTGCTGCACTTCGCGAATACCGGTGCGAAGCCGAAAGTCCTGGTGGTCGCGCCGCTCTCCGGGCACCACTCGACGCTGCTGCGCGACACGGTGCGCTCGCTCCTCGCCGAGCACGACGTCTGGGTCACCGACTGGGTGGACGCGCGCATGGTGCCGCTCTCGGCCGGGCCGTTCCATCTCGCCGACTACGTCGACTACGTGCGCGAGTGGATCACGCTGCTCTCGCCGAACCTGCATGTGATTTCGGTCTGCCAGCCCACCGTTCCGGTGCTCGCCGCCGTTTCCATTGCTTCATTCAGGAAAGAACCGGTACCCCGCACGCTGGTGATGATGGGCGGTCCGATCGACGCGCGGCGCAGTCCGACCGCAGTCAACAACCTGGCAACGCAGAAGCCGCATTCCTGGTTCGAGCGTACGCTGATCGACCGCGTGCCGGCGAAATACCCGGGCTACAACCGCCGCGTCTATCCCGGCTTCCTGCAGCACCTCGGCTTCGTCGCGATGAATCCGGCGCGCCATCTCGACGCGCACCAGGATTACTTCAACCACCTGCTGCTGGGCAATGACGATTCCGCCGAGAAGCACCGTGATTTCTACAACGAGTACAACGCGGTGCTCGACCTGCCGGCCGAGTACTACCTCGAGACGGTGCGCACCGTATTCCAGGAGTTCGCGCTGCCCAAGGGGCGCATGTTCGTGCGCGACGAGCTGGTGCGGCCGCAGGCGATCCGCGACAGCGCGCTACTCACCATCGAGGGCGAGCTCGACGATATCTCGGGCAACGGCCAGACCGAGGCGGCGCATGCCCTGTGCCTCAATATCCCGCGCGAGCGGCGCGCGCACTTCGTCGCGGCCGGCGTCGGCCACTACGGCATCTTCTCCGGGCGGCGTTGGCGCGACATCGTTTTCCCCCGCGTGAGCGAATTCATCAAAGCTCATACCTAGAGCCTTCTTCGCCGGTGACCGCGCGCTCGACCACTGCGCGCGGCAGGTGCGGCGCGAACAGCTCGATGAACTCGTAGACATAGCGGCGCAGCCAGGCGCCGCGCTTCACGCCGAGGCGCGTGGTGCTCGACTCAAACAGGTGGCTGGCATCGAGCGCTCGCAACGGCCGGTCGCGCTTCTCGTCGAAGGCCATCCTGGCGAGGATGCCGATGCCGAGCCCCAGTTCGACATAGGTCTTGATGACGTCGGAATCCTGCGCGCTCAGCACCACATGCGGCGAAAGGCCGCGGTTTTCGAACGCCTTCTGCACCAGCGAACGATTGGCGAACGCGAAGTCGTAGGTCACGATCGGGTATTCCGCTAATTTTTCCAACGTCAGCGGACCGGCCTTCAGCAGCGGGTGACGGGGCGGCACGACTACGCAGCGGTTCCATTGGTACACCGGCAGCGAAATGAGCTCGGGGTAGGTCGCGATCATTTCGGTGGCCACCGCCATGTCGGCTTCGCCGGCAATGACCTGATCGCAGATCTGCGTCGGATTGCCCTGGTGGATCAGGAGCTCCACATTGGGATAACGGCGCTTGAAGGCGGCGACCGCCTTTGGCAGCGCATAGCGCGCCTGCGTATGCGTCGCCGCGATGGTCAAGGTGCCGGCCTTGTCGTTGGCGTACTCCTCGCCCGCCCGGCGCAGGTTCTGAGCTTCGGTCAGGATGCGTTCCGCGATCGCCACGACCGCCTTGCCGGGCTCGGTCACCGCCACCAGCCGCTTGCCGTGGCGCGCAAAGACCTGGATCCCCAATTCCTCCTCCAACGCCTTGATTTGCTTGGAAACACCGGGCTGGGAGGTATGCAACGCCTCCGCCGCTTCGGAGATATTCAGATTGCGGCGGGCAACCTCGGACAGGTAGCGCAATTGTATTAGCTTCATTTGGAATAAGAGATTAACACATTGGTCTTTGTTGGAATAACGACCACCCTTAGCATCGCGGCCATGGACCTCTCCTCGGGCGTACTGGCCCTGGTCGGCATCACGCTCCTCGCCGCCTTCGTCAACGGCGCGCTGGGCTACGGCTTCTCGTCGCTCTCCGTGCCGGTGGGGCTGCTGTTCCTCTCGAATCGAGTGCTCAATCCGGCGCTGGTGCTGATCGAGGTATTCATCAACATCTACGTGCTGGTCATCAATTGGGCCGCCGTGCCGCGCGTGTGGAAACGCGTCACGCCGATCCTCGCCGGCCTGCTGCCGGGCGTCGCGGCCGGCAGCTGGCTGCTGGCCTCGATCCATCCCGGCTGGCTTAAATTCGCCACCTACGCGCTGCTGTTGCCGCTGATCCTGTTCCAGGCGGCGGGTATCCGCCGGCCGATCCAGGCGGAGCGGCTGGTCGGCCTGCCCTTCGGCGCCGGCCTCGGCTTCCTCTACTCGGTGACCACCATCTCCGGCCCGCCGCTCGCGCTGCTGTTCAATAACCAGGGCCTGGTGAAGCAGGAATTCCGCGCCGGACTGGGGCTGATCCGCGTCGCCGAGTCGGGCATGACGGCGATCGCCTACTTCTGGCTCGGCCTGTTCACGGCCGAGAGCTTCGGCGTCATCGAAACCATCCTGCCTTCGGTGCTGATCGGCATCCCGCTCGGCGCCTGGCTGATCCGCAAGCTCGATGCCGAGACCTTCCGCCGCGTCTGCATGAGCTTCGACGTCTGGGTCGTGGGCTTCGGCCTGTCGCGCGTGCTGCTCGATCTCAAGCTCGCTGCGGCGCCCGGCGCCTACTCGGTGATGGTGGCCGCGGTGCTGCTCGACGCCTGCCTGCTGTACGTATTCTTCAAGCGTAACCATGTACGTCTACGACCCAATTGACCAGCGGCTCGTAGACGAGCGCGTCCGCCAGTTCCGCGGCCAGACCGAGCGTTTTCTCGCCGGCCAGCTGTCGGAAGAAGAATTCCGCGCACTGCGGCTGAGAAACGGCCTCTACATCCAGCGCTATGCACCGATGTTGAGGATCGCCATTCCTTATGGTCTTTTGAGTTCAAAACAACTCAGAAAACTAGCCTTCATCTCGCGAAAGTTCGACCGCGATTACGGCCACTTCTCGACGCGCCAGAACCTGCAGCTCAATTGGCCGAAGCTCGAAGAAGTGCCCGACATCTTGGCCGAGCTCGCCACGGTACAGATGCACGCCATCCAGACCTCGGGCAACTGCGTGCGCAACATCACCACCGACCACTTCGCCGGCGTTGCCGCCGACGAAATCGTCGACTCGTTCGTCTGGTGCGAAATTATTCGCCAGTGGTCCACCTTCCACCCGGAATTCAACTTTCTGCCGCGCAAGTTCAAGATCGCGGTGAATGGCGCCGAGCGCGACCGCGCGGCGGTCGGCGTTCACGATATCGGATTGCATGCGGTCAAAGATGAAAAGGGTGAGGTGGGCTTCAAAGTTCTCGTTGGTGGTGGACTGGGAAGAACGCCAATGATTGGATCTTTGATAAAAGAGTTTCTCCCCTGGCCGCACCTGCTGACCTACCTCGACGCCATCATGCGCGTCTACAACCGCTACGGGCGCCGCGACAACATCCACAAGGCGCGCATCAAGATCCTGGTCAAGGAGCGCGGCATCGACAAATTCCGCGAGGAAGTCGACGCCGAGTGGGCGCACCTTAAGGACGGCCCGGCGACGTTGACGCGCGAAGAGATCCTGCGGGTGGATTTCCGCTTCACCCGACCCGAATACGAGGACCTGAAATCCGAAGTTCTTCCGACGGCGGGGCCTTTCGGCGCCTGGGCCAGGCGAAACGTTCATCCGCATAAAGTCCCAGGTTACGCGGCGGTGACGCTGTCGCTGAAAAAGACCGGCGTGCCGCCGGGCGACGTCACCTCCGACCAGATGGAGGCGATCGCCGGGCTCGCCGAGCGCTACTCCTTCGGCGAGCTGCGCGTGTCGCACGAGCAGAACCTGATCCTCGCCGACGTGCGCCAGCGCGACCTCGCGGCGCTTTGGCGCGAAGCGCGCGTGCTGGGGCTCGCCACGCCCAACATCGGCCTGCTCACCAACATCATCGCCTGCCCAGGCGGCGATTTCTGCTCGCTGGCAAACGCCAAGTCGATCCCGGTGGCGCAAGCGATCCAGGAGCGTTTTGACAATCTCGATTACCTTCACGACATCGGCGAGCTCGACCTCAACATCTCGGGCTGCATGAACGCCTGCGGGCATCACCACGTCGGGCACATCGGCATCCTCGGCGTCGATAAGAACGGCGAGGAGTGGTACCAGGTCGAGATCGGCGGTAGCCAGTCCCCCGCGGCGCTGGGAAAGGTGATCGGGCCGTCGTTCGCGCGGACCGAAGTTCCCGATGTGATCGAAAAGCTGATCGACAAATACATCTCCCTGAGAGAAAGCGAAGTCGAGCGCTTCGTCGACGTGGTGCATCGCGTCGGGGTCGAGCCTTTCAAGCAATCCGTCTATGCCAACGCTGATCAAAGATCGCAGACTCGTCGCGAACGCGCCGTCGCCTGAGGGCGAGGTGCTGCGGCTCGGGCCCGCCGACGACCCTGCGTCGGTGGCGGACCGGCTCGCCGGCGCGGCGCGCGTGGAAGTCGATTTCCCGAGGTTCGGCGACGGACGCGGCTTCTCCATCGCGCGCCTGCTGCGCGAGCGGCACGGCTACAAGGGCGAGCTGCGCGCGGTGGGGCAGGTGACGCGCGACCACCTGTACGCCATGGCGCAGGTCGGCTTCGACGCCTTCGAGCTGCGCGAGGGCGAAAACGCCGAGGAAGCACTCGCGGCGTTCGACGATTTCAGCGACAACTACCAGGCGACCTTCGCCCGTCCGCTGCCGCTGTTCCGGAGGCGCGCGTGATCAGCACGCTGGTGCGCACGCTGCAGCACATCGCGGGCGAATTCGCTCCGGTGGCGCTCGCCTCGAGCCTGTCCGTGGAAGACATGGTGCTCACCGACGTCATCGCCCGTGCCGGGCTGCCGATCGGCGTCTTCGTGCTCGACACGGGCCGCCTGCACGCCGATACCTTGCAGCTGATTCAACAGACAAGAACTCATTACGGAATAGAGGTGCAGGCCTTTACTCCCGATGCCGATGCAGTGGCCGATTACGTCGCCAGCCACGGCCGCGACGCCTTCTACGGCAGCCTGGAGTTGCGCCAGCGCTGCTGCCATATACGGAAAGTCGAACCGCTCCAGCGTGCACTGAAAGGCAAGCGTGCCTGGATCACGGGCCAGCGGCGCGAGCACTCGGCGGAACGCGCACGGCTGCCCGAGCGCGAATTCGACGCCGTGCACGGCATGGAAAAATTCAACCCGCTCGCCGCCTGGAGCGAAGCCGACGTCTGGAACGCGGTGCGCGCGAGAAAGATTCCCTACAACCGGCTCTACGACCAGGGCTACCGCTCGATTGGCTGCGCGCCCTGCACGCGGCCGCTGCTGCCCGGCGAGGAGCTGCGCGCCGGCCGCTGGTGGTGGGAGCTCGCCGAGCACAAGGAGTGCGGCCTGCACCCGCGCAAGGCAGAGGAATCGCATGCTGCCTGAGCGCACCCACCTCGACTGGCTCGAGTCGGAGGCGATCTACATCCTGCGCGAGGTGGCTGGCCAGTGCCAGAACCCGGTGCTGTTCTTCTCGGGCGGCAAGGACTCGATCGTGCTGCTGCGCCTGGCGGAGAAGGCGTTCCGCCCCGGGCGCTTTCCGTTCCCGCTGCTGCACATCGACACCGGGCACAATTTCCAGGAAGTCGTCGATTTCCGCGACCGGCGCGCCGCCGAGCTGGGCGAGCGGCTGCTGGTGCGATCGGTGGAGGATTCCATGCGTCGGGGTACGGTGCGGCTGAACAAGGAGGGCGACAGCCGTAACGCGGTGCAATCGGTGACGCTGCTGGAGGCAATCGCCGAATTCGGCTTCGACGCCGCCATTGGCGGCGCGCGGCGCGACGAAGAGAAAGCGCGCGCCAAGGAGCGTGTGTTCTCGGTGCGCGACGAGCTCGGCCAATGGGACCCGCGCAACCAGCGTCCCGAGCTGTGGAGCGTCTACAACGCGCGCGTCAATCCCGGCGAGCACGTGCGCGTGTTCCCGATCAGCAACTGGACCGAGCTCGACGTCTGGCAGTACATCGGGCGCGAGCAGCTCGAAGTGCCGTCGATCTACTACGCGCACCGGCGGCCGGTGGTGCGCCGGCGCGGGCTGCTGGTGCCGGTGACGTCGATTACGCCGGCCAGGACCGGCGAGGCGATCGAGAACATCTTGGTTCGCTTTCGCACCGTCGGCGACATCAGTTGTACTTGCCCGGTTGAATCCGATGCTGCGGACGTAAATTCGATCATTGAAGAAACGTCTATTGCACGCTTGACTGAACGTGGCGCCACGCGCATGGACGACCAGACGTCGGAAGTCTCCATGGAGCGGCGCAAAAAAGAGGGCTACTTTTAGTGCAACCTCTGCGCTTCGCAACCGCCGGCAGCGTCGACGACGGCAAGAGCACGCTGATCGGCCGGTTGCTTTATGACGCGCGCGCCATCCAGGAGGACCAGCTCGCCGCCGTCGAGCGCGCCTCGCAGCGGCGCGGCGCCGTGCCTTGAGGCTTCGAGACCAATTGCACTGGGAAGCGGAACGGGCCGGCCGCCGCGGTCTCGGCATCGGCGGCGAGCGACTCGAGGTGCTCGAGCAGCGTCGGGCCCTGGTACCAGTCCAGGCGATCGCCACGATCCACCACCATGTCGCCGTGCAAAGCGGAGCCGGGAATCATCGTCGCCCCGGAAAAATCACTGCCGCCGGCAATTTGTTGAAATGGTTCTCTTGAATAACCGACGGTGTCCATCTTGTTGACGAACACTATCACCTGTCGGATGCCAAGCAGCCGCGCGATGGCGAGGTGTCGCCGGGTCTGCGGCAGCAGTCCTTTGTTCACGTCGACTAGCAGCACCAGCGCGTCGGCATTGCTCGCCCCGGTCGCCATGTTGCGCGTGTACTGCTCATGCCCGGGCGAGTCGGCGATGATGAACTTGCGCCGCGGCGTAGCGAAGTAGCGGTAGGCGACATCGATGGTGATGCCCTGCTCGCGCTCGGCCTCCAAGCCGTCAGTCAGGAGCGAGAGGTCGAGACCGGCGGCGCCGCGCCGCTGCGAGGCGCGCTCGACGGCGGCGAGCTGGTCCTCCTGGATGGCGCGCGCGTC
>DASWEU010000187.1:0-4713 GCA_036394595.1 Burkholderiales bacterium | reverse complement strand
GCTCGCCGCGCCGTTCTTCCACGCGCGCCGCGGCCACCCGGTCGGGATTGCCGGCGCTTTTTATCCGCAGCTCCTCCTGCTGGGAGGCGATGAAGGCGCCAAAGCCGTTCTGGCAAATCACAAAATATTGAAAATTCCGGTCGGCGATCCGGGGGTGATTCGAGATATCGATACGCCGGCGGATTTGGCGCCGCCGGCGCGGGTCTGACGTATCATTCCCCCAAAACGGGGGATGCCATAGCCGAAGTATCGACAAGGCGTGCCGTACTGTTTGCCGACGTGTGCGACAGCACCGGAATTTACGAGGCGGTCGGCGACAAGCAGGCGCTCGCGCTCATCAATCGCCTGTTCGGCCGGCTGGCGAGGAAGGTGAAGGAAAACGGCGGCGCCGTGGTGAAGACGCTCGGCGACGGCATGGTGTGCCAGTTCGAGGCGCCCGACGGGGCGTTCCGCGCCGCCTGCGACATGCAGGCGGCGGCCGTCGCCATCCCCTCGCCGAGCGGCAAGAAGCGCCTCGAAATCAAGATTGCTTGGAATTACGGCCCAGTCGTCACCAAGGGCGCGGACGTGTTCGGCGACACGGTTAATGTCTGCGCGCGGCTCGCGGCGCTCGCCAATCCCAACCAGATCCTCACCACGCAGCCGACAGTCGACGCGCTCTCGCCGGGGCTGCGCCTGCGCTGCCGCGAGCTGCCGCCGGCGAAGCTGCGCGGCCGCGTCGGGCAGGTCAAGGTGAGCGAGCTCCTGTGGCGCGCCGATGCCGACGTCACCGAGGTCGAGCTCGGCGAGGCGCTCGAGACGCGCGCCGCCGGCGGGCAGTGGCAGATGAAGCTGACCTACGCCGGCCGCAATATCGTCGTCGGCGCCGCCGACACGGTGAAGCTCGGCCGCGACAAGACCAACGAAGTGGTGGTGGCGAGCGCGCTTGCCTCGCGCGTGCACGCGCGTGTTTTTGGCCGCGAAGGCAATTTCGTCATCACCGACCAGTCGTCGAACGGCACGTTTTTGCTGGTGGACGGCTCGAGCCGCGAGATACGGCTGCGGCGCGAGGAAGCGGTGATGGGCGAGCGCGGCTGGATCGGGCTGGGCAAGTCGGCCGCCACCCACGGCCCGCACATGGTGCGCTACCGCCTTGAACGCGGCGCCGCCTAGGCGGCAGCCGGGGTTTTCTCGCGCGAGAAGAGAAAGCCCGCCAGCGCCGCGAGCCCGGCCAGGATGCCCCAGAGCACGGCTTCGAGCAGGCTGGCGCGCGCCGTCAGGTTGAGCAGGGTATGGGTTGCCACCTCGCGTTCGCGGCGCCGCACGTCGTCCTGGGTCGGCGTAAAGGATTTCTTCGCGCCGCGCTCGACGTAGCTGGCGAGCAGCCCCGAGGCGATGAACGAGGCGCGGGCGCGCGCGTGGTCGGCCGGCGTCTGCGCTGCCGCCGGCTTGTGAAAGCGCTGCGCGAGCGTGTCGGTGACGTCGATATAGCGCCAGGCGGCGAAGGCGGCAAAGGCGGCGAAGAATACGAGCCCTAGAATCGCGATGAGCAGGGGACCGCGGCGCATGCCCTGGCGGCCGATGCGCCGCACGCCCTCGAACAGGCACAGGAAGGCCATCGTCCCGCCGATCACGTCAAGGGCGAACTCCAGCCAGTCGACGACCATGGCGCGAGAGCTTAGGAGCAGCCGCGCCCGGACGCAACTGCCGCGCGGCGGGGGGCTGGTAAAATCGCACACTTTCCCCCTGGAAGACGATGCTCGCCCCCAATTTGCTCGCGCAGTCGGATCCCGAAGTCTGGGAGGCCATCCGCCTCGAGCACCAGCGCCAGGAGGACCACGTCGAGCTGATCGCCTCCGAAAACTATGTCAGCCGGCAGGTGCTCGCCGCCCAGGGCAGCCAGCTCACCAACAAGTATGCCGAGGGCTATCCCGGGCGGCGCTACTACGGCGGCTGCGAGTTCGTCGACATGGCCGAGACCATCGCCATCGAACGGGCGAAGCGGTTGTTCGGCGCGCCCTGGTCCAACGTGCAGCCGCATTCAGGCTCGCAGGCGAACCAGGCGGTTTACGCCGCGGCGCTCAAGCCCGGCGACACCGTGCTCGGCATGTCGCTCGCGCACGGCGGGCATCTGACGCACGGTTCGCCGGTCAATTTCTCGGGCAAGCTCTACCGGGTCGTCTCTTACGGCCTCAATGCGCAGGAGGAAATCGACTACGACGCTGCCGAGAAAATCGCCATGACGGAAAAACCGAAGCTGATCGTCACCGGCGCTTCGTCGTATGCGCTCGCCATCGACTGGAAGCGCTTTCGCGCCATCGCCGACAAGTGCGGCGCGGCGCTGATGGCCGACATGGCGCACTACGCCGGCCTCATCGCTGCCGGTCTCTACCCCTCGCCAATCGGTATCGCCGACTTCGTCACCACCACGACCCACAAAACCCTGCGCGGGCCTCGGGGCGGATTGATCTTTGGTTTGGAAAAATTCGAAAAAATCATCAACGGCGCCGTGTTCCCTGGAATCCAGGGCGGGCCGCTGATGCACGTGATCGCGGCGAAGGCCGTCGCGCTTGGCGAGGCCATGAAGCCCGAATTCCGCAGTTACCAGAAGAAGGTTCTTGAGAATTCGAGAACCATGGTCGCCGTCCTTCAGGGCCGCGGGCTGCGCGTGGTTTCCGGGCGCACCGATTGCCACATGTTCCTGCTCGACCTGCGCGCCAAGGGCGTGACCGGCAAGGACGCCGAGGCGGCGCTCGGGCGCGCGCACATCACGGTCAACAAGAACGCCATTCCCAACGACCCGCAGAAGCCGGCGGTGACCAGCGGCGTGCGCATCGGCAGCCCGGCGATGACCACGCGCGGCTTCGGCCGCGCCGAGGCCGAGCGGCTCGCGCACCTGGTTGCCGACGTGCTCGAGCGCCCCGCCGACGAGGCCAATCTCACGCGCGTCGCGAACGAAGTGAAGGCGCTGTGCGCCGCACGCCCGGTGTACGCGTGACGATGGGACATTCGTCGTGAAATGCCCTTTCTGCGGCTCGGCCGATACCCAGGTGGTGGACACGCGGGCGAACCTCGAGGCCAACACCACGCGCCGGCGGCGCAAGTGCGCCAGCTGCGGCAAGCGCTTTACCACCTACGAGCGCGTCGACCTGAAGATGCCGCGCCTGGTGAAGAAGGACGGCAGCCGCGGCGACTTCGACCGCGACAAGCTGCTGGGCAGCATGATGCTGGCGCTGCGCAAGCGCCCGGTGGCTACCGACGAGGTCGAGGGCGCGGTCGACCGCGTGATCGAGCGCCTGCTCTCGCTCGGCGAGCGCGAGGTGCCGACCAGCCGCGTCGGCGACTTTGTCATGCGCGAGCTGGCGAAGCTCGACAAGATCGCCTACATCCGCTTCGCCTCGGTGTACCGCAGCTTCGAGACGCCAGACGACTTCCGCGAGGCGGTGCAAGAAGTGAAGGCGGGCAAAAAACGCCGGAAGTGACCACCCGTTTTTCCGCGTTCGACCACGCCATGATGCGGCGTGCGCTCGACCTTGCGGCCCGCGGCCTCAACACGACTACGCCAAACCCGCGCGTCGGCTGCGTGGTGACGAAAAACCAGCAGATTCTGGGCGAAGGCTGGCATGAAAAGGCGGGGGGGCCTCACGCTGAAGTAAAGGCCCTGGAAAAAATAGCGGAAGACGACGCTACCTTGTTCGTCAACCTGGAGCCCTGCAATCACCAGGGCCGCACGCCGCCGTGCGTCGATCTGATCCTGAAGAAGAAGGTCGGCCGCGTGGTGGCGGCGATGCTGGATCCGAACCCGCAGGCCGCGCACGGCGGTGCCAAGCTCGCCGCCGCCGGCGTGCGCTTCGAGCACGGTCTGATGGAGGACGAGGCGCGCGAGCTCAACCTCGGCTTCGTCTCGCGCGTGACGCGCGGCCGGCCCTGGGTGCGCCTCAAGGTCGCCGCCTCGCTCGACGGGCGCACCGCGCTCGCCAACGGTCAGTCGCAGTGGATCACGGGTCCGGAGGCGCGCAAGGACGGCCACCGCTGGCGCGCGCGAGCCTGCGCCATCCTCACCGGCGCCGGCACGGTGCGCGCCGACAACCCGCGCCTCACGGTGCGCCATGTCGAAACGCCGCGCCAGCCGCTGCGGGTGATCGCCGACAGCCAGCTCGAGACGCCGCCGCAGGCGCGGATTCTCGCGGGTGGCGGAGTGTTGATCTTTTCGGCCGTCAAGGGGAAATCGCTTCAGAATGCCGAAGTGATTCCACTGCCCAATGCGCAAGGCAAGGTCGACCTGCCCGGAATGCTGCAGGAGCTCGCGCGCCGCGGCGTGAACGAGCTGCACGTCGAGGCGGGCTTCAAGCTGAACGGCTCGCTGCTGCGCGAAGGCTGCGTCGATGAGTTCCTGATCTACCTCAATCCCAGCCTGCTGGGCGACAGTGCACAGGGAATGGTGAATTTCCCGGAGGTTATTTCGCTGGACCGTCGTTTCAAATTGAATATTCTTTCCATGGAAAAGATTGGAGAAGATTTGCGCATCCTGGCGAGAGTTTGATGTTTACCGGCATGGTCCAGGCGGTCGGTCGCATCCGGAGCGTCGAGCCTTTCGAGATCGAGGCGGGGCGGCTGGCGCTTGCCGACGTCAAGGTCGGCGATTCGGTCTGCGTACAGGGTGTTTGCCTGACGGTTACCGCCAAGCGCGGCAAGGCATTGCGCTTCGACGTCTCGCCGGAAACACTCAAGGTC
>DASWEU010000186.1:0-14901 GCA_036394595.1 Burkholderiales bacterium | reverse complement strand
TTGGCGCCGCGCGCGCGCATCGCGGTAAAGGCCTCGTGGCCGGGTGTATCGAGGAAGGTGACCACGCCGCGCGGCGTTTCGACATGGTAGGCGCCGATGTGCTGCGTGATGCCGCCCGCCTCGCCCGCCGCCACTTTGGCGCGGCGGATAAAGTCGAGCAGCGAAGTCTTGCCGTGATCGACGTGGCCCATGACGGTAACCACGGGCGGGCGCGGCTTTTCGTCGGCCGCCACCGGCTCATCGGACTCCACCAGGAAGGACTCGGGGTCGTCCAGCTTGGACGCCTTCGCCTTGTGACCCATCTCCTGCACCACGATCATCGCCGTTTCCTGGTCGAGCACCTGATTGATGGTGACCATGGTGCCGAGCTTCATCATGGTCTTGATGACCTCGGCGGCCTTGACCGACATGCGGTGCGCGAGCTCGCCGACGGTGATGGTCTCGGGCACCGCAACATCGCGTACCTGGGGTTCGCTCGGCTGGGCGGAAGCCGGCTGCTGCTCCGACGCCGCGCCGGGCGCGTGGCGGTGGCGCGTTCCGCCGCGTCCGTGCCAGCCGGCGACGCCGCCGCCGGCGTCGCCGCGCGTCTTGATCTGCCGGCGCCGCACCGAGTCGTCGCGCAGGATGGTCGTGGTCTTCGCCTTCTTGGGCTTCTTGTCGACCTTGGCCTCCCCGCTGACCGGCTTGGGGGCATGCAGCGTGGTCGCGGCCGGGGTCGTCGCCGCGGTCTCGACAGCCGCCTTCTGTTCGGCCTCGCGGCGCTCGCGTTCCTGCTTTGCCTTCAGCTCGCTCGCCTGCCGCTCCGCCAGCTGCTCGTCGCGGCGCGCTTCCTCCTCGCGCAGCTCGGTCTGCCGGGCGTCGATGGCCGGCGCCGACGGCGCCGGCGCGGGCGCCGCTTCCGGCGCGGCGGCTGCCGCATCCCCCGCCTCGCGCTTGACGAAGGTGCGCTTCTTGCGCACCTCGACCTGCACGGTGCGGTATTTGCCGGTGGCGTCCGCCTTCTTGATCTCGCTGGTGTGCTTGCGCGTCAGGGTGATCTTGTTCTTGGCCTCGGCCGAGCCGTGCATGCGCCGCAGGTACTCGAGCAGGCGCGATTTGTCCGACTCGGTCAGCGAATCCTCGGGTACGCGCTTGTCGACCCCGGCCGCGCGCAACTGCTCGAGCAGCACCGCGGGCGGCACTTTCAGCTCGGCGGCGAACTGGGAGACGCTGGTCTGCGCCACGCTAGACAGCTTCCTTGGTGTCGGCCGGCTTCGCGGCCGCGCTTTCGTCGGCAAACCAATGCGCGCGCGCCGCCATGATCAGCTTTTTGGCGCGCTCCTCGTCGATCTTGGTGAGTTCCGCCAGCTCGTCGACGGCGAGGTCGGCGAGGTCGTCGCGGCTTTTCACGCCGCCCTCGACCAGCTTGGCGGCGAGCAGGGTGTCCATGCCGTCGAGCTTCAGCAACTCCGGGTCGACGCCCTCCATCTTTTCCTCATTGGCGATGGCGGAGACCAGCAGCGCGTTGCGCGCGCGGTTGCGCAGCTCGTTCACGGTGTTTTCGTCGAAGGCGTCGATCTCCAGCAGCTCGTTGATCGGCACGTAGGCGATCTCTTCCATGGTCGAGAAGCCTTCCTCGATCAGGATGCCGGCCACCTCCTCGTCGACGTCGAGCTTCTCCATGAAATGGGCCTTGATGCGGCCGCTCTCCTCCTGCTGCTTCTTGGTCGACTCTTCCTCGGTCATCAGGTTGATCTGCCAGCCGGTGAGCTCGGAGGCGAGGCGCACGTTCTGGCCGCTGCGGCCGATCGCCACCGCCAGATTCTCCTCGTCCACCACCACGTCCATGGCGTGCTTTTCCTCGTCCACCAGGATCGAGGACACCTCGGCCGGCGCCAGGGCGCCGATCACGAACTGCGCCGGATCGGCGGCCCACAGCACGATGTCGACGCGCTCGCCGGCCAGCTCCTGCGTCACCGCCTGCACGCGCGAGCCGCGCATGCCGACGCAGGTGCCGATCGGGTCGATGCGCTTGTCGTTGGTGAAGACGGCGATCTTGGCGCGCACGCCTGGGTCGCGCGCCGCCGACTTGATCTCGAGCAGCTTCTCCTCGATTTCCGGCACCTCGAGCTCAAACAGCTTCATGATGAACTGCGGCGCGGTGCGCGACAGCACCAGCTGCGGCCCGCGCGCCTGGCGGTCGATCTTCATCACCCAGGCTCGCACGCGGTCGCCGACCCGCAGGTTCTCCTTCGGGATCATGTGCTCGCGCGGCAGCAACGCCTCCAGCCGGCCGGACTCGATGATGGCGCTGCCGCGCTCCATG
The DNA here is from genome assembly GCA_036394595.1 of Burkholderiales bacterium. GTDB lineage: Bacteria > Pseudomonadota > Gammaproteobacteria > Burkholderiales > SG8-39 > SCGC-AG-212-J23. Next base: position 12,596 of record DASWEU010000186.1, on the reverse strand, counting down.
CGCTTGACCGTGCCGGTCACCAGCTCGTCGCCGCGCGAAAGGAAGTCGTTGAGGATCTGCTCGCGCTCCGCGTCGCGGATACGCTGCAGGATCACCTGCTTGGCGGTTTGCGCGCCGATGCGGCCGAATTCGACCGCCTCGAGCGGCTCCTCGATGAATTCGTCGACGGCAATGCCCGGCTGCCTGGCCTGCGCCTCGGTCAGCGGGATCTGCGCCTGGGGAAACTCGACCGTGCCGTCCAGCACCACTTTCCAGCGCCGGAACGACTCGTAGGCGCCGGTGGTCTTGTCGACCGCCACCCGCACGTCGATTTCCTCGGAGTACTTCTTCTTGGTCGCCGAGGCGAGCGCCATCTCCAGCGCGCCGAACACGATGTCGCGCGGGACATTCTTCTCCCGGGCGAGAACGTCCACCAGCATCACCATCTCGCGATTTGCCGCCGCTACGTTGCTTGTTGCCACGCCACCCTCACAGTTCAGGGACCAGGCGCGCCCGCTCGATGTCTTCGAGCGCCAGCGCCACGGTCCGGCCGTCCAGTTCCACGCGCACCTGCGACGCGTCGGCGCCGCGCAGCACGCCGACGAACCGCCGCCGGCCGCCGGCATCCGGCGTGCGCATCTTCAGTTCCGCCCGCTGGCCCGAAAAGCGCACGAAATCGCCCGCCTTGCGCAGCCGGCGGTCGAGACCCGGAGAAGACACCTCCATACGCTCGTAATCCACGCCTTCCACCTCGAGCACCCGGCCCACCTGCCGGCTCACTGCCGCGCAGTCGTCGACGGTGATGCCCGAATTGCTACCTGCTGGCTTGTCGATGAACAGGCGTAACAGCCGCCCGCCGTTCGACGCCTGCACGTCGACCAGCTCGTAGCCCATTCCGGTCGCGACCGGTTCGATCAGTTTTTCGAGGCTCAAACAAAAAATGGGCCGAAGCCCATCTGCAACCTGCACCACCTCAAAGCTTTTGAAGTATAACCGGATTTTTGATTTCGCGCCAGACTCCCGGCGGCAAATCGGCTGGTAATTCCACCGCGCCGTAACGCACGCGGACCAGGCGGCTCACTTTGGCGCCGACCGCTTCGAACAGGCGGCGCACCTCGCGGTTGCGGCCTTCCTTGAGCATTACCCGGTACCAGCGGTTGCTCCCCTTGCCACTGCCGCTGGCGTCGATCCGCTGGAAGGCGGCGCGGCCATCCTCCAGCTCGACGCCGGTCCGCAGCCGCTCAATATTTTCAGGCGTGAGAAGGCCATAGACGCGAACGGTGTACTCGCGCTCGATCTCGTAGCTCGGGTGCATCAGACGGTTGGCAAGCTCCCCGGAATCGGTGAACAGCAGCAGTCCCGCGCTGTTGAGATCGAGCCGGCCGACGGCAACCCAGCGCCCCGGCGGCAGGCGCGAAAACACGGTGGGCCGTCCTGCGGGGTCGCTCCGTGTGACCAGTTCTCCGACCGGCTTGTTGTAGATCAGGACCCTGAAAGAAGAAGTTCTGGGAAAGACGACGTCCTTTCCATCCACCGTCACCCGATCGGCGTTCGATGCTCGGTCCCCCAGCTTGCAAACCTGCCCGTCCACGGCGACACGGCCCGCTTCGATCCAGGTCTCGATCTCACGCCGCGAGCCGAGGCCGGCCGCGGCGAGCAGCTTTTGAAGCCGCTCAGGCTTCGCCGGAGGCGGCGCCGGCCGGCTCGGAGGCCGGTTCGGCCGGTGCGGGCTCAAGCTGCAGGGTCTTGGCGATTTCCTCGAGCGGCGGCAGCTCTTCGAGCGAGCGCAGGCCGAGGTCGTCGAGGAATTTCCGGGTGGTGGCATAGAGCGCCGGCCGGCCGGGGGTCTCGCGCACGCCGACGGCGTCGACCCAGCCGCGCGCCTCGAGGGACTGGATGATCTGGGTCGACACCGTGACGCCGCGAATATCCTCGATGTCGCCGCGCGTGACCGGCTGGCGGTAGGCGATGATCGCCAGGGTCTCCATCACGGCGCGCGAGTAGCGCGGCGCCCGCTCCGGGAATACCCGCTCGAGGAAGGGCTGGAACTCCGGCCGGGTCTGGAAGCGCCAGCCGCCCGACAGGCCGACCAGCTCGACGGCGCGGCCGTGCCACTCCTCCTTCAGCTCGGCGAGGAGCTTGCGCACCGTCTCGGCGTTGACTTCGCCCTCGAACAGCCGCTTCAGCTCCGTAATGCCGAGCGGCTCGGGCGTGGCGAGCAGCGCCGCCTCGAGGATCCGCTTGGCCTCAAACGGGCTGTGCATAGCCCAATTTTACGTAAATCGGCGCGAAGCACTCGGACTGCGTGATCTCCACCAGCAGCTCGCGCGCGAGCTCCAGCAGCGCGAGGAAGGTCACCACCAGCACCGCCACGCCGCGCTCCGGCTGGAACAGCTCGCCGAACTCGAGCACGCGCCGCTCGCGCAGCGCGCGCAGGATGCCGCTCATGTGCTCGCGCACCGAGAGCTCCTCGCGCGAGATGTGATGGTGGCGCGACAGGCGCGCCCGGTGCAGCAGCGCCCGCCAGGCCTCGGCCAGGTCCTGCGGGCTGATATCCGGCAGCTGCAGGGCCACCGCCTTCTCGATCCACACCGAGACCGCGGCGATGTCGCGCCCGACCTGCGGCAGCTCGTCGAGCGCCTGGGCGGCCTTCTTCATGCGCTCGTACTCGAGCAGCCGCCGCACCAGCTCGGCGCGCGGGTCGTCCTCGATCGCCTCGGCCGACGGCGGCTTGGGCAGCAACAGGCGCGACTTGATCTCCATCAGCATCGCCGCCATCACCAGGTATTCGGCGGCGAGCTCGAGGTTTTTCGTGCGCATGATCTCGACGTATTCGAGGTACTGGCGCGTGAGCGGCGCCATCGGAATGTCGAGGATGTCGAGGTTTTCCTTGCGAATCAGGTACAGCAGCAGGTCAAGCGGTCCCTCGAACGCCTCCAGCACGATCTCCAGCGCGTCGGGCGGTATGTAAAGATCGAGCGGCAGCTCGATGACCGGTTCGCCATAGAGACGGGCGACGTTCATGAATACGAGAGACCGATTGCCTCGCGCACGTCGCGCATGGTCTCCGCCGCCAGCTTGCGCGCCTTTTCGCAGCCGTCGGCGACGATGTTTTTCACCAGCGTCGGATCGTCCAGATAGGGCTGCGCGCGTTCGCGCATCGGCGCGAGTTCGGCCTGGATCGCCTGGATCACCGGCTGCTTGCACTCGAGGCAGCCGATGCCGGCGGTGGTGCAGCCCTTGCGCACCCAGGCCTTGCGCTCCTCGTCCGAATAGATCTGGTGCAGTGTCCACACTGGGCACTTCTCAGGAGTGCCGGGGTCGGTGCGCTTGACGCGCGCCGGGTCGGTCGGCATGCCGCGGATCTTCTTCGCCACCGACTCCGGCTCTTCGCGCAGCGCGATGGTGTTGCCGTAGGATTTGGACATTTTCTGACCGTCCAGGCCGGTCATGCGCGAGGCCTCGGTCAGCAGTGCGTCCGGCTCGACCAGGATCTTTTTGCCGCCGCCTTCCAGCCAGCCATACAGCCGCTCGCGGTCGCCGCGCGGCATGCTCTGCTGTTCATCCAGCAGCGCCTGCGCGCGCTTGAGCGCCTCGGCGTCGCCGCTTTCGAGGAACCTGGTGCGCAGCTCGTTGAAGAGGCGGGCCTTCTTGGTGCCCATCTTCTTCACCGCCGCCTTGGCCTTGTCCTCGTAGCCGGCCTCGCGGCCGTACAGATGGTTGAAGCGCCGCGCCATCTCGCGCGTGAACTCGACATGAGGCACCTGGTCCTCGCCCACCGGCACGTGGCGTGCGCGATAGATCAGGATGTCGGCCGCCTGCAGCAGCGGGTAGCCGAGAAAGCCGTAAGTGGCGAGGTCGCGGTCGGAGAGCTTTTCCTGCTGGTCCTTGTAGGTTGGCACCCGCTCCAGCCAGCCGAGCGGCGCGATCATCGACAGCAGAAGGTGCAGTTCCGCGTGCTCCGACACCTGTGACTGCACGAACAACGTCGCCTGGTTCGGGTCGATGCCCGCCGCCAGCCAGTCGATCACCATATCCCAGCAGTTCTGCTGCAGATCGCCGGTCTTCTCGTAGTCGGTGGTCAGCGCGTGCCAGTCGGCGACGAAGAACAGGCAGGGATACTCGGCTTGCAGCTTGATCCAGTTCTTCAGCACGCCGTGGTAGTGGCCAAGGTGCAGGGCTCCCGTCGGGCGCATTCCGGACAGGACTCGCGTTTCGTACATCGTTACAGCACCACCGCGCGAATCAAGGCGTCCGACTCGATGAACAAGGGGCTCAGGATGAGGCTCAGCGCGTTCGAGCCGTACACCGGGACGAGCATCAGAAGCAGCAGCAGCGGCAGGCCGAAAGGCTCAAGCCTTGAATACTGCCATGCGGCCCTTTTCGGCAGGAGGCTGGCGACGATCCGGCCGCCGTCCAGCGGCAGGATCGGCAGCAGGTTCAGCAGCATGAGGACAAGATTCACCAGGATCCCCGCCGCGCCTACGCCGATGAGGAATTCGGTGCCACCCCGGCCGTGCCGCATGACGACATCGAGCAATCCGCTGGTGCCGTGCACGCCGGCCACCTGCAGCCATGCGTCCGAGCGGTCGCTCATGCCGATGGCGATTCGCATCACCACGGCCCACAGCGCGGTCATCGCCAGATTGGCGCCGGGCCCCGCGGCGGCAACCAGCGCCATGTGCCGGCGCGGGTTACGCAGCGCCGAGTAGTTCACCGGCACCGGCTTGGCCCAGCCGAAGAGATATTTCGAGAAAACCAGCATCAACAGCGGCACGACGATCGTTCCCACCATATCGATGTGCCGCAGCGGATTGAGGCTGATGCGGCCCTGGGCGTGCGCCGTCATGTCGCCGAAATGGCGCGCCACGTAGCCATGCGCCGCCTCGTGCAGCGTGATCGCGAACAACACCGGGAGGGCGTAGATGGCGACCGTCTGAACGAGGTGATTGACGTCCATCTTGTGGCGCGGATTCTATCAGGCGAGCAGGAACGCCTCGATCAGGCGTGCCACGGCTTGCGGCTGGTCGTGATGCAGCATGTGGCCGGCATCCGGGACGGTGACGAAGCGCAGCGAGCGGAACGCCGCGCGCCGCTCGGCAAGTTGCGCGGCATCCAGCCCGATGCGCTTATGCGTGTCGGACAGTGCCGCGTCCACCCAGAGCACGGGCGCCGTAACCTCGCGCCAGCAAGCTTGCGCCTCTTCGTAGCGGTAGAGCGTGGCGTTGACGATCTTGTGCGCCGGGTCGCTTCGCAGCAAGACCTTGCCGCCCTCTTCCCGGCCCCAATGCTGCGCGAGAAAGGAGGATTTTTCGATGCTCAGCCTGGGGTTCGTTTTCCTCAATCGAGAAGCCAGTTCCTGGAAATCGGCGTAGGGCTTCAACCCCGGCGGATCGCGCAATTCCTCCAGCCAGCGCGCATACCTTTGCGGCGCCTGCGCGGGAACGGTCGCGGACATGCCGAATCCTTCCAGGTTGACCAGCTTTTCCACCCGGCCGGGCTGGACCCCGGCGTACAGACAGGCAACGTTGCCGCCGAGACTGTGGCCGACAAGAGAGACGGGTTTCCCCGGAGAAATCTCCTGGAGAAGAAAGTCCAGATCCGCCAGGTAATCGGGAAACCAGTAGGAATCCTCCCGTCCCCAGTCCGTCAGTCCATAGCCGCGCCAATCCGGCGCATAGACGTCCCACTCGCCCTGCAGCTCGTCGACCATGAATTGGAAAGACGCGGAGACGTCCATCCAGCCGTGCAGAAGCACCATCTTGCGCGCGCCGGGACGCGGCCAGTGGCGCACGTGGTAGCGCAGGCGGCGGACGGTGAAGAACCGGGATTCGCTCTCACGCAAGGGAAGGCAGCTCCACTTCAGGCGCACGCCCGCTGACGACGGCCGCAAGTGCGCTGGCCGAGCCGCAGGCGAGCGTCCAGCCCAGCGTGCCGTGCCCGGTATTGATGTACAGGTTGTCGTATTTCGTCTTGCCGATCAGCGGCACGTTGCTTGGCGTGGCCGGGCGCAATCCGGCCCAGTTGTCGACGGCCGTGATGCCGCCGAGTTGCGGAAAAAGCTGCCGGATGCGGCGCCCGATGGCTGCGCAGCGCCCCGGGTTGATCGAAGCGTCGTAGCCCGTCAGCTCCGCCGTGCCCGCCGCGCGCAGCCGGTTGCCCAGGCGGGAAATGACGATCTTGTGCGCTTCATCGGTGAGGCTCATCCGCGGCGCGGCCGCCTGCTCCGATGGCCCGAGCGGCAGCGTAATCGAATAGCCCTTGAGCGGATACACGGGAATCCGCACGCCGAGCGGCGTGAGCAACTGCGGGCTGTAGCTTCCCAAGGCGACTATATAAGCGTCGCCACGAATTTCGCTTCCTGCCAGCCCCACGACGCGGCCATCTGACGCCTGGATCGCTGATATGGTTTTTTGAAATTCAAACACCACCCCTCTTTCTTTCGCCAGCACGGCCAGCGCCGCGGTGAACGCATGAGCGTCGCCGGATTCGTCCTCGGGAAAATGAAGGCCGCCGAGGATTTGTTCTTCGGCATGCTGCAGCGCTGGCTCCAGCGCCAGGCATTCCGCCGCGCTTTTCACGCTCTGGTGGCGAGCCGCCGCCTCCAAGTCGCCCGGCTCGGTGAAGAACTGCAGGATGCCGCGCGTCATCTCGTCGTAGTGAATGCCGGTCGCCTGGCGCAGCGCGCGCAGGCAATCGCGGCTGTAGGAGGCGAGTCGCGCCAGCGCGCGGCAGTTGCGCTCGAAGCGGCCCGGCGTGCACTCGCGCAGGAAACGCAGGCCCCAGGCCCATTGCGCCCAGTCGGCGCGCGGCCGGAACAGCAGCGGCGCGTCCTCGCGACCGAGCCAGTGCAGGATCTTCGGCAGCGCGGAAGGCCGCGCCCAGGGCTGCGCGTGCCCGGCGGAAATCTGCCCGCCGTTGGCGAACGAGGTTTCGAGCCCGGGCCCTGAACGACGGTCAATCACCGTGACCTCGTGGCCGGCGCCTGCCAGGTACCAAGCCGAGGTCACGCCCACTACACCGGCGCCCAGGACAACGATCTTCACTGCATTATGATATCCGCATGCCTTTGTTCTCCATCGGCGAGCGCCGCGTCGAGCTGGTCGGTAAGCGCCACTTCATCGCTTACGACGCGACGCTCGTCGGTTCGATCCTCCTGCACAACGACACCAGTGTCTGGTTCAAGGTGGTGGTCCGCGCGGAGAACGATCGCATCACCATCGGCGAAGAAACCAATGTGCAGGATGGTTCGGTGCTGCATGTTGATCCCGGTTTTCCGCTGACGCTCGGCCGCCGCGTGACCATCGGCCACAAGGTAATGCTGCACGGCTGCAGCGTGGCAGACGGCAGCCTGGTCGGCATCAATAGCGTGATTTTGAATGGGGCGCGCATCGGGCCGGGCACGCTGGTCGGCGCGAATACGCTGATCCCCGAGGGCAAGGAAATCCCCGGTGGCGTGCTGGTGATCGGCTCCCCAGGGAAGGTCGTGCGCGAGCTACGGCCGGAAGAGAAGGACGGCCTCCTCCGCATCGCCGCTGGCTATGTGGAAAGAGGCCGTTTTTATAAAGACAATCTAAAACAGATCACCTAGGCGCCATCCTGATCGCGCCGTCGAGACGGATGGTCTCGGCGTTCAGCATTTCAATCTCGACGATCGACTTCACCATCTGCGCGAATTCCGCCGGTCGGCCGAGGCGGGAGGGAAACGGCACCTGCTTGCCGAGGGACTCCTGGGCGTCCTTGGGCAGCGCGGCGAGCAGCGGCGTCTCGAAAATTCCCGGAGCGATGGTGCAGACGCGGATGCCATTGCGCGACAGGTCGCGGGCGATGGGCAGCGTCATGCCGACGATGCCGCCCTTCGACGCCGAATAGGCGGCCTGGCCGATCTGGCCGTCGTAGGCCGCCACCGACGCGGTGTTCACGATCACGCCGCGCTCGCCCGCGGCGTTGGGAGAGGCCTTGGCCATCGCATCGGCAGCGAGCCGGATCATGTTGAAGGTGCCGATGACGTTGACGCGGATCACGCGCTCGAAGCGACCGAGGTCGTGCGGCGCGTCTTTGCCGATGGTGCGCTCGGCGAGCGCGATGCCGGCGCAATTCACCAGCACCTGCAGGCCGCCGAATTCCTTCAGCGCGAGCGCGACTGCCGCCTTGCCGTCGGCTTCCGAAGCGACGTCGGTGCGGGCAAAGCGGCCGCCGAGTTCCTTTGCCAACTTCTCGCCGGCGTCGGCCTGCAGGTCGGCGATCACCACCTTGGCTCCGTTCTCGGCCGCCATGCGCGCCGTCGCCGCGCCGAGTCCGGAGGCGCCGCCGGTCACCAGGAATATGCTATTTCTGATTTGCATCCAAGGCTCTCCCGTTGAATTCAACGATAATTTTACCTTCATGATGCTGGGATTCGGCCTCGCCTTCGAGGACCTTTACGAGCGCGACGGCCTGGTCCGCGTCGACGGCGCCTTTCTTTCCTTTCTGGACCCGGAAATGAAAGTGAGGCTCGAGCGGGCCAGAGCCAATCCTCCCTCGAAGAAAGAGGAGTCCGAGCTGCTCGTCGCCCTGGCGCCGCAGGCCGAGGATTTCCTGGCAAAGCTGTTCGGCATCGAAGCCGAGGCGCAAGCGCTGGCGGAACAGCACAACGCGCTCGCGCCGCTGTGGTCGGTCAAGCGCCAGTTCGTGCAGCGGCGCGCGTTGCACAAGGTAAAGCCCGAAGACGCGAAGCCGGAGGCCTTCGCCTTCACTACGGAACTCGACTTCGCCAGGAAAGTTTCCGGGTGGCTGCAGGACGAAACCGCCAACGCCGCAAACCTGGAGAAGGCCGCCCGCTACGCGGCGTGGGCCGTGACGACCCCGGAGGGCAAGGCAAAGCACCGGCAGGACGTCCTGTTCAAGGCGCCGCGCAAGCTCGACTACCTGAAATTGATTCCGGTTCGGACCGAAAACGGCCGTAACTCGCTGGACCACCTGCGCCAGCGCGACGGGTTCGCGCTGACCGATGCCGGTACCGACCTGAAAGGCGCGCTGGACGAAGCCAACTATTGCATCTGGTGCCACGAGCAGGGCAAGGACTCCTGCTCCACCGGCTTGCGGGAGAAGGCGCCGGCCACCGGCTTTCGCAAGACGGTATTCAACGTGCCGCTGGCCGGCTGCCCGCTGGAGGAGAAGATCTCCGAGTTCCACCTGGTCAAGGCGCGCGGCGAGCCGCTCGCGGCGCTCGGCATCATCGCCGTCGACAATCCCATGGCGGCCGCCACCGGACACCGCATCTGCAACGACTGCATGAAGTCCTGCATCTACCAGAAGCAGGACCCGGTCAACATCCCGCAAGCCGAGACGCGCACCCTGAAAGACGTGCTCGAGCTGCCCTGGGGATTCGAGATCTACTCGCTGCTGACGCGCTGGAACCCATTTAATCTGCGCCGCCCTTTTCCAAAAGAAGCGTCTGGAAAAAGAATTCTTGTCGTCGGGTTGGGCCCGGCCGGATTCACCACCGCGCACCACCTGATGAACGACGGGCACACGGTCGTCGCTATCGACGGCCTCAAGATCGAACCGCTTGAAGCCGGAATCTCGGGCGTCGACGCTTTAGGCAACCGGACTTCGTTCCGGCCGATCAAAAGCATTGATGATTTGAAAGAACCCCTGGACCACCGGGTGATGGCGGGATTCGGCGGAGTCGCCGAATACGGCATCACCGTGCGCTGGGACAAGAACTTTCTCAAGATGATCCGCCTGCTGCTCGAGCGCCGGCGCCATTTCGCCATGTTTGGCGGCGTGCGCTTCGGTGGCACGCTGTCGGTGGATGATGCGTTCGAGCGCGGCTTCGACCACGTCGCGCTGTGCGCCGGCGCCGGCCGGCCGACGGTGCTCGAGATCCCGAACGGTTTCGCGCGCGGCGTGCGCGCCGCTTCCGATTTCCTGATGGCGCTGCAGCTCACCGGCGCGGCCAAGCGCGAGTCCATCGCCAACCTGCAGATCCGGCTGCCGGTGGTGGTCATCGGCGGCGGCCTCACGGCGATCGACACGGCGACCGAATCGCTCGCCTACTACGCCGTGCAGGTCGAAAAGTTCCTGGTTCGCCATGAGACGCTCGGCCAGGCACCCGATTGGAATCCGGAGGAAAAACAGATTGCTGGCGAGTTTCTCGCCCACGCCCGGGCACTAAGGAAATGCTCTTCATCAGAAAGAATTTCTTTGTTGAAGGCGTGGGGCGGCGCCACCATCGCCTATCGCCGACGGCTCGTCGACAGCCCCTCCTACACGCTGAACCACGAGGAAGTCGAGAAGGCGCTCGAGGAAGGGGTGGTGTTCGCGGAAGGACTCAGCCCCGAGCGTATCGAAGTGGATGAATACGGCCATGCCAAGGCTGTTGCCTTTCAAAACCAAATCACGATGCCAGCAAGGTCCGTGCTGATCGCCGCCGGCACGCAGCCCAATACCGTCCTCGCTCGCGAGGAAGGCGTGAGCCTCGCGCTCGACGGCAAATACTTCCAGGCCTGCGATGAGAGCGGCGCGCCGCTCAAGCCGGAACGTCACACGGCGAAACCGGCGCATCCCGACGTGCTGCTGCACCGTCGGCCCGACGGGCGCTTCATGAGCTTCTTCGGCGATCTGCATCCGTCCTACTTCGGCAACGTCGTCAAGGCAATGGGCAGCGCCAAGCAAGGCTACCCGGTGGTCAGCCGCGTACTTTCGCAAAAAAACGCCGCTTCATCCCTGGACGACGGGACTTTTCTCCGCCAGTTGAACCGTGACCTGCGCGCCGTGGTGCACGAGATGCGGCGTCTTACGCCGAAGATCGTCGAAGTCGTGCTGCGCGCGCCCGTCGCGGCGCGCCAGTTCCGCCCGGGCCAGTTCTACCGCATGCAGAACTACGAGGCGTTCGCCTTGCGCGTGGGCGGCACCACCCTCGCCATGGAAGGCCTCGCGTTGACCGGTGCCTGGGTGGACCGCGAAAAAGGGCTGATTTCCGTCATCGCGCTGGAGATGGGCGGCTCGGCGGACCTGCTCGCCTACCTCAAGCCGGGCGAACCTGTGGTCCTCATGGGCCCGACCGGAACGCCGACCGAGATCCCGCACGGCGAGACGGTGGTGCTCGCCGGCGGCGGACTCGGCAACGCGGTGCTGTTCTCCATCGGGCGGGCCTTGCGCGCCGCCGGCAGCAAGGTGATCTACTTCGCGGGCTACAAATCCACCGGCGATCGCTACCGCGTGGAAGACATCGAGGCCTCTTCCGACGCCGTGGTGTGGTGCTGCGACCAGGCGCCGGGATTCCCGCCGCGCCGCCCGCAGGACCGGTCCTTTGTCGGCAACATCGTCCAGGCCATGGAGGCCTACGCCTCGGGGCGGCTGGGTTCCCAGGAAATAAGATTTGATCAGGCAGACCGGATCATTGCCATCGGCTCCGACCAGATGATGGGAGCCGTGGGCGCAGCCAGGCATGGGGTCTTAAAAAATTATCTGAAACCTTCCCACATTGCGATCGGATCCATCAATTCGCCGATGCAATGCATGATGAAAGAGATCTGCGCGCAGTGCCTGCAGCCGCACCTCGACCCGCAGACCGGCAAGACGAGCTACGTCTTCTCCTGCTTCAACCAGGACCAGCTGCTCGACCAGGTCGATTTTGCCGCCCTCGCCCAGCGCCTGGCGCAGAACGGCGTGCAGGAGAAGCTCACCGCCCTGTGGATCGGGCGCTGCCTGAAGCAACTTCCTCCTCCGGCGCAGCGCGCGGCGGCTTGACACGCTATACAAGTCTTATATAAGATTTGTATATGATCAAGAGCAAAGTCAGCACCTTCTCGGCGACCCTGCGCGACCTCGAGATGCTGGAAATCGTGGCGCGCTATCACGGTCTCAACAAGAGCGCGATGATCGTGAGCCTGGTGCGCAAGGAGTTCTGGCGCGCCTTTCCCGGTGGCACCGATCGCATCCGGCCCGACCGCGGCGCCAAGGTGGAGGGCAAAAAATGAAACGCTTGATTTTTGCCGCATTGCTCCTGTCGACCAATGCCTACTCGCAGGTCATCAAGATCGGCGAGCTGAACAGCTACAAGGTTTTCCCCGCCTTCCTCGAGCCCTACAAGAAGGGTTGGGAGCTCGCGGTCGAGGAAATCAATGCGTCAGGCGGCGTGCTGGGACGCAAGCTCGAAGTGGTGTCGCGCGACGACGGCGGCACGCCGGGCGATGCCGTGCGGGTGGCCGAAGAGCTGATCGTGCGCGAGAAGGTCGACCTGCTGATGGGCACCTTCGCGTCCAACGTCGGCCTGGCGGTTGCCAACCTGGCGAATCAACGCAAGGTCCTGTTTCTCGCCGCCGAGCCGCTGACCGACAAGATGGTCTGGGAGAACGGCAACCGCTACACCTTCCGCCTGCGCCCCTCGACGTACATGCAAACGGCGATGCTGGTTCCCGAGGCAGCGAAGCTGAAGAAGAAGCGCTGGGCGATCGTCTACCCCAACTATGAGTACGGCCAATCGGCGACGGCGTCGTTCAAGCGACTATTGAAGCAGGCACAGCCCGACGTCGAGTTCGTTGCGGAGCAGGCCCCTGCCCTCGGCAAGATCGAAGCGGGAGCGGTGGTTCAGGCGCTGATCGAGGCGAAGCCCGACGCCATCTTCAGCT
>DASWEU010000185.1:0-5430 GCA_036394595.1 Burkholderiales bacterium | reverse complement strand
CGCCAGCAATTCCAGCAACAGAGGACGCAGGCGCAATCCGCGCCGCCGCAACCGCAGGCGCAACCGCAACCGCAGCCGCAACAAAACCAGGTGCCGGCGCGTGCGCGGCAGGAACCGCGTGCGCAGCCGCAACTTCCGCCTCAACTGCAGCAACAACAGCAGCCACTGGAGCAACGCCAGCAGCGGCAGCAACGCCAGCCGCAACCCGCACAGCCGCAACAACAGCCGCAGTCACAGCCGCAACAACAACCGCAACAGCAGCAGAACCCGGCGGCAAGGCAAGCCCGTCAGCCACAACCCCAGCAGCAGCAGCAGCAGCAACAACAACAGCAACAGCAACAGGAAAAGCCGCAGCAGCACGAGAACAAGGGACAGGGACAGGGGCAGGGCAAGGGCAAGGAGGAGAACAAGGGCCAGGGCAAGGACAACAAGGAGGAAAAAGGCAAGGATCGCTAGCTTGAAATGGGTGGCCCCGGCATCCACCTGCGGGGCATGCCACTCGTTTTCATCGCGGGCGTCGCGGCACTCGTCATCGCCTGGCTGGTCGCCCAGCCCTACCTGGTGGAAAGAAGGCGAAGGAAGGTGCGCGCGCGGCCCTTCCCCGCGGCGTGGCACGAGATCCTCGAACGGCGCGTGCCTTACGTGCGCCGCCTCCCCGCGAATCTGCGCCGCCAGCTCGAGCGGCACATGCAGGTCTTCATCGCGGAGAAGCGGTTCCTCGGCTGCGACGGCCTCGAGATCACGCAGGAGATGCGCGTCTCAATCGCCGCGCAGGCCTGCCTCCTCATCCTCAATCGCAGGACGGATTACTTCCCGAACCTGAGCCAGATCCTGGTCTACCCGGGCGCATTCATCGTCGAGCGCCTGCGCGCCGAACCCTCCGGCGTCCTGCAGGAGCAACGGCACGCGCTTTCCGGAGAATCGTGGACCCACGGCCAGGTGGTGATCTCGTGGGAAGACGCGCTCGAGGGCGCCGCCATCGTCGACGACGGCAGGAACGTGGTGATCCACGAATTCGCGCACCAGCTCGACCAGCAGAAGGGCTATGCCAACGGCGCGCCCTGGCTCGGCCGGCGCGATCGCTACGCGCGCTGGTCGCAGGTGATGCTCGGGGAATTCGCGCGGCTGCAGGGGGAGGCGGCGATGCAGCAGCCCTCGCTATTCAGCCATTACGGGGCGACCCATCCCGCGGAGTTCTTCGCGGTGGTCTCGGAAGTCTTCTTCGAGCAGCCGCGGCAAATGGCGGCGATGCATCCCGCGCTCTATGAAGAGCTTCGCGGCTTCTACCGCGTCGATCCTTCGAGCTTCGCGCCCTAGGCCACCAGCCACTTCGCGAACGTCATCCACGCGGCGGTTTGCGAGAATGCGAGCCGCCCGATCTGCCCCACGACGATGAAGGCCAATCCCGCGCCGAACACGGGATGGAGCCTGCGGTTCTTCAAGGTATCGAACGCGATGCACGCGAGGATCACGGCGTCAGTGAGCGCGAAGAACGCGAGCGGCCCTCCCGCCTGCACGAAATCGAAAGGAAGCCTCGCCATCGCCGGCGTCAGCATGGCGACCGAGGCGAGCAGCATGAGGCGCTTGTGGTACGGGCCGCGCTTGCGCATCAGGATGGCGGCGGTGACGAGCACCGCGAACACCAACATCTCCCCGATGGGCAACACCAGGAAGACGAGCGGCGCAACGCCGGTGGGCGCGGCGCCGGCCCGCGCCGAGGCGATCCCCAGCGCCGTCCCGACCACCAGCACGAGAAGCGCGAGAAACACGCCCGCGACGCCGAGCCTGCGATGCACCGCCGTGCGTCCGGTGGCGACGAGCCTCACCTGCACGAAGAAGAACACGAACCAGGCGGTCATCACCAGGCCGTGCAGGTGCTTCAGCGCCGAGAGGTCCGGCGCGCCGAACGCGGCCTTCAAGTAGTACGTGCGCGCGAATCCCGCGAACACGAAGAAGAGCGCGGCGAGCGCGGCCCACGTGTAGATGGAGCGCTCGCGTGGGGCGCGGGCCAGAGGGATATCGAGGGGTGTGCTGACCATGGAGCCTGCGATCATCGCATATCAGACGGCGCGGCCCTTTCCCTTGAGAAAGGGATCGAGGTCGATGCGCCCGTCGCTGCCGTCGATTTCGAGCTGGATGCGCTCGAAGGTCCAGGTGCCCATCTGCTTGGTGGCCTGCAGGTAGATGGTGCCCTTCCCCTTGCTTCCCCGCACCGGGATGGAGAGCTGCGCATCGCCCGAAGGGCCCGACACCCTGATGCTTCCCATGGGAAAGCCCGGCTCGATCGGCAAGCCGAGAAGCGCCGTGGCCTCGACATTCGCGTTCACCCTCGCGAGCGCCAGCTGGTAGACGTCGGAGCTCTTGAAGAGGGCGACGATGGAGAAGAAGATCGCGGCGCCGAGGCCGGCAAGCGCGAGCACGACCACACCCAGGATGACCCAGGTGCGCCGTGCATTATTGCTCTGCGAAACCGGAGCCGGCGGTGCGGGCTTGGCGGACATGTTCGGCGTAGTATGACCCGTTCGTTCACCCGGGGAGAGCAGCCATGGCAGCCGTCGAAGTGGGAGCGGGAGTGGGAGTCGGGCGCAGGGCGGTCGCGATCATCATCGATTCGGTCCTCTTGTTCATCGTGGGTTACGCCATCGCATTCGCTACCGGGCAGGCCACCTCGGACGGCTTCAACATCCATGGCGCGCCGGCGTTCCTGTGGCTCTTCATCGGCCTCGCGTATTTCATCGTGATGGAGGCCACCCAGGGCGCCACGCTCGGCAAGAAGGCGATGGGCCTGAAGGTGGTGAAACAGGACGGCACGAAGATGGACTGGCAGGCCTCGATCGTGCGCAACATCATGCGCATCATCGACGGGTTGTTCTTCTACCTGGTCGCCGCGATCGCGGTGTGGGTCTCGAAGAACAAGCAGCGCCTGGGCGACATGGCGGCGCACACCCTCGTGGTCAAGGTGCAGCCGTGAAATCCGGCGCCGCCGCGGTGGCGCTCGCGGCGGCGGCCGTCTTCGCGCTCCACCCTTCGCAAAGCGCGGCCGGCTCGCCGCGCTACGCGGACATCGTGCTGTCCGACCAGAAGGGCGGCGCCGCGAAGCACACGTTCAAGCCCGACACGGCGAAGGTCTACCTGCACGCCAAGCTCGAGGACGTGCCGAGCGGTTCGACGGTGAAGAGCGACTGGATGGCGGAGAAGACGCAGGTCGCGCCGCCCAACTACAAGATGGACAGCGTCGAGCTGAAGATCGGGCCGCTCATCAACAGCGTCGACTTCAACATGAGCAAGCCCACCAAGGGCTGGCCGCCGGGCGACTACCGCGTCGACCTCTTCATCAACGGCAAGGCCGCGGGGAACGTGAAGTACAAGATCGAGAAGTAGGCGGCTACGCTACTTCTTCGGGGCGCCCTGCGTGGGCGCGGCCGATGCGCCCGGCGCCTCGCCCTGGTAGCCGCCGATGAGGCTCTTCATCGGGCAGACTTTGAACATGGCGCATTTCGGGCAGCCGACGGCGATCGCGACGGGGCAGATCTTCATTGTGTTCTCCCTGGAGTGATTCGGCTGCCATCGTACCCTACGCTACAATCCGTCGATGAACCCGAGAGGCATGTGGGCGCGCGTGGCGGCTCTTGCCGGGCTGCTGCTCGCGGGCGTGGGCTCAACCCATGCGGAGCCCTTCAATTACCAGGACCTATGGTGGGCGGGGAGCCAGGAGAACGGCTGGGGCTTGAGCATCTCGCAGCAGGGCAGCACGCTCTTTACAGTGATGTACATCTACGACGCCGCGGGCAAGCCGCGCTGGGTCGTGATGCCCGGCGGCACCTGGAACGCAGCCAACAACACTTATAGCGGCTCGCTCTACAGTCCCACCGGCACGCCCTTCACCCACTACGATGTCATGCGCTTCGTGCCCGGGGCGCCGGTCGGCAACGCCACGCTCGAATTCTCCAGCGGCAACACGGCGACGCTGAGATACGCCATCGACGGCGCGAGCGGCACCAAGGCCATCACGCGCCAGGTGTTCGGCGCCGGTTCCGCGATCGGCAATTACACCGACCTCTGGTGGGGCGGCGCGAGCCAGAACGGCTGGGGCATCTCGCTCACCCAGCAGGGAACGAACCTCTTCGCGGTCTGGTACACCTACGACGCGCAGGGAAAGCCGGCCTGGCTGGTGATGCCCAATGGGCGCTTCACCACGGGCAGCGCGGTAAGCGGAACGCTCTATCGCACCAACGGCTCACCGTGGATCGGCGCCGTTTACGATCCGAGCCGCCTGCAGGTAGCGGAGGCCGGGAGCCTCACCTTCACCTTCGCCGACAGCAACACCGCGACAATGCGCTACACGGTCGATGGCGCCGAGGCGAGCGTCGCGATCAGCCGCCAGGTCTACGGCAACGCCGCGCCCGCCGCGATCTCGACCTTCGCCAAGCTGCAGGAGCGGGTGATCGCGCCGGCCTGCCTGAGCTGCCACACCGCGGGGCACCCCTATGCCGTCCAGTCGGGGCTGGTGCTCGATGCGCCGGTGGCCTACGGCAACCTCATGAACGGCGCGGTCAAGGATGCCGGCGCCAACGCGCAGGGCATCAGGAAGCTGGTGGCGCCGCGCGACGTGAACGGGAGCTTCTTCCACAGGAAGCTCCTCCTGTGGGATCCGAGCCAGCCGCAGTCGTTCGGCTCCGCGATGCCGCTCGGCAACACGTCGTTGAGCGCGGGCCAGCTGGAGTTCATCAGGCAATGGATCGAGGCGGGCGCCCCCGAGGCGGGAGAGGTGGCCGACGCGAAGCTGCTGGACGACACCGCGCTGCCGGTGTACGCGCCCTTCGCGCCCTTGATGGCGCCCGCCGAAGGCAAGGGCCTGCAGGTGAGGATCGAGCCCTTCGAGGTGCAGCCCCACTTCGAGCGCGAGCTCTTCATCTATCGCGCGCTCGGCAACGCGGCCCCGATCTACGTGACGCGCATGGAAACGCGCATGCGCTCGAATAGCCACCACTTGCTGCTCTACGATTTCCAGGCCACCACGCCGGCCTCCGTGATCCCGCCCCTGGACGTGATTCGCGATATCCGCAATCCGGACGGCACGCTCAATTTCGCGAACGTCGTGCCGATGGCCTATCACGTCTTCTTCGGCGGCTCGATGACGCCCACCGGCGGCTACGCGTTTCCGCCCGGCGTGGCGCTGCGCCTGCCGGCCCATGCCGCGCTCGATTTCAACGTGCATTACGTCAACACGTCCTCCGCGCCGATCATGGGCGAGGCCTACGCGAACCTCTATACGGTGGAGCCCTCGCAGGTGCAGCAGGTGGCGAGCACGATGAACCTCGCGAACTTCAACCTGCAGCTGCCGGCGATGCAGCGCACCACCGTGACCAAGACCTTCCCTTTCTCGACCCCCACGCGAATATTGGTGCTGACCTCGCACATGCACAAGCT
>DASWEU010000184.1:0-17231 GCA_036394595.1 Burkholderiales bacterium | reverse complement strand
CTTTCGGGAGTCGGGCAAACCCTCCAGTATTCGGCATAATCCGGTGAGCCCATGCCGGACCGCCCCTCACAACTCGCGCACCTGGAACATCTCGGCGACGCCACCCAGTTCGCCGCGCAGATCCACGCGCTGATTCCGCGCTGCACGCTGCTGGAGAACTTCGCGCCCGCCGAAGTGCGCCTGCTGGCGCACTTCATGGCCGTCTACCGCGCCGAGCCCGGCGTCGAGATCATCCGCGAGGGCGACGGCGGCGACTTCATGCTGATGCTCATCGAAGGCAAGGTCGAGGTGCACAAGCGCGACCGCTGGAACACGCCGCAGCTGCTGGCGATCGTCGAGCCCGGGCGCACGCTGGGCGAGATGTCGATGATCGACGGCGAGGCGCGCTTCGCCACCTGCATCGCGGTCGAGCCGACGCTGGTGGCGGTGCTCGATCGCGAGAACCTCGCGCGCATCATCGTCGAGCAGCCGCTGCTGGGCGCCAAGATCCTGATGGAGCTGGTGCTGATGCTGTCGCAGCGCCTGCGCGCCACCACCGATCGCCTGCTCGGCGTCCTCAACGACCAGGCGCGTAACACCGCGCCCAACCTGCTCTAGGACGGTAATCCGGCGGCGGGCAGTTCCGACTAGAAAGCCATGCACGCGACCCTTCCCCTGATGCGCCAATTCGGCTTCCCGGCCCTGCGCCGGCGCCGGCTCGAGACCCTGCAGGTCAACCTCGGCTACAAGTGCAACCAGAGCTGCCTGCACTGCCACGTCAACGCCGGCCCGACGCGCACCGAAATGATGTCGCGCGATACGCTGGTCGATGTTCTTGCCTTCATAAAAATCTCGTCAATCAAGACGCTGGATGTGACAGGCGGTGCGCCCGAAATCCATCCGCACTTCCGCGAGCTGGTCGAGCGCGCGCGCGAACTGGGCGTGCACGTCATCGACCGCTGCAACCTGACGGTGCTGGAAGAGCCGGGCCAGGAAGGCCTGGGGGTTTTCCTGAAAGAAAACGCGGTCGAGATCATTGCCTCGTTGCCCTGCTATACCGAAGAATTGGTCGACCGCCAGCGCGGCAAGGGCGTCTACGAGAAAAGCATCCGCGGCTTGCAGCTGCTGAACGCCCTGGGCTACGGCCGGGAGAGCAGCGGACTCGCCCTCAACCTGGTCTACAACCCGCAGGGCCCGTCGCTGCCGCCGCCGCAGGAGAGCCTCGAGGCCGACTACAAGCGCGTCCTCGGCGAGAGCTTCGGCGTGGTGTTCGACCGGCTCTTCACGCTCGCCAACATGCCGATCCAGCGTTTCGGCTCCACGCTGATCTCGAAGGGACAGTTCAACGAGTACATGACGCTGCTGCACCAGGCCCACCGCGACGAGAACCTGGAGGCGGTGATGTGCCGCACGCTGCTGTCGGTCGACTGGCAGGGATATGTCTACGACTGCGATTTCAACCAAATGCTGGATCTGCCTTTGACCACAAAAAATCATTCCAGGCCGCGGCTTTCGGATCTGATCGGGCGCGACCTCGCCGGCAACCCGATCGCGGTGCGCGACCACTGCTACGGCTGCACGGCGGGGCAGGGCTCTTCCTGCGGCGGGGCGCTCGCATGAGCGCTGGCGGCCCCGGGCGCGGCTGTCCGCTTTCATACCGCTACGATCCGGCGTTCGTTTTCCGCGAAATCGATCTTGAGGTGGAAAGCTTGTGGGTCGCTGGCGGGCTTTACGGCAATCCCTTGGCGCTGGAGGTCCTGCTCGAGCGCTATGAGCGCGAGCGGGGTTCGAAGGCGTTGGTTTTCAACGGCGACTTCCACTGGTTCGACGTCGATCCCCGGGATTTTTCCGATGTAAACCAAACCGTTCTCGAGTTTTCCGCGATCCGGGGGAACGTCGAGACCGAGCTCACGCAGCCCGCAGACGGCGCCGGCTGCGGCTGCGGCTATCCTGACTGGGTAGACGACGGCACCGTCGAGCGCTCAAACCGCATCCTGGAGCGCTTGCGTGCCACCGCCGGCACTTTTCCCGAGGACCTTGGCAGGCTGGCGGCACTTCCGATGACCCTGGTCGCCTCCATAGGCGGCGAGCGCGTCGCGGTGGTGCACGGCGACGCCGATTCGCTGGCGGGCTGGAACTTCTCGCAGGAGTGCCTTGCGAGCCCGGCGAGCCGCGCAGCGGCGCTGACGAGCTTCTCCCGGGCAAACGTCTCGGTGTTCGCCTCGAGCCATACCTGCCTGCCGGTTCTGCAGTGCTTTCCCGGGCCGCGCTTGATCGTCAACAACGGCGCCGCCGGCATGCCGAATTTCCACGGCACGCGGTTCGGGTTGGCGACGCGGATTTCGCTGTACCCATCAAACGAAAGCCTTTACTCGCAAAGAGCGAGCCGCCTCTTTGTCGAAGCGGTAAAGCTCGAATACGACCATCTAGCCTGGGAACGCCGATTCCTCGCGCAATGGCCGTCCGGCAGCGACGCGCACCGCTCCTACTACGAGCGGATCGTGGACGGGCCGCGCTACGCCGTGCGCGAAGCGCTGCGCGCAGAGGCGGCGCTAGCCGCGTGAGGCAAGGCCGGCTCTGGGTCGTCGCGCTTCTGGTCCTAGCGGTCGCCGCGTTTTTCGCCAGCGGTGCGCACCGCTACTTCACCTTCGAGAGCGTCAAGGCGCGCCAGGCCGGCATTGAAGCCTGGACCGCGGCCCATCCCTGGCAGGCCGCCGCCGGCTACTTCCTCGCCTACGTGGCGGTCGCCGGCCTGTCGCTGCCGGGCGCGGCGCTGATGACGCTGCTTGGCGGGGCCCTGTTCGGCCTGCTATGGGGCAGCGTGGTCGTCTCCTTCGCCTCCGCCATCGGCGCAACCCTCGCCTTCCTCGCCAGCCGCTTCGTGCTGCGCGACTGGGTGCAGCAGAAATTCGGCCGTTCCTTCGAGACCCTCAATGCCGGCATCGCGCGCGAGGGCGGGTTCTATCTCTTCACGCTGCGCCTCATACCGGCGGTGCCTTTCTTCCTCATCAACCTGGCGATGGGCCTTACGCCGATGCGCACCTGGACCTTCTATTGGGTCAGCCAGGTCGGCATGCTGGCCGGGACCGTGGTGTACGTGAATGCGGGCACGCAACTGGCGAAGATCGATTCCCCCATGGGCATCCTCTCCTGGCAGTTGCTCGGCGCCTTCCTGCTGCTCGGCTTTTTCCCGCTGATCGCGAAAAAAGCGGTCGAGGGATATAAGGCCCGGCGCGTCTACGCGCGCTGGTCCCGTCCGGCGCGTTTCGACCGCAACCTGGTGGTGATCGGCGCCGGCTCGGCCGGCCTGGTCGCCGCGTATATCGCGGCCGCGGTGCGCGCGAAGGTCACCCTGATCGAGAGGCATCGCATGGGCGGCGACTGCCTCAACACCGGCTGCGTGCCGTCCAAGGCTCTGCTCAAGTCGGCCAAGGTGGCGCACCAGATGCGGCACGGTTCGAAGTACGGGCTGCGGGACGTCGATCCGGCCGTCGAGTTTGCCGCCGTCATGGAGCGCGTGCAGCGCGTGATCCGCGCCGTCGAGCCGCACGATTCGGCCGAGCGCTATACGCAGCTCGGCGTCGAATGCATCCAGGGCGAGGCGAAAATCACCACGCCGTGGAGCGTGACGATCGACGGCAAGAGGACGCTCAGCTCGCGCGCCATCGTCATCGCCGCCGGCGCGCGCCCGTTCGTGCCGCCGATTCCGGGCATCGAGAAGATCCCGGTGCTGACCTCGGACAACGTCTGGGACCTGCGCGAGCTCCCGCGCCGGCTGGTGGTGCTCGGCGGCGGCCCGATCGGCTGCGAGATGGCGCAGGCGTTCGCCCGCCTCGGCGCCCAGGTGACGCAGGTGGAGATGCTGCCGCGGCTGCTCGCGCGCGAGGACCCGGAAGTCTCGACCTTGATTACCTCGGTATTCGAAAAAGAAGGAATACAAGTCCGCGTCGGCCACAAGGCGCTCCGGGTCGAAGGCAACGTTCTCGTCTGCGAACATCGGGGCGCGGAGATGCGGATCGAATTTGACCGTCTGTTGTGCGCGGTTGGCAGAGTCGCCAATACCGCGGGCTACGGCCTGGAGGAGCTCGGCATCCCGGTGAGCCGCGCGCGCACCGTCGAGACCAACGAATACCTGCAGACTATCTATCCGAACATCTACGCCTGCGGCGACGTCGCCGGGCCCTATCAGTTCACGCACACCGCCGCGCACCAGGCCTGGTATGCCTCGGTCAACGCGCTGTTCAGCCCGCTGCGCCGCTTCCGCGCCGACTATGCGGTGATTCCCTGGGCCACCTTCACCGATCCCGAGGTGGCGCGGGTGGGTCTGAGCGAATCCGAGGCAAAAGAGCGCGGCATCGCGCATGAACTGACGGTGTACGGCATCGACGAGCTGGATCGTGCCATCGCCGAGGAGGCGGCGCACGGCATGGTGCGGGTGCTCACCGCCCGCGAAAGCGATCGCATCCTCGGCGCCACCATCGTCGGCGAGCACGCCGGCGAGCTGATCGCCGAATTTGTCGCCGCCATGAAGCACGCTATCGGCCTCAATCGCATTCTCGGCACCATCCACGTCTATCCGACGATGGCCGAAGCCAACAAGTACGCCGCCGGCGTGTGGAAAAAAGCGCATGCCCCCCAGGGATTGCTGCACTGGGCTGAAAGGTTCCACGGATGGATGCGCGGCTAGCGGCGGCACTCCTTTTTTTTCTTCCCATCACCGCTTTCTCTTTTGATCACGCGGCCTGGGATGCCTTGCTGCGGAAGAACGTCGTCGTCATCGAAGGCGGCAAAGCCTCCCAGGTGCGCTACGACGGCATGGCGAGGGAGCGCGCGGCGCTGCAGGGCTATCTCGCCGGCGTGTCCAAGATCGGCGAAACGGAGTTCGAGGCCTGGCCGAAGGCCGAGCAGATGGCCTTCCTGATCAACGCCTACAACGCCTATGTGGTGGAGAAGATCCTCACGCGCTATCCCGACATCCGCTCGATCTGGGATTTCGGCAAGCTGTTCGGCAACCCGTTCAAGGACGAGTTTTTCACGCTGCTCGGCCGGCGCGCGAGCCTCGATTTCATCGAGCATGGCGTGCTGCGCAAGCGCTACCGCGAGCCGCGCGTGCACTTCGCCGTCAACTGCGCGTCGGTCGGCTGCCCGATGTTGCGCGAGGAGGCCTATGTCGCCGCGCGTCTGGACGCGCAGCTCGAGGCGCAGGCGCTGCGCTTCCTGTCGGACCGCTCGCGCAACCGCTACGCCGGCGGGCGCCTCGAGGTCTCGAAGATCTTCGATTGGTTCAAGGAGGATTTCGAGCCGCGCGACGCCTTCTTCACGCGCTACGCCGCGGCACTGGGTGCGCCGGGCGGCAACCTGCCACTGAGTTTCCTCGACTACGATTGGTCCCTCAACGCCTATCGATCGTCGTCCCCGCGCTGAACGAGGCGGCGGGGATCCGCGCCGCGCTCGAGGCGCTGGCGCCGCTGCGCCGTGCCGGGCATGAGGTGATCGTGGTCGACGGCGGCAGCCACGACGGCACGCCGGAACTCGCCGAAGGATGGTGCGACCGCGTACTGCGCACGGCGCGGGGCAGGGGCCTGCAGATGAACGCCGGCGCCGCAGTGGCGGGAGGCGACGTGCTGGTCTTCCTGCATGCTGATTCGCGCCTTCCCTTGAAAGCGGATGAATTGATCCTTGAAAAAACCGGGGACCATCTTTGGGGTCGGTTCGACGTCGACATCGATGGGCGGCATCCCCTGTTGAGGGTAGTCGGCTGCGCCATGAATCTGCGCTCGCGGCTGACGGGCATCGCTACCGGCGACCAGGCGATCTTTGTGCGGCGCGACGCGTTCCGGGGCTTTCCCGAGATCGCCCTGATGGAAGACGTCGCGTTCAGCAAGGCAATGCGCCGCCGGGGGTGGCCCGCCTGCCTGCGCCAGCGCGTCGCGACTTCGGGCCGGCGCTGGGAGGAGCGTGGCGTGCTGCGCACGATCGTCCTGATGTGGCGCCTGCGCCTGATGTACTTCCTGGGTGTACGAGTCGAGTCGCTCGCGCGCCTATACAAAAAATGATCATCGTTTTTGCAAGAGCGCCGGTGCCTGGGCAGGCCAAAACACGCCTGATCCCTCGGCTTGGCGCCTGGCGCGCTGCGCGCCTGCAGGCCCGCCTGACGCTCGCCGCGCTGCGCACCGCGCGCGCGGCGCGTTGCGGCCCGGTGGAGCTGCACGGCACCTCGCGCCACGCGTTTTTCGAGGGGCGGGGAACTTTCCGGCTGCAGCGCGGCGCCGACCTCGGCGAGCGGATGCAGCGCGCATTCCGCGCCGCGCTGCGGCGCCATCGGCGCGTCATCCTCATCGGCAGCGACTGCCCGGTGCTGCGCGCGGCGGACTTGCGGCTCGCGGCACGCTGGCTGCGGGGCGGGTGCGACGCGGTGCTTGCCCCGGCGCAGGACGGGGGCTACGCGCTCATCGGGTTGCGCCGCCTGGTGCGCGGTCTGTTCGACGGCATTCCCTGGGGCGAAGCCGGTGTCTATTCCGCCACCAGGGCGCGGCTCGCCGGGCGCCGCTGGCGCGCGCTGCGCACCGTCTGGGATGTCGACCGCCCGGACGATTTGCAGCGCCTCGAATCGGTGCGTTTCTGACGGCCCGGCAAGGTCGCGGCGCGGACCTGCGTGTTACACTTTTAGCGCCGCTCTAGGAGGAGAGGATGAAAATCAAGAGTCCGAAGGAATTCTGGTCCGGCGCGATGTTCGTCGGCGTCGGAATGTTCTTCCTGATCTGGGCCGCGACCCACTACCAGATGGGCACGGCGGTGCGCATGGGGCCGGCTTATTTTCCGGTCGTGCTTGGAGGCTTGCTCGCCGTTCTCGGCGTGGCGGTGCTGCTGGAAGGACTGGCGCTGGAAGGTCCCGCCGTCCCCCAGTTTCATTTCCGCCCGCTGATCCTGATCAGCGCCGGGTGCGTCGCGTATGGCTACCTGATGAAGCCGCTCGGCCTGGTCGGCGCGACCGCGGCGCTGGTATTCATCAGCGCCTACGGCGGCCACGAGTTCAAGTGGAAGGAAGTGACCATCCTGTACATCGTGCTGATGGCTTTCTCGTGGCTGGTGTTCGTGAAGGGACTGACGCTGCCCTTCCCGGTATGGCCTGCGGCGTTCGAGTAAAGGCGCGGCCGACATGGATATCCTCAACAATCTGATCATCGGCTTCCAGGTGGCGCTGACCTGGACCCACCTCTTCTATGCGCTGGTCGGCGTGCTGCTCGGCACGCTGATCGGCGTTTTGCCCGGCATCGGGCCGGTCGCGACCATCGCGATGCTGCTGCCCATCACCTTCAACCTCAGCCCGGTGGCGGCGCTGATCATGCTCGCCGGCATCTACTATGGCGCCCAGTACGGCGGCTCCACCACGGCGATCCTGGTGAACATTCCGGGCGAGTCCTCTTCGGTCGTCACCTGCCTGGACGGCTACCAGATGGCGCGCCAGGGGCGCGCCGGCCCGGCGCTCGCGGTGGCCGCCCTCGGTTCGTTCTTCGCCGGCTGCGTGGCGACGCTCATCATCGCGGTGGCCGCGCCGCCGCTCGCCGAGGTGGCGCTCAAGTTCGGCCCGTCGGAGTATTTCTCGCTGATGGTGTTCGGTCTGGTGGCCGCCACGGTGCTCGCGCACGGCTCGCTCATCAAGGCGATCGGCATGGTGGTGCTCGGGCTGCTCCTTGGCATCATCGGCACCGACGTCAATTCCGGCGTGCTGCGCTTCACCTTCGACATTCCCGAGCTCTCCGACGGCGTCGGCTTCGTCATCGTCGCCATGGGAATGTTCGGCACCGCGGAGATCATCGCCAACCTGGAACTCAAGGACAAGCGCGAGATCTTCACCTCAAAAGTGTCGCATCTCTACCCCAGCATGGCGGACTTCAAGCGCTCCTGGGGCCCGGTGATGCGCGGCACGGCGCTCGGCTCCTTCCTCGGCATCCTGCCCGGCGGCGGGGCGCTGCTCGCCTCGTTCGGCGCCTACACGCTGGAGAAAAAGCTCTCGCGCTATCCCGAGCAGTTCGGCAAGGGCGCGATTGAAGGCGTGGCGGCGCCGGAGTCGGCCAACAACGCCGGCGCGCAGACCTCGTTCATACCCATGCTCACGCTCGGCATCCCGTCCAACGCGGTGATGGCGCTGATGATCGGCGCCCTGATGATCCAGGGCATCGCGCCGGGGCCGCAGGTGATGAACGAGAAGCCGCAGCTGTTCTGGGGCCTGATCGCCTCGATGTGGGTCGGCAACCTGATGCTGGTGGTGCTCAACCTGCCGCTGATCGGGATGTGGGTGAAGCTGCTGACGGTACCCTACCGCTACCTCTACCCCTCGATCCTGGTGTTCATGGCGATCGGCGTATTCAGCCTTTCCAACAACCCGTTCGACGTGCTGGTGATGGCGTTCTTCGGCGTGTTCGGCTACATCTGCGTCAAGCTCGAGTGCGAGCCGGCGCCGCTGATCCTCGGCTTCATCCTCGGGCCGCTAATGGAGGAGAACCTGCGGCGCGCCATGCTGCTGTCGCGCGGCGATCCCTTCGTCTTCTTCCAGAAGCCGATCAGCCTCGGCTTCATGATTGCCTCCGCCATCCTGCTGGTGCTGGTCGCGCTGCCCGCGATTCGCAAGAAGCGGGAAGAGGCCTTCGTGGAGGAAGCCAAGTAATTCCCGGGTTGTTCTCAAGGCGCGCCGCGGCGCTGTTTGCCGCGGCGCTGTTGTTTCCGGCCCTCGCCGCCGCCCAGGCCTGGCCGACGCGACCGATCCATCTCGTCGTGCCCTATGCGCCGGGCGGCCCGGTGGACCTCTCGGCCCGCCTGCTGGCAGTGCCGCTGCAGCAGGCGCTGGGCCAGCCGGTGGTGGTGGAGAACAAGCCTGGCGCCGGCGGCAACCTCGGCGCCGACTTCGTGGCGAAGAGCGCAGCCGACGGACATACCCTGGTGATGGGGGCGATCGCCACCCACGCCATCAACCCGGCGCTCTACCCGAACTTCCCCTACGACCCGATCCGCGACTTCCGGCATGTGGCGCTGATCGTCCAGGTGCCCAACGTGCTGGTGGTGAACAACGATCTGCCCGTCGACAACGTCAACGAGTTCATTGCCTATGTAAAAGCCAGGCCAGGCAAGATTGATTTCGCCTCCGGCTCGACCGGTTCCACCGGCCACCTGGCGGGGGAGCTCTTCAAGCAGGTCACCGGGACCGACATGGTGCACGTGCCCTACAAGGGCTCGGCGCCGGCCACGGTCGATCTGCTCGCCGGGCGCGTGCACCTGATGTTCGACAACCTGGCGAGCGCCGCGCCGAACATCCGCGCCGGCAAGCTGCGCGCTCTCGCCGTGACGACGCTCAGTCGGAGTTTTTTTCTGGATCAAATCCCCACCCTGGATGAGTCAGGCGTCAAAGGCTTCGACCTCACCACCTGGTGGGGCGTGATGGCGCCGGGGAAGACGCCGGATGCGGTGGTGGATCGCCTTGCCGCCGAGATCGCCAGGGCCATCGAGGCGCCCGAGCTGAAGGAACGCCTGCGCGCGATGGGCTCGGATACGCCCACCGTGCGCACGCCCGCGCAGTTCACCGCGTTCGTACAGCATGAATTGGCGACCTACGGCGAGCTGGTGCGCCGCTCGGGCGCAAAAGCCGACTAGATCACGGCGACCGTCTGGATCTCGATCAGGAACTGCTCCTGAACGAGGCGATCGATGATCAGCAGGGTGTTTGGCGGATATTTGCCGTCCGGAAACATCCTTGGGTATTCGCGCTCGCGCCAGCGGTAGAACTTCGCGATGTCCTGCGAATGCACCAGAAAGGTAGTGAACTGCGCCACGTTGCGCCAGCTGCCGCCGGCGGATTTGAGCGCCTGCTCGATCTGCGAGAAGACGGCGCCGCATTGCGCGTCGAAGGACTCGCCGGGTGCGACCATGCCCGCGACGTACAGGGTCTCGCCGCCCTTGACGCGTGCAACGTGCGAATAGGGGCCGACTGGCTTGCCCAGCGCTTCGACGTTGTAGATCTTGATGTCCGCCATGGGTCTACCTCGAGGTGGCCTTGGGCTTGCGGCGCGCCGCGAGCTGGGTGCGCACCGTCTCGACCAGCTCGGCGCGGCGCACCGGCTTGTGGTGGAAGGCGTTGGCCCCTGCCGCCATGCAGCGCTGCACCGTTTCCTTGTCGGTGACCACCGAGACGACGATCACCGGCGTGGCGGCGTTCGGCGTGGTGGCGCGGATCTCCTGCAGCACGCCGAGGCCGCCGATGCCCGGCATCAGCAGGTCGAGCAGGATGGCGTCGTAAGCGTAGTTCTCCGCCAGGCGCAGCGCCTGCTCGCAGGTGCCGGCGAGCTGCGCCTCGACCTTGAGCTCCTTCGAGAGCGTGCGCGCGAGCAGCAGGCGCGTGGACTCTTCGTCATCCACGATCAGCACCCGGTGGCGCGGCTCGTCGTGCGCCATCAGGCTTTCTTCCGCTCATGGCGCCACTGCACGTCGGGGCGACCGGCGTGCCGGTTGAGCACGCGCCCGGCGACGAACAGCAGGTCCGACAGGCGGTTCAGGTATTGCCGTGCCGCGGCGTTAACGGTTCCTTTTTTTGAAAGGGCAACGACGCTTCGCTCGGCACGCCGGCAAACCGTGCGCGCGAGATGCGTCGCGGCAGCCGCGCGCGTGCCACCCGGCAGGATGAATTCCTTGAGGGGCGCTAGTCCCGCATTCCACTCTGCGATCAGGCCATCCAGGCGCGCCACTTGGGTAGCCTGGACCAGGGCATGGCCCGGAATGCTGATCTCGCCACCGAGGTCGAACAGGTCCTGCTGCACCTGGGCAAGCGCCTTCGTCACTTCCGGCGGAAGTTCCTCGGCCAGCACCAGCCCGAGCGCCGAATTGAGCTCGTCGAGGTCGCCGAGCGCCTGGATGCGGGCGTCACTCTTCGGCACGCGCGTGCCATCGCCGAGCCCGGTATCGCCGCCGTCGCCGGTGCGCGTGGTGATCTTGGACAGCCGGTGACCCATGGACGATTATAGTTTTTTCGTGACTTTGCTGATCAGCCCGCCGCGCGCCAGCGTGGTGGTGATCTGCTCGCCTTCGCCCGCCCGCGCCGCATCGCGTAGCAGCTCGCCGGCCGCGTTGCGCGTGATGCTGTACCCGCGCCCCAAGATCGCCGCCGGGTCGAGCCCGGCGAGCGCCACCGCCAGCCGCTCGTAACGCGACTGGATCGCGTGCAGTCCATGCGCCACGCCGAAGGCGAGGCGCGCGCTGAGCTGGCCGACGAGCTGCTGGTGTGCGCGCAGCCGCTCGGCCGGATGCACGATGCGCCGCGCCAGCACGTCGACTGCCTGCATGGCGTACTCCAGACGCCGGCGCAGCTCGCGCCCCAGGGCGCGCACGGCCTCCGCAACCTGGGCGATGAGCTCGGCGCGCAGCGGGCTCGCCAGCTCGGCGGCGGCGGTCGGCGTCGGCGCGCGCCGGTCGGCGGCGAAGTCGGCGATGGTGAAATCGGTTTCGTGGCCGACACCGACGATCACCGGGAGGCGCGAAGCGCGGATGGCGCGCGCCACCGCCTCCTCGTTGAACGACCACAGATCCTCGATCGAGCCGCCGCCGCGCACCAGCAGCAGCACGTCGCACTCGGCGCGCTCGCTGGCGGTGGCGAGCATCGCGGCAAGGCGCGCCGCCGCGCCTTCGCCCTGCACCGGCGCGGGATAGACGATCACCGGGATCGCCGGATTGCGCCGCGCCAGCGTCGTCAGCACGTCGCGTAGCGCTGCCGCGGCGAGCGACGTGATGACGCCGATGACGCGCGGATAGACGGGCAGCTCGCGCTTCTTCGCCTCATCGAACAGGCCTTCGCGCTCGAGCTTCTCCTTCAGCTTGAGGAAGCGCTCGTAGAGCGGCCCCAAGCCCGCTGGCCGCATCGCTTCGACCGTGAGCTGGAACCGGCCGCGCGGCTCGTAGAGCGTCACCAGCGCGCGCACCTCCACTTTGACGCCATCGCGCGGTGTCCAGTCGAGTGCGCCCGCGCGGCTGCGGAACATGACGCAGTCCACCTGGCCGGCGTCGTCCTTGAGAGTGAAGTACCAGTGCCCGGAGGCGGCCCGGGTGAGGTTGGAGAGCTCGCCCCCGACCCACAGCAGCGGGAAGCGCGACTCCAGCACCTCGCGCACGCTGCGCAGCAGCTCGGAGACCGTCAGGATGCCCTTGCCGGGAGCGGCGGGATCGCTGGGAAACGCGTATTGCATCGGTGTCAAGGGGGCGCGCCGAGCCTACACTAATCCACACTCGCAAAAGCGGGCGGCTGGGCCTGCGTGAAGTGGCTCACGGAGCCCGATTCTTTCGGGTAAGCACCTGTTTGCGCTGGGAAAAATCCTGCCTATTTTTTGATCGACACCAACTCCGCAGGCATTGTGACTACGTCCAGTCGCTCTATCCATAGATAATCCACAAACTTATCCACAGGTTTTTGTGGATATCACCCGATCCATTCGCTGCAACATTTATTTTGCGGCGGGAAGAGCGCTTGTTGCGCCACGGAAACTTGCCGCGGCACGAGGCTTTGGCTTACAGTCGCCCGCGCATCGCGCTCAGAAAAAGGAAATGCGTTGTTCGCCATCATTCAGGCCGCCGGCTGGCCCATCTGGTTCCTGCTCCTCGCTTCCGTCATCGCCGTCGCCTTGATCATCGAGCGCGCGCTTTCGCTGCGCGCGAGTAAAGTCACGCCGCCGGAGCTGTTCGACCAGGTGGTGAACGTCTACCACCGCCAGGGCGTCAACGAGGACGTGTTGCAAAAGCTGGCCAAGGATTCGCCGCTCGGCGCGGTGCTCGCTTCGGCGCTGCGCAACCACAAGAGCTCGCGCCTGGTGATGAAGGAAGCGATCGAAGAGGCCGGCCGGGTGGTGGCGCATGAGCTCGAGCGCTTCCTCACCACGCTCGGCACCATCGCCACGGCGGCGCCGCTGCTCGGCCTGTTCGGCACCGTCATCGGCATGATCGAGATCTTCGGCTCGCAGTCGCCCACTGGCACCAACCCGCAGCAGCTGGCCAGCGGCATCTCGATCGCGCTCTACAACACCGCCTTCGGCATCGGCATCGCGGTGCCGTCGCTGGTGTTCTACCGCCACTTCAAGGGCAAGGTCGACAACTACGTCGTCGAAATGGAGATCGCCGCCAACAAGCTGGTCGAAATCCTGCACGGCGAGCGCCGCGCGTGAACTTCCAGCGCGGCAAGGAGCGCGAGCCGCTCGAGATCAACCTGGTGCCGCTGATCGACGTCATGATGGTGATCCTGATCTTCCTCATGATCACCACCACCTATTCCAAGTACACTGAGCTGCAGATCAATCTGCCCTCCGCCGACGCCGAGAAGCAGCTCGAGCGGCCCGGCGAGATCTCGGTGCTGGTCAACGCCCAGGGCCAGTACGTCGTCAACCGCACCGCGGTGGCGTTCCGCAGCATCGAGCTGCTGGGCGACGAGCTGCGCCGCGCCGGCGCCACGCTGAAGGACCCGATGGTGGTGATCAGCGCGGACGCCAACGCCACGCATCAGTCCGTGGTGCGCGTGATGGAAGCGGCGCGCCTCGCCGGGCTCAACCAGATCACCTTCACCACGCAGTCATCAAAGTAAGAAGCCATCGTCCGTGAAATTCTGGACCCGCCGCGGCGCCTTCGCCTGGCTGCTGTGGCCGGTGAGCCTGTTGTTCGGTTTTGTCGCATTTTTTCGAAGAATTTTTTATAAACTGAGAATCTTCAAAAGCAGCCACCCCGGCATCCCGGTCATCGTGGTGGGCAACATCACCGCCGGCGGCAGCGGCAAGACCCCGCTGGTGCTGTGGATCGCGGAATTCCTCCGCGCCAAGGGCTGGACGCCAGGCATCGTTTCGCGCGGCTATAAGGGAAAAAGCGAAGCGCCGATCGCCGCCACCATCGCCGGCGAGCCGCAGGTGGTGGGCGACGAGCCCATCGTGCTTTCACGGCGCAGCGGCTGCCCGGTGTGGGTCGGCGCCGACCGCGTGCAGGTCGCCGCGGTGCTGCGGCGCGAGAATCCGAAGGTTGATGTCCTGATCCTCGACGACGGCCTGCAGCATTACCAGCTGCGCCGCGATCTCGAGATCTGCGTGGTGGACGCGCGCGGCCTCGGCAACGGCTTCTACCTGCCCGCGGGGCCGTTGCGCGAGCGCGCCGGGCGGCTGAACAGCGTCGACGCGGTGGTGACGCATGGGTTTTCACGAGAAAAAAGCTTTTCCATGAAGCTGGAAGGCGAGGAGCTGCATCGTATGACCGACGCGCGCGACCGCAGGCCCGCCTCGGCATTCGCCGGGCAGAAAGTACACGCGGTGGCGGGCATCGGTGATCCGAACCGCTTCTTCCTGCATCTCGCGCGCTTCGGACTGAAGCCGGTGCCGCACCCGTTTCCCGACCACCACGCCTTCACCCCGCGCGACCTCGAGTTCGCCGGCGAGGCGCCGGTCCTGATGACCGAGAAGGACGCGGTAAAATTGCGCCACGCAGCGCGACCGAACTGGTGGGTGCTTCCCGTCACGGCGAAGCTCGACCCCGCGTTCGGCGACTGGCTGCTCGGGAGGCTGGATGTCATCCGCCGTCGATCCAAAGCTGCTTGAAATCCTGGTGTGCCCGCTGTGCAAGGGCAAGCTCATCTATAGGAAAAATGCGTCTCAAGAGGCCGTTGAGCTGGTCTGCAAGGCCGACCGCCTGGCCTACCCGGTGAAGGACGGCATCCCGGTGATGCTGGAAGAGGAGGCGCGCAAGCTTCCCGCGGACGAAGAAGTAGCTTGACGAATCGAAGCCCTCACTTGAAGTTCACGGTCATCGTCCCGGCGCGCTACGCCTCGAGCCGCTTTCCCGGCAAGCCGCTCGTCGACATCGAGGGCAAGCCGATGATCGTGCAGGTGTGCGATCAGGCGAAGAAAAGCGGTGCCGCCGTCCATGTCGCGACGGACGACGAGCGGATCGCCAAGGCAGTCCGTGCCGCCGGTTACTCGGCGATCATGACGCGCGCTGACCATCTTTCCGGGACCGACCGCATCGCGGAGGCGGCTGGAAAGCTGAAACTGAAAGACAACGACGTCGTCGTCAACGTTCAGGGCGACGAGCCGCGCATTTCGCCCGGCCTGATCAAGCGCGTCGCGGGTGCGCTGGTGAAATCCGCAGAGGCAAGCATGTCGACGGCATGCCACACGATTCACGACCCCCGCCAGCTGGACGATCCGAACGTGGTGAAAGTGGTGCTCGACCGCGAGGGCTATGCGATCTACTTCTCGCGCTCGCGGATTCCCTATCCGCGCGAAGCCGGGCATCCGACCTATCGCCACGCGGGAATCTATGCTTACCGGGTTGGCTTCTTGCGCAAGTACGCCAAGCTGAGGCAGAGCCCGCTGGAACGGACCGAGGCGCTGGAGCAGCTGCGTGTACTCTGGCACGGCTACCGGATCGCCGTGGCGGTTGAAAAGGGGGAAGCAGAACCCAGCGTCGACACGCCGCAGGATCTCATCCAACTCATCAAGACAAACAAATGAAACTGATCCTCCTCGGACCGCCGGGCGCAGGCAAAGGCACGCAGGCCACCTTCATCAAGGAGAAGTTCGGCATCCCGCAGATCGCCACCGGCGACATGCTGCGCGCCGCGGTGAAGGCGGGCACGCCGCTCGGCCTGGCGGCGAAGCAGGTGATGGACGCGGGGCAGCTGGTGTCCGACGACATCATCATCGGCCTGGTGAAGGACCGCCTCAACGCGCCCGATTGCGCCAACGGCTACCTGTTCGACGGCTTTCCGCGCACCATCCCCCAGGCCGAGGCGATGACCAAGGCCGCCGTGGCGATCGACTTCGTGCTCGAGATCGACGTGCCGGACGGCGAGATCATCGTGCGCATGAGCGGCCGGCGGGTGCATCCAGCCTCGGGCCGCACTTACCACGTCAAGTTCAATCCGCCGAAGCAGGACGGTCGCGACGACGCCACCGGCGAACCGCTGGTGCAGCGCGACGACGACAAGGAGGCGACGGTACGGCAGCGCCTCGAGGTTTACCGCAAGCAGACGCAACCGCTGGTCGACTACTACCGCGGGCAGAACGGGGTGAAGTACCGCAAGATCTCCGGCATCGGCAGCCTCGACGACGTGACCAAGCGCGCTCTCGACGCCCTGACCTGATAAAATTCGTCCCCTTTTCGGGGAGAAAAACATGAACGGCGGTCTCGTCTTCGCGCTCGTCTGCGCGCTCCTGGCCATCCTCTATGGCGTGTGGCAGAGCTTGCGCATCGTGCGCCTGCCCGACGGCAACGAGCGCATGCGGGAAATCGCGGCGGCGATACGCGAGGGGGCCATCGCTTATCTGTGGCGCCAGTACACCACCATCGCCATGGTGGGCGCGGTGCTGTTCCTGGTGATCGGCTTCGTGCCGGGGCTGGGTTGGGCGACTGCCTGGGGCTTTTTCATCGGCGCCGTACTCTCCGGCGCCTGTGGCGTCATCGGCATGAACATCTCGGTGCGCGCCAACGTGCGCACGGCGGAAGCGGCCCGCACCGGTCTCAACGAAGCGCTGCAGGTGGCGTTCAACGGCGGCGCCATCACCGGACTGCTGGTGGTGGGCTTGGGGCTGCTGGGCGTGGCGGGCTACTTCGCGCTGCTCTACGCCAACGCGGTCGACAAGACGAACCTGGCGCAGCTGATGCACCCGCTGGTGGGCCTCGGCTTCGGCGCCTCGCTCATCTCGATCTTCGCGCGTCTCGGCGGCGGCATTTTCACCAAGGGCGCCGACGTCGGCGCCGACCTGGTGGGGAAAGTCGAAGCGGGCATTCCCGAGGACGACCCGCGCAACCCGGCGGTGATCGCCGACAACGTCGGCGACAACGTCGGCGACTGCGCCGGCATGGCGGCCGACCTGTTCGAGACCTACGCCGTCACCATCATCGCCACCATGCTGCTCGGCGCGCTGATGGTGAAGACCAGCTCGCCGGCGGCGCTGATCTATCCGCTGGTGATCGGCGGCTTTGCCATCATCGCCTCGATCGCCGGCACCTGGTTCGTCTCCGCCAAGCCGGGCGACAAGAGCGTAATGCCGGCGCTCTACAAGGGCCTCGCCTGGGCCGGCGGCATCGCGCTGATCGCGTTCTACCCGATCACCCTGCTGCTGATGGGCGACGTGGTGAAGGATGTGCCGTTCGACGTCGCCGGCGGCAAGCGCTTCATCACGGTCTGGCACCTCTACGGCACGGCAGTGGTCGGCATGGCGCTCACCGGCTTCCTGGTGTGG
>DASWEU010000183.1:0-6246 GCA_036394595.1 Burkholderiales bacterium | reverse complement strand
ATTCGCACGAGGCGCTGGCAGCCGCCGATCTCGCGCTGGTGGCGAGCGGCACCGCCACGCTGGAGGCTGCGCTGTTCAAAACGCCGATGGTCATCACCTACAAGCAGTCGGCGCTGTCCTGGTTCCTGATGCGCCGCATGCTCTACCTGCCCTACGTCGGCATGCCGAACATCCTCGCCGGCGAGCGCCTGGTACCGGAACTCCTGCAGAGCGACGCCACGCCGGGCGCCTTGGCCGCCGCGCTGCTGGCACTGCTGCGCGATACGGCGGCGCAGAAGCGACAGGTGGCGCGCTTTCACGAGATTCACCACCTGCTGCGGCAGAACACGGCGGAGAAAGCGGCCGACGCCCTGCTGGGCATCCTCGACCGCCCGGCATGATCGTCTGCGGCGTCGACGAGGCGGGCAGGGGGCCTCTGGCCGGCCCGGTCTACGCCGCCGCCGTGATTCTGGATCCACGGAGGCCGATCACTGGATTGAGGGATTCCAAGCTTTTGACAGGAAAGAGACGTTCGGTTCTCGAAAAAGAAATTCTTCTCCGCGCGCGTGCGTGCGCTGTTGCCATCGCAACCGTCGAAGAGATCGACCGGCTCAACATCCTGCAAGCCTCGCTCCTCGCTATGCGGCGCGCCGTTGAGAAGCTCGCCATCGCGCCCGACGAAGCCTGGATCGACGGCAACCGCTGCCCGAAACTATCCTGCCGCACGAAGGCCATCGTGCAGGGCGACCGCCTGTACCCGGTCATCTCCGCCGCCTCCATCCTCGCCAAGACCGCGCGAGATGCCGAGATGCTGGTGATGCACCAGCGCTTTCCCCAATACGGCTTCGACCGCCACAAGGGCTACCCGACCGCAGAGCACATTGCGCTCCTCGGCCGCCACGGTCCCTGCGAGATCCACCGCCGCAGCTTCGCGCCGGTGCGGGTGC
Source organism: Burkholderiales bacterium (assembly GCA_036394595.1). Taxonomy (GTDB): domain Bacteria; phylum Pseudomonadota; class Gammaproteobacteria; order Burkholderiales; family SG8-39; genus SCGC-AG-212-J23. Next base: position 5,320 of record DASWEU010000183.1, on the reverse strand, counting down.
TGATCGCCCCATGACCGTCCTGCGCTCGCGCGACAACCCCAAGGTAAAGCGCTGGATGCGCCTCGCTTCCGATGGCCGCTTCCGGCGCAAGGAAGGTCGCGCGCTGATTGAGGGCCCCCATCTGGTGGAGGCAGGTCTCGATCAGATCAAGACACTATTTGTAGTCGAAGGCGACCTGAGCGGGGAGATCCGGTCATTGGTAAATCGCTCGCGCCTGGAACCAGTTGTCCTTTCCCGGAACGTCTTTAACGCGATCGCCGATGCCGAATCCCCGCAGGGCGTTGCCGCCGAAATCGCGATCCCGCCTGGCGCTGCGAACGAAAAGGCCGACAGCGTATTTCTCGAAGGAATTCAGGACGCTGGCAATGTCGGCGCCATCATCCGCAGTGCCGCCGCCTTCGGGGTTAAGGCTGTTTATCTCGACAAAGCCTGTGCGGACCCGTGGTCGCCCAAGGCGCTACGAGCGGGCATGGGTGGGCACTTTCAGCTTGCCGTCATGGAAGGAACCCCGCCGGAGGGAAAACGCCTGGTCTGCACGGTCGTGAAAGGCGGCGTTTCCTTGAAGGAGGCCGATCTGTCCGGTCCGTTGTGCTGGGTGTTCGGCAGCGAAGGTCAGGGTGTGAGCCCGGGTCTGCAGCGAAAGGCGGCGCTTCGTGTGAGCATTCCTGTCGCACCGAGGACCGAGTCATTGAACGTCGCCGCGGCGGCGGCAGTGTGTCTGTACGAGACGCACGCCAGGCGGGACACTTGAGGCCTTTGCGCTATTGCATCCTGCTGGCTGTCCCGTTGAACGGCTGCGCTACGTAAAGCGAGACGCAGTGCCGCAGCACCGACTTAGTAGACATGCCGGGGATCCGCACCTCGCGCAAAATGTTGGTGGAAACTTCCTCTGTGGCAAAATACCAGCGGACGGGGGAATACATGAAAAAGAGCGCCGTGCTTTTCCTGGTTGGATTCATCGCACTATTCGGAGCGGGCTGTTCGACGACTGGTCAGTTCCGGGTTCCGGACAACTCGATCCTCTACGTCTATGATCGGTCGGTCGAAGTCAGGAAGGACGGCAAAGTCAGGACCAGGCCGTTTTTCTGGTCAGCAGCTGGCGGAATAGCCTACCGCCTTGAGAAGGATGGAGCGACGGTCCAGGAAGGCAAGCTAGACTCCAAGTTCCGGGTCGCCTCCATCTTCTGGCCCCCGTTCGCGCTCATTTATTGGCCGATGGGTTTCCGCACCGACGTTACCTACGACCTGGTCACGGGGCCGCCAGGTGCAGGAGTAGTGGGGACCGTTTTCGCACCCAAAACCTCTCCTGGGGATACCGCCTCGCCCAAGCGTCCCTAGTAGACGTGCCGAGGGATCCTGAGCTCGCGCAGGATGGTGGTGGCGATTTCCTCGATCGACTTGCTGGTGGAATTGATGCAGCGGATGCCTTCGCGTCGCATCAGCATTTCGGCGGATTCGATCTCCTGGCGGCAATTCTGCAGGTCGGCGTACTTGCTGTCGGGGCGCCGCTCCTTGCGGATCTCATGCAGGCGCTCCGGCGCGATGGTCAGGCCGTAGAGCTTGCCGGTGCGGCCGCGCAGCACCTCGGGGAGCTGCATGCGCTGGAAGTCCTCCGGGATCAGCGGGTAGTTGGCCGCTTTGACGCCGAACTGCAGCGCCAGGTAGAGGCTGGTCGGCGTCTTGCCGCTGCGCGAGACGCCCACCAGGATGACGTCGGCCTCGGCGAGCTCGCGGTGCGAGGCGCCGTCGTCGTGCGCCATGGAGAAGTTGATCGCTTCGATCCTCTGCTGGTATTCCTTCTTGTCCATCGCGCTGTGCGAGCGGCCGACGGTGTGGCTCGACTTGATGCCGAGCCCCGCCTCCAGCGGGTCGATGAAGGTCTCGAAGAAATCGAGGAACAGCGCGTCGGCGCGGCGCAGCGCCTGGCGCACCTCCTGGTTGACCAGCGTCGAGAAAACCACCGGCTTGCCGTTGCCGTTGACGGCCTCGGCGGAAATGCGCGCCACGCACTCGGCGGCTTTCTCGACGCTGTCGATGAAGGGCAGGGTGACCTGGCGGAACTCGACACCCTCGAACTGGGTCAGCAGGCTCTGGCCGAGCATCTGGACGGTGATGCCGGTGCCGTCCGACACGAAGAACACAGTGCGATGCTGCGTCATGACGATAAAATACTAAGCGAATGCGCGTCGCCTGGCTGAAAGATCTCCGCATGGCCGACTTGGAGCAGGTCGGCGGCAAGAACGCCTCGCTGGGAGAGATGATCGGCGCGCTTGGCGGCGCAGGAATCCGCGTGCCGGGCGGCTTCGCCACTACTGCCGACGCCTTCCGTGAATTCCTCGCTGCCGGCGACCTGGACCGGCGCATCGACCAGCGCCTCAAGGGACTCGACACGAGCGACGTCACCAAGCTCGCCGCCTACGGTACCCAAATCCGCAGCTGGATCGTGGCGCAACCTTTTCCGAAGGAACTTGAGCTAAATATTAGATCCTGTTATCAAGAGCTTGTAAAAACTACCTCAACTGAAAGCTCATTCGCCGTTCGGTCTTCCGCGACGGCGGAGGACCTGCCCGATGCCTCGTTCGCCGGGCAGCAGGAAACCTTCCTCAATATCCGGGGAGCCGACGCGGTGCTCGAGGCTATCCGCCACGTCTTCGCCTCCCTCTATAACGACCGGGCGATCTCCTATCGCGTCCACCAGGGCTTCAGCCATGGCGCGGTAGCCCTGTCCGCCTCGGTGCAGCAGATGGTGCGCAGCGACCTCGGGGCGAGCGGCGTGCTCTTCACGCTCGATACCGAGTCCGGTTTTCGCGACGTGGTCTTCATCACCGCCGCCTACGGCCTGGGCGAAATGGTGGTGCAGGGGGCGGTGAATCCGGACGAGTTCTATGTGCACAAGCCGATGCTCGAGCGAGGCCGGCCGGCAGTGGTGCGCCGCTCGCTCGGCTCCAAGCTGCAGAAGATGGTTTATGCAGACGAGGCTGAGGCCGGGCGATCGACGCGGATTGTCCATGTTTCCGAAAACGAAAAAAACAGTTTCTCCCTGAAAGATGATCAAGTCCTGGAGCTCGCCCGTGCCGCGGTCGCGATCGAGAAGCACTACGGCCGGCCGATGGACATCGAATGGGCGAAGGACGGCAGCGACGGACGACTCTACGTCCTCCAGGCAAGACCGGAAACGGTCAAGTCGCGCAAGCGCGAGGTCGAGGAGCGCTTCGCCCTCAAGGGCAGCTCGCGCGTGCTGGTCAGCGGGCGCGCCATCGGCCACAAGATCGGCAGCGGCCCGGTGCGACTGATCCCGGACCCCTCGGAGATGGCGCGCGTCAAGAAGGGCGACGTGCTGGTCACCGACATGACCGACCCCAATTGGGAGCCGGTGATGAAGCTCGCCGCGGCCATCGTCACCAACCGCGGCGGGCGCACCTGCCACGCCGCGATCATCGCGCGCGAGCTTGGCATCCCCGCGGTGGTCGGTTGCGGTGATGCCACGCACCGCCTGAAAGACGGCCAGCCGGTCACCGTGTCCTGCGCCGAGGGCGACACCGGCAGCGTCTACGACGGCTTGCTGCCTTTCGAGATCTCGAGCCGCGAGCGCGGCGAGATGCCGCGCATCCCGGTGAAGATCGCGATGAACGTCGGCAACCCGCAGCTCGCCTTCGAGTTCGCGCAGCTGCCCAATGCCGGCGTCGGCCTGGCGCGCCTCGAGTTCATCATCAACAACGAAATTGGAGTGCACCCGAGGGCATGCCTGGAATTTGAAAGTCTTCCCTCACCATTGAAAATCAAGGTTGCCGAAAAGAGCCGTGGCTACGCTGATCCCATAACCTTCTTCCGCGAGAAGATGGTCGAGGGTGTGGCCACCATCGCCGCCGCCTTCTGGCCCAAGCCGGTGATCGTGCGCCTGTCGGACTTCAAATCGAACGAGTACAAGAAGCTCCTCGGCGGCGAGCGCTACGAGCCCGACGAGGAAAACCCGATGCTCGGCTTTCGCGGCGCCTCGCGCTACGTGGCGCCGACCTTTCGCGAGTGCTTCGAGCTGGAATGCGCCGCGCTGCGCAAGGTGCGCGACGATCTGGGGCTGACCAATGTCGAACTGATGGTTCCCTTCGTTCGTACGGTCGATGAAGCCCGCGAAGTCATCAAGTTATTAGAATCTAATTCATTAAAAAGAGGTGTTAATGGTCTGCGCATCGTCATGATGTGCGAGCTGCCCTCCAATGCCATCCTCGCCGACCAGTTCCTCGAGCTGTTCGACGGTTTCTCCATCGGCTCCAACGATCTGACGCAGTTGACCCTCGGCCTGGACCGCGACTCGGGCTTGGTGGCCGGGCGCTTCGACGAGCGCGACGACGCGGTGAAGGCGCTGCTGGCGATGTCGATCCGCGCCTGCCGCAAGGCCGGCAAGTACGTCGGCATCTGCGGCCAGGGGCCCTCCGACCACCCTGACCTCGCGCGCTGGCTGATGGAGCAGGGCATCGAGAGCCTGTCCCTCAACCCGGACACCGTGGTTTCGACCTGGATGGCGCTGGCGGAAGCGCCGCCGCCCGAGAAAAAATCAGCGGCTGCGTAGGAGCCGTTGCTTCTCCCGCGCCCATTCCTTGTCGCGCTTGTCGGCCCGCTTGTCGTGCGCGAGCTTGCCGCGCCCCAGCCCGATTTCGAGCTTGATCCGGCTCTTGCTGTAATGCAGGTTGAGCGGCACCAGCGTGTAGCCGCGCTGCTCGACCTTGCCGATCAGCCGGCGGATTTCCTCGGCGCGCAGCAGCAGCCGGCGCGTGCGCACCGGATCGGGCGTGAAATGCGTCGATACCGTGGCGAGCGGGCTGATGTGGGCGCCGATCAGGAAAATTTCGCCGCCGCGCACCATGACGTAGCCCTCGCCGATCTGGGCGCGGCCGCCGCGAATCGCCTTGACCTCCCAGCCCTCGAGCGCGATGCCGGCCTCATAGCGCTCCTCGATGAAGTAGTCGTGGAACGCCTTGCGGTTTTCGACGATGGACATCGGGGCGGAATTGTCCCATGAAGAGAATCGAGCGCTCGGCGATCGTGCCGCACGGGGCCGAGCAGGTCTACGCGCTGGTGGCCGACATCGAGTCCTACCCGCGCTTCCTGCCGTGGTGCGCCGGGGCGCGGGTGCGAAGCGGCCCGGACGGCGTCACCGCGACGCTGGAAGTGGGCGTGAAGGGCCTGCGCCAGTCGTTCACCACCCGCAACGAGAACCGGGCGGGCGAATCCATCGACATGCGCCTAGTGGAGGGGCCGTTCCGCCGCTTCGCCGCCGCCTGGAGGTTCAGGCCGCTCGCGCCGCGCGCCTGCGGCATCGAGT
>DASWEU010000182.1:0-5615 GCA_036394595.1 Burkholderiales bacterium | reverse complement strand
TGGCGGAGAGAGTGGGATTCGAACCCACGAAGCGCTATTAACGCTTACACGCTTTCCAAGCGTGCGCCTTAAGCCGCTCGGCCATCTCTCCGCAAGGACGCGATTCTATCGCGCCAGCAGTCCGTTGATCCTGCCAACCAGCTCGGTCGTCGAGAAAGGCTTCGAGATGTACAGGTCGGCGCCGGCGGCCAGCCCCTTGCGCTCCTCGGTCTCGCTTCCCTTCGCCGTCAGCATGACCACCTTGATGTGCCGCCAGTCGGGATGCTCCCGGATCCGGCTGCAGACGTCGTAGCCGCTGCGCAGCGGCATCATGACGTCGAGCAGCACCAGGTCCGGCCGGTGCGCGCCGATCAGCTTCAGGGCCTCCTCGCCGTTCGGCGCCACGACGACCTCGTAGCCGCTGCGCTGCAGGAGAAACTCCAGCGCGGTGACGATATTGGGTTCGTCGTCGGCGATGAGGATTTTCCTGCTCATGCGGCGGCGGCCACGCGCGCGAGCGGCAGCGTGAACGAGAAGCAGGCGCCGCCCCCCGCCCCGCTCTCCACCCAAAGCTTGCCGCCGTGATGCTCGACGATGTGCCGGCTGATCGGCAGCCCGAGGCCGGTGCCCTGCGGCTTTTCGGTCAGCGTGTCCCCGGCCTGGCGGAACTTGTCGAAGATCACCGCCTGCTCCTCCGCGCTGACGCCGGGCCCGTTATCCCGCACGTCGACGCGCAGGCAGCCGTCGCGCTGCGCCAGCGCGATCTCGATGCGCCCGCGGCCGGGCTCGCAGAACTTCACCGCATTGGACAGCAAATTGAGGATTACCTGGATGATGCGGTCGACATCGCCCGGCACCCGCGGTGCCCATTCCGGCAGCCGCGTCTCGACCTGGATTTCCCTTTCCTCGAACACCTGGCCCATGCCCGCCACCGAATCGGCGATCACTTCCTTCATGTCGATCTGCGACTCGTGCCATTCGGCGCGGCCCGACTCGATCTTCGACAGGTCGAGCACCTGGTTGATCAGGCGGGTCAGGCGCTCGGTCTCCTTGGTGATGATGTCGAGGAATCGCTTGCGCTGCGGCAGCTCGACGTTCGGATCCTGCCGCAGGATCTCGGAGAACGCGCGGATCGAAGTAAGCGGCGTGCGCAGCTCGTGCGTCACCGTCGAGACGAAATCGTCCTTCATCCGGTCGAGCTCCTTCAGCCGCTCGTTGGCGGCGCGCAATTCCGCAGTGGCGGCCTCGAGCTCGCGCGACTTCTGCTCGAGGCGATGGCTGTACGCCACGACCTGCGACGCCTCGTCGAGGATTTCGCGCACCTCGTCGATGCTGAGCGCATCCTCCTTGACCACGGAGGCGACCATCACCCGGGCGGAAGCCGCTCCAATGGCGCCAGCGAGTTGTACTTCGACGTGGTGCACCAGCTCGGCATCGGCACGCTCGAGCGGCCAGCGCAGGCGGCGCGCGGCGGCGTACTCGCGCAACGCCTCGTCCGCGGCTTCGGCGCCCTGGAAGCGCGCCAGCAGGTTGTACAGCTCGGGCACCGACGCGGTGCCGCGCCAGAAGCGCGCGCCGCCGGTCTCGCCGCCCCGCTGGAACACATCGACGAACAGGCTCGCCTGCCGGTGCTCCTCGGCGCTCGGCGAAGCCGACAGCGAGACCGCCACGTAGGCGCCGATGTTGGCGATCATGCTCCAGATCATGGCGTGGGTGATCTGGTCGAGGCCGGCGAGGCCGAACAGGGCGAGCGGCTTGAGCAGCTCGATGCCGAACGGGCCCTGCTCGAGCAGCCCGAGCGGCAGCCAGCCCGAGCGCGCGATGGCCGGCAGCAGCAGCGTGTAGAGCCAGACCAGGGATCCCGCGATCAGCCCGCACAGGGCGCCGTTGCGCGTGCCGCCCTTCCAGAAAATCCCGCCCAGCACTACCGGGGCGAACTGCGCTACCGCCGCAAACGAGATCAGGCCGATCGAGACCAGCGCGTAGGCCTCGCCGGCAAGCTTGAAATAGAGGTAGCCCAGCAGCAGGATCAGCACGATGGCGCCGCGCCGGATGCCGAGCAGGAGGCCGGTCAGGTCGGGCCGCTGGTTGAGGCGCAGGCGCTTCATCCGCAGCAGCACCGGCATCAGAAGGTCGTTGCAGACCATAGTCGACAGCGCGATGGTCTCCACGATCACCATGCCGGTCGCCGCCGACAGGCCGCCGATGAAGACCAGCAAGGCGAGCAGCTCCTGCTTCTCGGCCATCGGCAGCGTCAGCACGAAGGTATCGGCATCCACCCGGCCGTCGGGAAAGTGCAATAACCCGCCGAAAGCGATCGGCAGGACGAAAATATTGATCGCCAGCATGTAGAGCGGGAACAGCCAGATCGCCTTGTTGAGGTGCTTCTCCTCCAGGTTCTCGATCACGGTCACCTGGAACTGCCGCGGCAGGAACATGATGGCCATCATCGACAGGATGGTCAGCCAGACCCAGCTGGCATAGCTGCCCGCCACCCCCTCGATCGGCGTCATCATCGCCGCCAGCCGAGGCTCCGCCGCGGCGCGCCCGAACAGGTCGCCGAAGCCGTTGTAGAGGCCGAAAGTGACGAACACGCCGACGGCGAGAAAAGCGAGCAGCTTCACCAGGGACTCGAACGCAATGGCGGCGACCATGCCCTGATGGTGCTCGGCGGCGTCGAGGTGGCGCGTGCCGAACAGGATGGTGAAGGCGGCGAGAATCAGCGCCACCCAGAACGCCGTGTCGCCCCCGACCGTCAGGGCGCCGGGTTGGTCCGGCATCACCACCTCCGGGTACTGCACCAGGATCGAGTAGCTGCTCGAGATCGCCTTCAGTTGCAGGGAGATGTAGGGCAGGATGCCGATTACGGCGATCACCGTCACCAGGCCGCCGATCACGGCGCTCTTGCCGTAGCGCGAGGCGATGAAGTCGGCCAGCGACGTGATTCGGTTCTGCCTGGAGATGCGCAGGATCTTGCGCATCACCAGCCACCACAGCGCGATCATCAGCGTCGGGCCGATGTAGATCGGCAGGAAGCCCACGCCGTCGCTCGCCGCGCGCCCGACGCTGCCGTAAAACGTCCACGCCGTGGCATAGACGGCCAGCGACAGGCTGTAGACATAGGGACTGGCAATGATCGAGCGGCCGGCGTCGGCGCGCTTGTCGGCGTAGTAGGCGATCGCGAACAACAGCCCGAGGTAGGCGAACGCCGTGAGGACAATGACCGGGCCGTGAAGCACGCGCGCCGCCTCGCCCTACCGCTCCGCCACCACGGCCATCAGGGCGATCAGCGCCGCCCAGGCGGCAAAGATGTACGCGTACAGCACCGGGACGCCGAAGATCTCGCCGGGGACGTTGAACAGCGCGAGGATGGGAAAGTTGAACAGCACCAGGCCCAGCATGCATAGCGCGATCATGCGCTGGCCCCGGCCTTCGATTTCCCCCATATCAGCCGCTGTGCGGGAACCCCGCCGCGTCGTTGATGCCCATCACCGACTGTGCCACGTGGTCGTGAAGTTGCCGGGTCGAGCGCATCTGTTCCTTGCCGCAAGCGGTGCATTGGTAGAGCGGCATTTCGAGCTGGATCTTGAACGGCTGCAATTCCTCATATTTCAGCTCATACGGAAACGCCTGCCGGCGCTCGGATTTCGACGCCAGTTCCTTGCCGCATGCTCCGCAGTGGTACTTCTTGAAGATCATGCCCTCCTCCTTGCCGGCCACGACCTGCGCTTCGCGCGCGCGAATCTCGCCGATCAGCCAGAGCATGAAATCGCGATGCACCGGTGCCTTGTGTTTCTTGGCGCAGGCGAACACCGGCATCTCGAGTACGGTCAGCTGGAGCGGCCCGTCCAGGCCGGTGACCGACGCCAGCGTCTTCAGCTCGTTGGGGTCCCCGCACTTTGCGCAGCGCCCGATCTTGATTGCCATGACGTCCTCCCCGTCAGGTGCTTTGTTTTAACTGCTCCAGGATCGCAGGGTTCTCGAGCGTCGAGACGTCCTGCGTGATCGCCTCGCCCCGGGCGATGGAGCGCAGCAGCCGGCGCATGATCTTGCCCGAGCGTGTCTTGGGCAGGTTGTCGCCGAAGCGGATGTCCTTGGGCTTGGCGATGGCGCCGATCTCCTTGCCCACCCAGTCGCGCAGCTCCTTGGCGATCTTCTGCGCCTCGTCGCCGCTCGGGCGCGGGCCCTTGAGCACCACGAACGCGCATACCGCCTCGCCGGTGAGATCGTCCGGGCGGCCGACCACGGCGGCCTCCGCGACCAGTTTGGTATTCGCCACCAGTGCCGATTCGATTTCCATGGTGCCGAGGCGGTGGCCGGAGACGTTCAGCACGTCGTCGATGCGGCCCATGATGCGGAAGTAGCCCTCCTGGTCGGTGCTGGCGCCGTCGCCCGCGAGGTAGTACTTGCCCTGGAAATCGTCCGGGTAGTAGCTCTTCTTGTAGCGCTCCGGATCGCCCCAGATGGTGCGGATCATCGCGGGCCATGGGCGCTTGATAACCAGGATTCCGCCCTTGCCTTTGCCGACCGGACGCCCCGTTTCGTCGACGATGTCGGCAAAGATGCCGGGAAGCGGCAGCGTCGCCGAGCCCGGCTTGGTGGGGATCGCCCCGGGGAGCGGAGAGATCATGTGCCCGCCGGTCTCGGTCTGCCACCAGGTATCGACGATCGGGCAGCGTCCGCCGCCGACGGTCTCGTGGTACCACATCCACGCCTCGGGATTGATCGGCTCGCCGACCGTGCCGAGGATGCGCAGCGAGGACAAGTTGTATTTCTTTGGCAAATCGCCGCCCGCCTTGATGAGCGAGCGGATTGCGGTCGGCGCCGTGTAGAACACGTTCACCTTGTGGTCCTGGATGATTTTCCAGAAGCGGCCCGCGTCCGGGTAGCTCGGCACGCCCTCGAACATCACTTCGGTCGCGCCGACGGCGAGCGGGCCATAGGTGATGTAAGTGTGGCCCGTCACCCAGCCGACGTCGGCCGTACACCAGAAGACATCCGACGGCTTGTAGTCGAACACCCACTTCATGGTGAGCATCGCCCACAGCAGATAGCCGCCGGTCGAATGCTGCACGCCTTTGGGCTTGCCGGTCGAGCCCGAGGTGTAGAGGATGAAAAGCGGGTGCTCCGCATTGACCCACGTTGGTTCGCAGCTGTCGGGCTGACCCTTGATGACGTCGTCCCACCACTTGTCGCGCGGCGCCTGCATCGGAATCTTGCTGCCGGTGCGCTTGTAGACGATGACGTTGCGCACCTTCTCGCAGCCGCCCATGCCGAACGCTTCGTCCACCACCGGCTTGAGCGGGATCTCCTTGCCGCCGCGGAACTGACCGTCGGCGGTAATGACCTCGGTCGCGCCGGCATCGATGATGCGCTCCTGCAGGCTCTTCGCCGAGAAGCCGCCGAACACCACCGAGTGCGTCGCACCGATGCGGGCACAGGCCTGCATGGCGACAACGCCCTCCACTGACATCGGCATGTAGACGACGACGCGATCGCCCTTCTTGACACCGGCGGCGCGCAACGCGTTGGCCAGTTTGCAGGTCCGCTGCAGCAACTCGGCGTAGCTGACGCGCGTCACGCTGCCGTCGTCGGCCTCGAACACGATGGCGGTTTTCTGCCCCAGGCCGCGCTCC
>DASWEU010000181.1:0-9637 GCA_036394595.1 Burkholderiales bacterium | reverse complement strand
ATCGAGCCCCGCCTCCAGGCGCTGCACCGCCAGCGGGCGCGGCTTGGTGTGCTGGATGTCGTCCTCGCGGCTCCAGATCATCTTCACGGCCGTGCCGGGCACCGCCTTGGCGAGAAAACCGACGTCGACCGCGTAGTCGTTCTCCGCGCGCCGGCCGAAGCCGCCGCCGAGCAGCGTGGTGTTGATCTTCACGTTTTCCGGCTTGAAGCCGTGGCCCTTGACCGCCGCCAGGAAGACACCGAAGGGCGCCTGCGTCGGCGCCCAGAACTCGATGCGGTCGCCGTCGACGCGCGCGGTGCAGTTCTGCGGTTCGAGCGTGGCATGGGTGACGTTGAGCGAGCTGTACTCCGCCACCACGCGTTTGGCCGCCGTCGCGAGCGCGCTGCGCACGTCGCCGTGCGCCTCGTAGGGCACGCCCTTGTCGGCGACGTCACGCACCCGCTCGGTGAACTCGCCGATGATCTTGTCGGGGTTGTAGTCGCGTGCCTTGGAGCGCTGGCTCCAGGTGACCTTGACCAGCTTCTTCGCCTTCAGCGCGGCGGGGTAGCTCTCGGCGATGATGCCGACGCCATAGGGCATGCGCACGAACTGCAGCGCTCCCGGCACCTTGCGCGCCTCGCTGTAGTCGATGTCGAGCGGCGCCTCGCCGTTGACCGGCGCGCGCAGCACCGTGGCGTAAACCATGCCGGGGAGACGCGTGTCGATGCCGTACTTCGCCCGCCCGGTGACCTTGTCGGGAACGTCGATGCGCGGCTGGTCCTTGCCGATGAGGCGGAACTGGCTCGCCGGCTTGAGCTGCGCCGGCGCAAACTGCGGCGGATTGGCGGGCACCTGTGCGAAAGCGGCGATCTCGCCGTAGGAGAGGCGCCGCCCGGAAGCGCGGTGCACCACCGTGTGCGGCTCGGTGCTCAATTCGGAGGCCGGCACGCCCAGCTTGCCGGCGGCGCTCTCCACCATCACTGCGCGCGCCTGCATGCCGGCGAGGCGAATGATCTGGTAGTAGCCGCGCGTGGTGCGCGAAGCGCCGGCGATCATGCCGCCGCCGAACAGCGGATTGCCGAAGGTCTTGGGCTCGTAGGGCGACTGCTCGACGCGGCAGCGCGCCCAGTCGAGGTCCATTTCCTCGGCGATCAGGAGCGGCATCGAAGTCATCACGCCCTGCCCCATTTCGGCGGCCGGCGAAAAAATAGTAACGATGTTGTCGGTGCCGACGCGCACCCAGGCGTTGGGCGATAGCGGTGCGGACTGGCCGAATGCTTTTTTAACATTAATCAGATTTCCAAAAACTACGCCTATACCGGTGGCGGTGCTCGACACGAGGAAGGCGCGGCGGGAAATGCTGCGGAAGGCGATGCCTTCGAATGCGTTTTTCATCGGCGCCCCCTCAGGCCTTCGCGGCGCGCTGGATGGCGGCCACGATCTGGTTATAAGTGCCGCAACGGCAGATGTTGCCCTTCATGTGATCGACGATCTGCGCGCGCGAGGGCGACTTGTTCTTTGCCAGCAGGGCCGCCGCCGTCATGATCTGGCCCGACTGGCAGTAGCCGCATTGCGGCACCTGCTCCTCGATCCAGGCCTGTTGCAGCGGGTGCTCGCCCGCGGGCGACAGGCCCTCGATGGTGGTGATCTTCTTGCCGCTCACGGCGGAAACCGGCGTGACGCAGGAGCGCGTCGGCGCGCCATCGACGTGCACGGTGCAGGCACCGCACTGCGCCATGCCGCAGCCGAACTTGGTGCCGGTCATGCCGAGCTCGTCGCGGATTACCCATAGCAGCGGCGTGTCGGCCGGCTGATCGGAAATCGCTTGCTTGCCGTTGACGACAAACTTGATCATGGTTTGCTCCTCCTGGGAATTTGAATCCTAACCCGATAATTCATACTGCACCGCGAAATAAGCGCCGCAGCACCGGGATCGCTATCACCGCCAGCGTCAGAATGCCGAGACCGCCGGCGATCGGCCGCTCGAAAAATGCCAGCAGGCGCCCGTCCGCCTTGATCATCGAGCTGATGAAATTCTCTTCCAGCATCGAGCCCAGCACCATGCCGAGGATCGCCGGCGCTACCGGGAATCCGTTCTCTTCCATGATGAAGGCGACGATGCCGAACACCAGCATCAGGACGACGCCGAACAGCGAGTTGTTGATGGCGAACGAGCCGACGACGCAGAACAGCAGGATCACCGGCATCAGCACTTCGCGCGGCGCGCGCAGCAACTGGCTGGCGCCGCGGATCGCGGCGACGCCGAGCGGAACCATCAGGAGGTTGGCGAGAATGAAGACGATGAAGATGGCATACATCTCCGGCGCCTTCTCCAGGAAGATGGTCGGGCCGGGATTCAGGCCCTTGATGTAGAGCACGCCGATCACGATCGCGGTGATCGAATCGCCGGGAATGCCGAACACCAGCGCCGGGATCCAGGCGCCGGCGAGCGCCGAGTTGTTGGACGCGCCCGCTTCGACGATGCCCTCGACGTGGCCGGTGCCGAATTTCTCCCGCTCTCGCGAAAATTTCTTCGACATCGCATACGACATCCAGGCGGCGATGTCGGCGCCGGCGCCGGGCAGCGCGCCGATCGCCGTGCCGAGCGCCGAACCGCGCAGGATCTGCAGCGGGTATTTTTTGGTCAAGCCCCACATGCCGGTGAAGACATTGCCGATCTTGGTCTGCGCCATCTCCCAGGGCTGGTCCATGGTGGCGACGTTGCGGACGATTTCGGAGATCGCGAACATGCCGATCATGATCGGGATGAGCGTAAGACCGCCGGCCAGCTCCGCGCTGCCGAACGTAAAGCGCGGAAACGCCGCCGGATTGTCCAGGCCCTCCGAGGCGACCAGCAGCCCGATCAGGAGCGACACCACGCCCTTCAGCGGATTGCCGATGGCGAGGAACACTGCGCTCGACAGTCCCAGCACCACCAGCCAGAAGTACTCGAAGGAGGAGAATTTGAGCGCGATCTCGGCCAGCGCCGGCGCGGCCACGATCAGCACGGCAGTGCCGAACAGGCCGCCGATCACCGAAAACACGAGTCCCGCGCCGAGGGCGACTTCGCCCTGGCCTTGCTTGGTCATCGCGTAGGCCTCGTCGGTGTACGCGGCCGAGGCGGGTGTCCCGGGCATGCGCAGCAGGCAACTCGGAATATCGCCGGCGAAAATCGCCATCGCCGTCGCGGTGACGATCGAAGCGATCGCGGGCACCGGCGGCATGAAGAAGGTGACCGGCACCAGCAGCGCCGTCGCCATGGTGGCGGTGAGCCCGGGAATCGCGCCGACGAAAAGGCCGAAGGCGGCCGATGCAACGATGACCCACAGCACGTAGGGATCGAACACCAGCCCGAGCGCCTGCGACAGGACTGCGGCGGTCATCTCAGAAGGCGAAGCGCTCGAGCAGGCCCCAGGGCAAAGGCACCTTGAGCAGCTTGTAGAACGCGAGGTGAATCACCACCGTCGCCGCAATCGACACCGGCAGGGCGAGCCGCCACGACGCGCCCAGCAGGCGTGACCAGGCGAGCAGCAGCGCGCCCGCCGTGAGGTGAAAGCCGAGCGTGTCGACCGCGAAGATGTAGAGCAGGAGACCCGCGATTACGGAGGCGACGCCGGCTACCGGGCGCGCGCGTCGCGACCACTCCGGCAACGCGAACAGCGCTTCGGAGGTTGCCGCGCGCAGGCGCGCCGTCATGAGCAGCGCACCGCAGGCGATGAAGCCGATCGCGATCAGGCCGGGGAACCAGGCCGGACCGTACTTCTGCCCCGGCATCGGCGGAAAGCCCTGGATGTGCCAGAGCACCACCGCGCCGAGCGCGACTAGCGCCGCGCCGCTCAGCGCGTCGTTGATCTTCATGTTGCCGGATAAATTACTTTGCCAGGCCGACGGCCTTGAGGGTCGCGCCCATATCGGCATCGGCCTTGGCCATGAACTTCGTCGTGCCGGCCGCGTCGGCCCAGACCACGCCGAAGCCGCGGCTCGCCATGAAGTCCTTGTACTCCTTGGAGTCGTAGACTTTCTTCAGCGCGCCAGCGAGCGTTTTCTGGACATCGGCCGGAATGCCCTTGGGTGCCGCGATCACGCGCCATGCCGGCATCGACCAGTTGCTGCCGATTTCCTTTTGCAGCGTCGGCACATTCGGATAGAGCGTGGGCGGGTTGGCGTCCATGATCGCGAGAGCCCTCACTTTGCCCGAATCGATCATCGCGCGCGCCTCGGGAACGGAGCACGGCACGACATCGACGCCGCCGGCGACCATGTCCTGCAGCCCGGGCGCGGCGCCGTTGGACGGCACCCACGGCAGCGCCGCGGGATCGATGCCCTGTTCCTTGAGAAGTCCCGCGATGGCGAGGTGCCAGATACCGCCTTGGCCGGTGCCCGATGCCTTCAACTTGCCGGGATTGGCCTTGATCGCCGCAAACAGCTCCTTGACGTTCTTGTACGGCGAGTCGACGCGCACGTGAATGCCGGCCGGATCGGCGTTCACCAGGCCGATCGGCGTGTAATCGCTGGGCCCGAGCGCGGTGAGACCGACGTGGTGCATCATCGTGATTTCCACCGTGATCAGGCCGATGGTGTAACCGTCGGCCGGCGACTTGGCGATCGCATCGTGGCCGACCACGCCCGAGCCGCCGGTGCGGTTGACGACGTTGATCGGCTGCTTCAGGTCCTTCTCCATCAGCGCTGCAATGATGCGCGCCGTGGCATCGGTGCCGCCGCCCGCGCCCCAGGGCACGATCAGCTGGACCGGGCGCTGCGGATATTGCGCCTGCGCTGCGGTGGCGATCGCGCAGAGCGCGATCGCAAGTAGAGTTTTCATGACTCCTCCTCAGTTGTCAGACAACCATTGTAACCAGAGCCGGGAGTAAAATTTCCTTTTTGGAGGCCGCCATGAACGCTCCCGCGCAAGCCGGACTGCAAGCCCTCTCCCTCAAGGACGCCAAGCTCTTCCGCGAGCAGTGCTACATCGATGGCGCATGGGTCGGAGGCAAGAAAACTCTCGCCGTCCATAACCCGGCGAGCGGCGCGATACTCGGCTCGGTGCCGGATCTGGGGACGGAAGAAACGCGCCGCGCCATCGAGGCGGCCGAGCGCGCCTGGCCGGCCTGGCGCGCGAAGACCGCGAAGGAGCGCGCCGTCATCCTGCGCAAATGGTTCGAGCTGATGATGGCCGCCCAGGAGGACCTGGCGCAGATCCTCACCGCCGAGCAGGGCAAGCCGCTCGCGGAAGCGCGCGGCGAAATCGCCTATGGCGCCTCGTTCATCGAGTGGTTCGCCGAGGAAGGCAAGCGCGCCTACGGCGACATGATCCCGCAGCACCAGGCCGACAAGCGGATTCTTGTGATCAAGCAGCCGATTGGCGTTGCGGCCCTGATTACCCCGTGGAATTTTCCGAACGCGATGATCACCCGCAAGGCCGGTCCCGCGCTCGCCGCGGGCTGCACCGTGGTCATCAAGCCGGCCAGCCAGACCCCTTATTCGGCGCTGGCGATGGCCGAGCTTGCGGAACGCGCCGGCATTCCCAAAGGCGTGCTCAACATCATCACGGGCAACGCGCGCATCATCGGCGCGGAACTGTGCGCGAACCCGGTGGTGAGAAAGCTCTCCTTCACCGGCTCGACCGAGGTCGGCCGCGTCCTGATGAAGCAGTCGGCGGACACCATCAAGAAGCTCTCCCTCGAGCTGGGCGGCAATGCGCCGTTCATCGTGTTCGACGACGCCGATCTCGACGCCGCGGTCGAGGGCGCGATAGCGTCGAAGTACCGCAATGCGGGGCAGACCTGCGTGTGCGCGAACCGCATCTACGTGCAGGACAGCGTCTACGACGCGTTCGCCGCCAAGCTCACCGAGAAGGTCAAGGGCTTCAAGGTCGGCGCCGGCACCGAGCCGGGGGTCGTCATCGGCCCCCTGATCGATGCCAACGGCCTCAAAAAAGTCGAGGAGCATGTCGCGGACGCGACCGCGAAAGGCGCGAAGGTGGTGCTCGGCGGCAAGCCGCACCGACTCGGCGGGCTGTTTTTCGAGCCGACGATCCTGACCGGGGTGACGCAGGCGATGCGCGTAGCGCGCGAGGAGACTTTCGGTCCCGTCGCGCCGCTGTTCCGGTTCAAGACGGACGACGACGCCATCGCCATGGCGAACGACACCGAATTCGGCCTCGCCGGATACTTCTACGCGCGCGATATCGGACGGGTATTCCGCGCCGCCGAAGCGATGGAAACCGGCATGGTCTGCGTCAACTCCGGCATCCTTTCGACCGAAGTCGCGCCCTTTGGCGGCATCAAGCAATCCGGGCTGGGGCGCGAAGGGTCGAAGTACGGCCTCGAGGAATTCCTCGAAGTGAAATACATCCTGCTTGGCGGCATACAGTAAAAGGCCGCGGGCACGTGACGGGTGAAGAGTTCAAGGACGATTTTCGAAAAGCCTTACCCAAGGAAGTCATTCATCGGCTGACGCAGCGCTCGGCTTGGCGTTCGGGCCTGGCGGTCTTCGATGATGTTGCCGTGATCGCCGTTTCTCTGGGGTTCGCTCTGTACTACTGGCCGAACCCATTCGTCATTTTCATTGCGGTCATGATTATCGGCACGCGCCAGCATGCGCTCTTCGTCATCGCGCACGACGCCGCTCACTATCTGCTTTTCGAGAACCGGCGCATCAACGACCTGGTGGGACGCGCCTGCGCGACCGTGCAGGGCCTGTCGATGTGCACTTACCGCGTGATTCACCGCCTGCACCACAACAACCTCTACGGCGAGCTCGACCCCGACACCGCTCTGCATGGGGGATACCCTCGCGGCCGCGGGTATTTGATTCGAAAACTCCTGAAAGATCTTTCAGGATTCACCGCATGGAAGACCTACGCCTATTTCCTTGGCGGCGCACCGGCCTTGAATACCGCCACCAACGTCGCGGTAAGGCCGCTGGACGACACCTCGGCGAAACTAAAGGAAGAAGCGCGCAGCGACAGGAATGCCGTCATCGCATTTCATGTCATTGCCCTGCTGTTTTTCTATTGGCTCGGATTCCTGACGCAATACCTGGTGCTATGGATCCTGCCGCTGGTAACCGTCGTTCAGGCCATCCTGCGGCTGCGCGCCATCGCCGAGCACGGCGCGACCACCGATTTCTCCTCGCCGCTCACCGCGGCGCGCACCAACCTCGCGCCGGCGTGGCTGGCGTGGCTTATCTTCCCGCACCACGTCAACTACCACATCGAGCACCACCTCTACGCTTCGGTGCCGCACTACCACCTGCCGCGGCTGCACCGCGAGATGGCGCAGCAGGGAATCCTGCAGGGCGCCGAGTTGCTGTCGTTCCGGGAAACGCTGAAAAAGATCTTCGCCGAGCGGGCCGCGCCTACTTCCGCGGCTTGAGCTTGAGCCGCATCGGTTTCATCGGCGAGCCGACGAATCCCAGCTTGCGGTAGAGCAGCTGGGCGTTCTCGTTCTGCATGTCGGTGAGCAGTGTCAGGCGCAGCACGCCCTCGGCGCGCGCCTGGGCGATGACGTATTCGAGCAGCTGCGCGCCGATGCCCTGCTGGCGGTGGTCGGGCCGCACCACCAGGTCCTCGAACAGCGCCGCCCTGCCGCCTTCGGCGGTGCTGACGGTGTAGAGCAGGCTCGCCATCGCCACTACCCGCGCGCCGTCGCGCGCGACGAACACCTTGCCGGTCTTCGGATCGGCGAGGATCAGCTTGAGCGCCGTCTCCTGCTTCGCTGCGTCGGGCGTGAATTCCGCTTCCTGGGCGAACAGCTGGCCGAGCAGCTCGACCAGCTGCGGCAGGTCCTTGGCCGTCGCCGTCTCGAAGCGCAGGTTCATCCGTTGAAGTAAGAGAGATTTCTAGACATTAAAGCGGAAGTGGATCACGTCGCCGTCGCGCACAGTGTAATCCTTCCCTTCCAGCCGCAGCTTGCCGGCTTCCTTGGCGCCCAGCTCACCGTTGCAGGCGACGAAATCGTCATAGGAGGCCACCTCGGCGCGGATGAAGCCGCGCTCGAAGTCGGTGTGGATTACGCCCGCAGCCTGCGGCGCGGTGGCTCCCGCCTGCACGGTCCAGGCACGCACTTCCTTCGGCCCGGCGGTGAAATAGGTCTGCAGGCCGAGGACCTTGTAGGCGGCGCGAATCACGCGGTTGAGGCCAGGCTCTTTCATGCCCAGGTCGGCGAGGAAGATCTTCTTGTCCTCGTCGGGCATGTCGGCGATCTGCGATTCGATCGCCGCGCTGATCGGCACCACCGGGGCTTTTTCCTTTTCCGCAAATGAAATTACCTTTTGCAGCAGAGCGTCCGAGCCTTTCTCGGCGACGTTGGCGATGTACATCGTCGGCTTCATGGTGAGGAGAAAAAACGGCGCGATGACGGCGCGCTCCTCTTTCGACAGCTCGGCCATGCGCGCCGGGCGGCCGGCATCCAGAACGTCCCTCACCTTGTTCAGCGCCGCGACGAGGCGCACCGCATCCTTGTCGCCAATGGTCTGCGCCACCTTGGCATGCTTGGAGATCTGCCGCTCCACCGCGTCGAGATCGGCGAGCGCAAGCTCGGTATTGATGGTTTCGATGTCGGAAACGGGATCGACCTTGCCGGCGACGTGGATCACGTTGGGGTCCTCGAAGCAGCGCACCACATGGGCGATGGCATCGGTCTCGCGGATATTGGCGAGAAATTTGTTGCCGAGTCCTTCGCCCTTCGAGGCGCCGGCAACCAGTCCGGCGATGTCGACGAACTCGACCACCGCCGGCACCACTTTCTGCGGCTGCTCGATCCCGGCGATGACGTCGAGGCGCAGGTCGGGCACCGGCACGATGCCGACGTTGGGCTCGATGGTGCAGAAGGGATAGTTCTCCGCGGCGATGCCCGCCTTGGTCAGGGCATTGAAGAGAGTCGACTTGCCGACGTTGGGCAAGCCGACGATGCCGCACTTCAGGCTCATTTTTTACCGAACAGCGACTTCAGGAAGCCCGGTTTGGCGGCCTCGGGCTTTGCCGCAGGAGATACTTTTTGCTTTTCCTTTTTTGGCGCCTCCGCTTTCTTCGCTTCGACCGCCTTGTCCTGCGTGTGGAGCTTATGCATCGCGCCCTGCACGTCGCCGGCAAGGATCTGCGGCATCACGCCAAGCGCGTTGTCGAGCGCCGCGTCGATCGCCGCGCGCTCTTCCGCCGGCGGCTTCTGCAGCACGTAGTCGGCGCCCTCGGTTCCCGGTGGCGGCTTGCCCACGCCCAGGCGCAAGCGCCAGTACTCATGGGTGCCCAGGCGTTGCGAGATGTCCTTCAGGCCGTTGTGGCCGGCGATGCCGCCGCCCTGCTTCAGGCGCGCCGTGCCCGGCGGAAAGTCGAGTTCATCGTGCACCACCAGGATTTCCTCGGGCTTGATCTTGAAGAACCCGGCGAGCATCTGCACCGGATGGCCGCTGGAATTCATGAAGCCCTGCGGCAACAGCAGCCACGCCGCGGCGGCGTCGTGGCGGCCGACCAGCGCCTTGAACTTCGGGTCCTTGCGCAGCGTCACCCCGGTAGAGGTGGCCAGCCGTTCGACCAGCCAGAAACCCGCGTTGTGGCGCGTGCGCTCGTACTCCTTGCCCGGATTGCCGAGCCCGACAACGAGGCGGATCACCGGTTACTTCTTGTCTTTCTTGTCGCCCTTGTCGGCGGCAGGCTTGG
>DASWEU010000180.1:0-4462 GCA_036394595.1 Burkholderiales bacterium | reverse complement strand
GATCGAGCTCGGCATGATCATCCCGCCGATCGGCATCATCGTCTTCATCCTGCACGGCCTCGCGCCGCAGATCTCGCTGCGCACCATCTACCGCGGCGTGCTGCCGTTCATCCTCGCCGACCTGGTATTGCTTGCGCTGCTCACGTTGTTTCCGGACATTGCTCTTTCGTTGCCGAGAGCCCTGAAGTGAGCGGCGAGGACGATTTCGGCCTGTTCACGCGTGAGGCGGTGCGGGACCCTTATCCCATCTATCACCGCATGCGCAGCGAGGCGCCGGTGCACTGGTCGGACAAGGCGACCGCGTGGCTCTTCACGCGCTACCAGGACGTCTACGACCTGCAGGTGCGGCCCGACCTGAGCGTTGACCGGGTCGAGACCCTCTATTCCTACCTGCCGCGCGCGAAGCGCGAGCGCTTCAGCTCCATCGTCGAGCACTACACGCGCTGGCTGCTCTACCGGGACGATGAGTACCACGACCGGCTGAAGGCGCTGTTCCTGAAGGCGATGTCGCCGCGCGCCATTGAAGCCATTCGCCCCCGTATCCGCCAGCGCGTCACCCAGGTGCTGGATGGCCTGCGGGGGCGCGCCCGTTTCGACGCCTACCTGGAGTTCGCCGCGCGCATCCCGGTGCTGGTGATGATCGACCTGCTCGGGCTGCCGGAGGCGGACGAGGACCGCATCCGCACCTGGAGCGACCGCTGCTCCAATTTCCTGTTCCAGCCGGTGGCGCCGGACCGCGAGACGATGGCCGCGGAGCAGAAGTCGATCCTCGACGCGCAGGAGGAATACTTCGGCGCCTTCATCCGCGAGCGGCGGCAGCGGCCCGGCGAGGACATGATCAGCGCCATGGTGCAGGCCGAGGTGAGCGGCGAGCGGCTGACCGAGCTCGAGGTCCTCGCCAACTGCAACATGATGGCCACCGCCGGTGGCGGCACCTCGCGCAGCGCGATCTCGCTGTCGCTGATGCACCTCAAGCGCTTTCCCGCGGAGCTGGCGAAGCTGCGGGCGGACCCGCAGCTGATCGATTCCGCGGCGGAGGAATTCCTGCGTTACGACGCCCCTACCCAGCGCGGCATCCGCACGGCGCGCGAGGACTTCGAGATCGGCGGCCGCTCCATCCGCAAGGGGCAGATCCTGCACATCTTGATTGGCGCGGCGAACCGCGACCCCGCGCAGTTCCCGAACCCCGACCGGCTGGACGTGGCGCGCAGCCCCAACCGCCACGTCACGCTCGGGCACGGCGTGCACTACTGCCTCGGCGCGGCGCTCGCGCGTATGGAGCTGCGCGAGGCGATCGCCGGCTTCCTCGAGCGCTACCCGGACTACCTGATCGATACGCCCGAGGTGGAGTTCATGGACCGTACCGCCAGCCGCCGGCTGACCCGTCTTCCCGTGGAGGTGAGGCAATGATCGCAGCGCATGTCGACCATGTAGGGAGCCTGGTGCGGCCGCCCGCACTGATGCAGGCCTGGGTGGAGCACGAGCAGGGCAGGCTTGCCGAGGGACCTTTCAATGAAATTCTCGAGAAATCGATTCGAGAAGCAGTGCGGCTCCAGGAAGACCTCGGCCTGCAATGGGTCACGGACGGCGAGTTCCGCCGTGGCGGCTGGTCGCGGGGATTTCTCAGCGCCGTCGAAGGCTTCACCTTCAAGGCGTCGTACCTGACCTTTCACAACGACGCGGGGGTGTCGGCTCCGGCGCCGGCGCCGGTGGCGACCCGGAAGCTGAAGCGCACGCGGGGGATCGTCACCGAGGACTTTGCCTTCTTGAAGGCCAACACGGCGAAAATTCCCAAGGTCACCATGCCTACCCCTTCCCACATGCACTTCGGGCATTTCGGCGAGGCGATGGACCGCTCGATCTATCCGGACGCCAAGCCGTACTGGGACGACCTGGTGCGCATCTACCAGGAGGAGATCGACGCGCTCGGCAAGCTGGGCTGCCGGGTCCTGCAGCTCGACGAGGTGCCGCTCACGCTATGCTGCGACGAGACCAATCGCGCCGTCGCGAAACAGCACGGCGAAGATCCCGACAGGCTGATCGACACCTACGTCGACGTCATCAACCGCGCCATTTCGCGCAGGCCGAAGGACATGCGGGCCGTGCTGCACCTTTGCCGCGGCAACATGCAGGGCCTGTGGATGGGCGACGGTGGCTACGCGCCGATCGCCGAGCGGCTGTTCGACCGGCTGAATGTGGACGCTTATTTGCTGGAATACGATTCGCCGCGCGCCGGCGATTTCGCGCCGCTGAAATACCTGAAGAAGGGCAAGACGGCTTTTCTCGGCGTAGTGAGTACGAAGCGGCCTGCCCTCGAATCCATCAGTGAGATTCAGAGAAAAATCGAAGAAGCCGCCCGCCACGTCCCGCTCGAGCAGCTCGGCCTGTGCCCGCAATGCGGCTTCGGCAGTTCCGCGATGTCCAAGTTCAACGTCCTGCCCAACCCGATGACCGAGGACCTGGAGAAGCGCAAGCTCGGCCTGCTGCTGGAAACCGCGGCGAAGATCTGGACGTGAATCCCTTCGTCTACAACGGCCTGCCGTCCCGCGTAGTGTTCGGCGCGGGTTCGGTAAGCCAATTACCTGCTGAAATCGAGAGGCTGGGCGCAAAAAGGGCGCTGCTGTTGACGACTCCCGGCCGTGCATCCATGGTTTCCGCTATAGGAAAACACCTCAAAGTCGCCGGTATTTACGACAAAGTCGTGATGCACACGCCCATCGAAGCCGCCACGGAGGCGAGAAATCTCGCGGCTTCGTTGCAAGCCGACTGCTGCGTTGCCGTCGGCGGCGGCTCGACCATCGGCTTCGGCAAGGCGATCGCGCTCACCTCGGGCCTGCCGGTGGTCGCGGTGCCGACGACGTATTCCGGTTCCGAGATGACGACGATTTGGGGTATTTCAGAAAATAATTCAAAAAAAACGGGGCGCGATCCGAAGGTGCTCCCCAAGGTAGTGGTCTACGACCCGGAACTGACGCTCGATCTGCCGGCTGCGGTCTCCGCCGCAAGCGGCATGAATGCCATCGCCCACTGCGCCGAGGCGCTGTACGCGCATGATGGCAACCCGATCGTGTCGTTGATGGCCGAGGAAGGGATAAGAGCTCTTTCTTCTTCTTTAAAGAAAATCATTTCCAACGGAAAAGATCTTGAAGCCCGGTCCGATGCGCTCTACGGCTCCTGGCTCGCCGGCTGCAGCATCGCCACCACCAGCGTGGCGCTGCACCACAAGCTCTGCCACGTGCTCGGCGGCTTCGGCCTGCCGCACGCCGAGACGCACTCGATCATGCTGCCGCATGCTTTGAAATACAACAGTGAGGCGGCTCCTGAGGCGATGAAGCGAATTGCACATGCTCTGCAGGGAAAGAATCTCTGGGAACTGCAAAAGAGCCTCGGGCTGCCCATGCGCCTGGCCGACATCGGCATGCAGGAGGCCGATATCGAGCGCGCGGCGAAGATCGCCGTGGCGGCGCCGTACCCGAACCCGCGCAAGGTCGAGTACGATCCGGTGCTCGAGCTGCTGCGCAACGCCTGGGAGGGACGCCGCCCGTGATCGCCGTGATTTTCGAGTTCACCCCCACCGAGGGAAAGTTTCCGGAATACCTCAAGCTGGTGGACACTCTGCGCGACGACCTCGCCAAGGCCGACGGTTTCATTTCCCTTGAGCGCTTCGAAAGCATCGCCAGCAAGGGCAAATTCCTCTCGCTGCAGTTCTGGCGCGATGATGCGTCGGTGGCCAAGTGGCGCAACCTGCAACGGCACCGCGAGGCGCAGAAGAAGGGGCGCGCCAGCATCTTCTCGTCCTACCGGCTGCGCATCGCCTCGGTGATCCGCGACTACGAGATGGACAAGCGCGGGCAGGCGCCCAAGGACAGCCAGGAGATTCACGGATAGAGCATTCCTTCCTCCTGAAGGAAGGCAGCTGGCGCGCGGAAGGCGAGTACCGCGACGGCGGCGGCCGCGCCGCGCCGGTCACGGGCGAGACCGTCATTCGCCATGAAGAGAAGCGCTGGCTGTTCGAGGGCGTGCTGCGCGTGAAGGGCGACCGGCCGGCGCTGCACCACAACCGCTACGAGATCGAGCCCTGGACGCCGGGGGCGCTGTCCACGCACTGGACCTCCACCAACCCGGCGATCGGCGCGCTGCGCGGTCGCTTCGTGCTCGCCGGCGACGCCATCCTTTCCTTCTACGCGAGCCCCACCGGCAAGTTCCGCGGCTACGAGTGCATCCAGCAGCGCGGCAAGAGCCGCTACACCGTGCGCGGGGCGATGCTGGACGAAGACAAGATCATCTCGACCTGGTCGCTGGACCTCGAGCTGTTATAGCGCGGGCAGGCGGATCGGCCGCGCCGTCTCGAAGGCGCGCGCCGCGCGCAGCACCAGGGCATCCTGGTAGCGCGGGCCGACGATGTGCAGTCCCACCGGCAGCCCGGACCTGATGAAGCCGCAGGGAATCGAAGCCGCCGGCT
>DASWEU010000179.1:0-7792 GCA_036394595.1 Burkholderiales bacterium | reverse complement strand
GCCGGTTCTCGCGGACGTCGCTGGTCGCTCGGGGCCCGCCGAGGGCTGCACCGGGCGCGTGCCGCAGGCCTGCAGCAGGAGCGCGGCCGCCAGCGCCAGGAGCGTGCCGGCTCTCAAGAGCGGTTTTTCCAGTCGCGGATGGCGGCGAACACTTTCACGGGATCAGAAACGCGCGACCCCAGGTACTTGTTGACGGATTCGACCACGGCCGGCTCGCGGCAGCGCAGGAAGGGGTTGGTGGCTTTCTCGTCGGCCATCAGGCTGGGCAGCGTCGGCTGGCCGGCAGCGCGCTGCTCGCGGCTGCGCAGCTCGCGCGCGGCAAGCGCGGCATTGCCGGGCTCGACATGGCGCGCGAAACCGATGTTGGCGAGCGTGTATTCGTGGCCGCAGTAGATCTTCGTGTCGTCGGGCAGCGCGGCGAGCTTCTGCAGCGAGGCGAACATCTGCTCGGGCGTGCCTTCGAACAGGCGCCCGCAGCCGCAGGCGAACAGCGTGTCGCCACAGAACAGCGCCCCGGCCCCATAATAGGCAACGTGCGCGCGCGTATGCCCGGGAATTCCCAGCACCGAAAACGAGGCGCCGATCTCCGCGATGTCCACGCGGTCGCCGTCGCCGACCGGCTGCGTCAGCGTCGCGATGGGTTCGCCCTTCGGGCCGTAGACCGGTACGCGCCAGTGCCCGAGCAGCTCGGCGATGCCGCCGACGTGGTCCGGGTGGTGGTGGGTAGCGAGGATGGCGACCAGCGAAAGCCGCTCGCGTTCCAGATAGTCGAGCACCGGCCGCGCCTCGCCGGGATCCACCACCGCGGCCTGCGTACCCTTGCGCAGCGTCCAGACGTAGTTGTCGTTGAACGCCCTGACCGGCACGACCTCTAGCATGTTTCGTCAATCCTTCCTGCAGAACGGCGCGCAGAAGTATAACGGCGGACGCTCTTCGCTATCCGGATGGTTCGGCACGCCCCAGGGAGCCTATGTGCTCGACTGGGAGCGTTCGCAGTTCGACAGCGCCGTGGAAGATGTGTTCGGTTTCCGGGCGGCGCAAGTGGGCATGCCCGAGACCGACTTCCTGCGTCAGAACCGCATCCAGTTCCGCTTCACGCTGGCGCTCGAGCCGGGCGCGGCGCTCGCCGCCGATCCGCTGCAGTTGCCGCTTGCAGCGCAGAGCATCGACCTGCTCGCGCTGCCGCACGTGCTCGAATACCACCTCCATCCGCTCGAGGTACTGCGCGAGGCGGAGCGCGTGCTGATGCCCGAGGGCCAGCTGGTGATCTCGGGATTCAACACGGCGTCCCTGTGGCGGCTGCGGCAGGCGTTCACCTGGCACCGGCACGAGCCGCCCTGGGAGGCGCGCTTCATCGGCCTGCTGCGCCTGCGCGAGTGGCTCAAGGTGCTCGGCTTCGAGCTGAACGGCGGCCAGTTCGGCTGCTACGCGCCGCCGTTTCGCCATCCGCGCTGGCTGCAAAGATTCGCTTTCATGGAGCAGGCGGGCGCGCGCTGGTGGCCGCTGGCCGGCGGCGTCTACGTGGTGCGCGCGGTGAAGCGCGTCGTCGGCATGCGCATCATCACCCCGGCCTGGCGGCGCGAGCGCGCCCGGCGGCGCGCGCTCTCGCCGGTCACCCAGCAAACCCACAAGCACCGTGACTGAGGCGGCGGTGGAGATCTACAGCGATGGCGCCTGCCGCGGCAATCCGGGGCCGGGCGGCTGGGGCGCGATAGTTCGCTTTGACGATCATGAGAAAGAACTTTCCGGGGGCGAGCGGGCAACGACCAACAATCGCATGGAGCTCACTGCCGTGATCCGGGCGCTGGAATCGCTCGAACCGCCGAGGCGGGTGCGCGTCTACACCGACTCGCAGTACGTGCAGAAGGGCATTTCGGAATGGATCGGCGGCTGGAAGCGCAAGGGCTGGCGCACCGCGGACAAGAAGCCGGTGAAGAATGTCGATTTGTGGAAGCAGCTCGACGAACTGAACAGCGCGCACCGCGTGGAGTGGCACTGGGTCAAGGGACACGCGGGTCATCCGGAGAACGAGCGTGCTGACGCGCTCGCCAACCAGGGGATCCCCGGCGATGCCTAGGCAGGTGGTGCTGGACACCGAGACCACCGGCCTGCACGCCAGGCTCGGCGACCGCGTGGTCGAGATCGGCTGCGTCGAGATCCTCAGCCGCCGCATCAGCGAGCGCCAGTTCCACGCCTACGTCAACCCGGAGCGCGAGATCGACGAGGGCGCCTCGCGCGTGCACGGCCTGACGCTCGAGGACCTGAAGGACAAGCCGAAATTCGCCGAGGTGGCGGGCGAGTTCCTGGAGTTCATCCGCGGCGCGCAACTGGTGATCCACAACGCCAGCTTCGACGTCGAATTCCTCGACCAGGAGCTGGGACGGGCGAAGCTCGGCGGCCTCGCGGATTACACCGCCGGGGTGGTCGATTCCCTGCTGATGGCGCGCGAGCTGCACCCGGGCAAGAAGAATTCCCTCGACGCATTGTGCGAGCGCTACCTGGTGGATCATTCCAACCGCAAGCTGCACGGCGCATTGCTCGACGCCCGGCTACTGGCGGAGTGCTACCTGGCGATGACCCGCGGGCAGGAGAGCCTGGTGATGGAGGCCGAGGCACCGGCCGTCGCAGCCTCGGCGCTCGCCGCGCTGAAGGTGGACGCCTCGAAGCTCGCCGTGCTGCGCGCCTCGAAGGACGAGACGGCCGAGCACGAGCGATACCTCGACGCCATGGAGAAGGGCGCCGAAGGCCCGAGCGTCTGGCGTCGTATACTGGAATCCGAATGAAGTACCAGGAAAATCTGGAGCGGAACGCGGCCAACTTCGCGCCGCTTACCCCGCTTTCCTTCCTGGAGCGCGCGGCCAGCGTCTACCCCGAGCGCGTCGCGGTGATCGACGGCGCGAAGCGCCACAGCTGGAAGGAAACCTACGCTCGCGCACGCCGCTTCGCTTCCGCGCTGACGAAGCGCGGCATCGGCCGCGGCGACACGGTGGCGGTGATGCTGCCGAACACGATGCCGATGTACGAGGCGCATTTCGGCGTGCCGATGGCGGGTGCGGTACTCAACGCGCTCAACACGCGACTCGACCCGGAAGCCATCGCCTTCATGCTCCAGCATGGCGAGGCAAAGCTCCTGCTTGCCGATCCGGAATATCTGCCCGTAATAAAGCAGGCAAAAATTTCGATCCCGGTGATCGATGCCGAGCGCGATTACGAATCCTTCCTGCAGGAGGGCGATCCTGAATTTCCCTGGCTCTGGCCGCAGGACGAGTGGGACGCCATCGCGCTCAACTACACCTCGGGCACGACCGGCAACCCCAAGGGCGTGGTCTACCACCACCGCGGCGCCTACCTGAATGCGGTCTGCAACATCGTCACCTGGGGCATGCCGCACCACGCGGTCTACCTCTGGACGCTGCCGATGTTCCACTGCAACGGCTGGACCTTCCCCTGGACCATGGCGGCCAACGCGGGAACGAATGTCTGCCTTCGCAAGGTGGATGCAGTTGATATATTCAAATTAATAAAAATGCATCGAGTGACGCACTACTGCGGCGCCCCGATTGTGCATTCGACGTTGATCAATGCACCCGACGAGGTGAAGCAGGGCATCAACCACAAGGTCAGCGGCATGGTGGCGGCGGCGGCGCCGCCGGCGGCGATGATCGAAGGCATGGAGCGCATGGGTTTCGACATCACCCACGTCTACGGCCTGACCGAGGTCTACGGGCCCGCCACGGTGTGCGCCAAGCACGAAGAATGGAATTCGCTCGAGATCGGCGAGCGCACCCGGCTCAACGGCCGCCAGGGCGTGCGCTACCTGATGGAGGAGGGTCTCACCGTCATGGACCCGGAGACCATGCGCCCGGTGCCCGCCGACGGCGAGACCATGGGCGAGATCATGTTCCGCGGCAACATCACCATGAAGGGCTACCTGAAGAACGCCAAGGCCACCGGCGAGGCTTTCCGCGGCGGCTGGTTCCATTCGGGCGATCTGGCGGTGATGCAGCCCGACGGCTACGTCAAGATCAAGGACCGCTCCAAGGACATCATCATCTCGGGCGGCGAGAACATTTCGTCGCTGGAAGTCGAGGACGTGCTCTACCGGCACCCCGCGGTGCTGGCGGCGGCGGTGGTGGCGATGCCCGACGAGAAGTGGGGCGAGACGCCCTGTGCTTTTATCGAAGTAAAACCCGATTCGAAAGTGTCCGAAAGGGACCTCATCGACTTCTGCCGCCAGCACCTCGCCAGGTTCAAGGCGCCGCGTGCCGTGGTATTCGGCGAGCTGCCCAAGACCTCGACAGGCAAGATCCAGAAGTTCATGCTGCGCGAAAAGGCCAAATCCACCAGCGCGATCGACACATGAGCGCCAACCTGCAGCCCGACACCTCCATTCTCCTGCGCAGCGACCGCGAGGGCGTCTGCACGCTGACCATGAACCGGCCGCTGCAAATGAACCTGCTGACCGCGGAGATGCTCGAGGCGCTGCAGGAGGCGTTCGATTCGTTGACGAACAACAAGGACGTCCGGGTGGTGATCCTCGCGGCCACCGGCAAGGGCTTTTCCGCCGGCCACGACCTCAAGGAAATCCGGGCGCTGAAGGAGCTGCCGAAAATCGAGCGCCTCTTTGCGCAGTGCAGCCGGATGATGCAGACCATCCCGGTCCTGCCGCAGCCCGTCATCGCGCGCGTTCAGGGCGCCGCCGCCGCTGCCGGCTGCCAGCTCGTCGCGCAATGCGATCTTGCCGTCGCTTCCGATGCCGCCAGGTTCGTCACCAGCGGCGTGACCTGGGGCTTCTTTTGCTCGACGCCGGGAGTCGCCATCGGCCGCAACCTGCAGCGCAAGCACGCCATGGAAATGCTCCTCACCGGCGACCCGATCGACGCGCAGCGGGCGATGGAGTGGGGCCTCGTCAACAGGGTCGTTCCTGCCGCAGACCTGGACACGACGACCTGGGAGCTGGCGAAGAAGATTGCCGAAAAACCTCCCGCCACCACCGCGGCCGGCAAGCGCGGCTTCTATCAGCAGATGGACATGGGTCTCGCCAAGGCTTACGAGCACGCCAGCAAAGTCATTTCCGACAGCTTCACCCATCAGGAAGGGCGCGAAGGAATGGACGCCTTCATCGAGAAGCGCCCGCCGCCGAAGCACTAGCGCAGGTCAGTGCTCCGCGAGGAGCGAGCCCCAGCCGTAGACCTTGTCCTTGATGCCGTACTGGCGCAGCGCGTGCCAGTAGATGGCGGTGTTGATGGCGATCACGGGCTTATCGAGCCAGAACTCGGCCATGGCCGCGACTTCGGCCATCGCCAGGTTGGTGCCGACCTGGACGATCGCATCCACCTTGCCTCGATTGACGCGGTTGATGGCGTTGCGCAGCGTCTGCTTCGATTCGTGCGCGATGAGGACGGGGCTGCGGCATTTGAGGCCGAGCAGATGGACGACCTTGTAACCGCATTCGGTGAAGAAACGATGCACTTGCTTGTCGCCGACCGGCATGTAGGGCGTAATGACGCCGAGGCGCCTGATGCCGCGCCCGTAGGCGCGCAGCGCCGCGCGGCAGGCATCCGATCCCATGGCGACCCCGCATTTCGCGATCCTTTCCAATTTATTCTGTAATTTCTTGGAACCGGAAAGACCATCCCAGAAGGTTTCCGCGGACATTCCCAGGACGACATAGTCGGGGTGGCAGGTCATCACCGCTTCGAGCGCCGGTACCAGCGCCGCGCGGATGCCGTCCATCATCACCATGAAGCTCGCGTCGCCGGTGACGCGCGAGTCGGGGATGATGAGGCGCGAGTGATGGTTGGTGACGCCCCAGGGCCGCATGGCGTCGAACTCGGGCTGCACCGAGGTGTTGGTCGAGGGGGCGAGCACGCCGAACTTGGCGCGCGGGCCGAGCGAGTCGGTCATAGCCAGTCGGGGCAGGGCAGCCCCTTCTCCTTGAGAAAGGCGCGGTTGAACAGCTTCGACTGGTAGCGCGTGCCCGAGTCGGCGAGGATGGTGACCACGGTGTGGCCGGGCCCGAGTTCCTTCGCCAGGCGGATGGCGCCGGCGACGTTGATGGCACTCGAGCCGCCGAGGCAGAGGCCTTCGTTTTTCAATAAATCGAACAGGAAGGGAAGCGCCTCGGCATCCGGGATGCGGTAGGCGTCATCGACCGGCGCGTCCTTGATGTTTCCGGTGACGCGGCCGAGGCCGATGCCCTCGGTGATCGAGGAGCCCTCGGATTTGAGCTCCTTGTTTTTTATCCAGCTGTACATCGCCGCGCCGAGCGGATCGGCCGCTACCGTCCGGATTTTTGGGTTTTTTGATTTCAAAAAAAGACTAACCCCCGCTAACGTCCCTCCGGTTCCGATCGCGCACGTAAAGCCATCCACCTTGCCCTCGGTCTGCGCCCAGATTTCAGGCCCGGTGCTGCGGTAGTGGCCGTCGCGATTGGCGGTGTTGTCCCATTGGTTGGCCCAGAAGCCGCCGACCTCCTTGGCGACGCGTTCCGAGACGTGCACGTAATTGTTCGGGTCCTTATAGGGTACTGCCGGCACTTCGCGCAGCTCGGCGCCGCACAGGCGCAGCATGTCCTTCTTTTCCTTGCTTTGTGTCTCCGGGATGACGATGACCGTCTTGTAGCCGCGCGCGTTGCCCACCAGGGCAAGGCCGATGCCGGTATTGCCGGCGGTGCCCTCGACGATGGTGCCGCCGGGCCTGAGCGCCCCGCGCTTCTCGGCGTCGAGGATCATGTAGAGCGCGGCGCGGTCCTTGACAGAGCCGCCCGGATTGAGGAATTCTGCCTTGCCGAGAACTGTACACCCGGTAGTCTCGGACGGTCCGTGCAGCCGGATCAGGGGCGTGTTGCCAATAGCGCCGATAAGGCCGTCGCGGATATTCATGTCATCGATCGGGGAGGGATGCCCCTATATGATGGCTCAAAGGAGGATATCGTGATCAACCGAGCATGGATTCTGGCGATCCTGTTCGCTGCTGGAGCACTAGGGGGTTGCGCGAGCGAACCTGGCCGCAGCATCGATGACCCGACCAATTCACTAGTCTTCGGCTATGTCGACATGGCCGATGCGCCGACCAGCGTAGATGTGGTGCGCCTGCGGCAGGTCGCGCCGCCGCCCCCGGACGACAAGGCGTTCTGGCGCATGGGCGTGCGCGACGGCATGTTCTACAACTCCTATCTGCCGCCGGGCTCGTACATCCTGGCGTCGCTGTACGGCTCGAGCTGGTGGCGCGGCGAGTACCAGTACAACTTCCCGCGCCAGGGCGGCGGCGATACCGCCGTGCGCGCCGACAAGCCCGGGATCTACTTCCTCGGTTCGTACAAGTACAAGTCCGTGAAGACCGGGTTCCTGGAGGCGCCCAAGTTCGACATCGAGCGCGTGGACACGCCAACGGAAGCCGAGTTGCTGCAGCGCATGCTGGACAAGGACTCGGAGCTGGCGAAGTCGACTTGGGGGGACAGGATCCGCCAGCGCATCGCGCGCCTGAAGAAATGACCATGGCATTGCGCGCAATCCTGGTCCTGCTCGGCGTAGCGCTGGCAGGCTGCGTCCCGGCGCCGCGTGAGTCGGTCGGCAGCCTGAGCTCGATCGGCGGCAACGAGATCATGCTGGTCGGCCGGGTGGAGCTCGATCCGCCGCTGCGCAAGGGCGAGCAGAAAATCCGCGGCATCGTCATCGGCAATATCGAGAACCGCATTTTTCTCATCACCGACGAGCAAGCGCGGCCCTTGCCGCGCGATCTCGCGCTGAAGGACTACGCCGGCCGCATCGAAGCGCCGATCGGCGAGACG
>DASWEU010000178.1:0-7547 GCA_036394595.1 Burkholderiales bacterium | reverse complement strand
GGTGCCGCCGTAGTGCCCGCCGGCAGCAGGCTCGTCGATCATCACGGCGATGACCAGGCGCGGCGCCGAGGCCGGCGCAAAGCCGACGAAGGAAGAGAGGTAGCGATCCGCGGCATAGCCGCCGTTTTCCTGCTTGTGCGCGGTGCCGGTCTTGCCGCCGACGCGCCAGCCCATGATGCGCGCCCGCGGCCCGGTGCCGCCGCGCTGCACCGCCAGCTCGAGCATCGCGCGCACCGCGCGGGCCGTTTCGGCGGAGATCACTTTTTCTCCGCTGGCGGGCATGTCGGTTTTGACCAGCGTCAGCGGCACCAATTCCCCATCGCCCGCAAAAATCGTGTAGGCGTGCGCCAGCTGCAGCAGGCTGACCGAAATGCCGTGGCCGTAGGCCATGGTTGCCTGCTCGATCGGCTGCCAGCTGCGCCAGGGCCGCAGCTTGCCCCCGGTGGCGCCCGGGAAGGCGATCTGCGGCGCGGCGCCAAAGCCAACGCGGCGGAAAAAGTCCCACATCGTCTCGCGCGGCATCGCCAGCGCCAGTTTCGCCGCGCCGACGTTGGAGGATTTCTGCAGGACCTGCGACACGCTCATCACCGCCGCGGGATGGACATCGCGGATGGTGTAGTGCGCCAGGGTCATGGTGCCGGGCGCGGTCGACACCGGCGTCGCCGGCGTCACCTTGCCGCTCTCCAGCGCCAGGGCGACGGTGAAGGGTTTGAGGGTCGAACCCGGCTCGAACAGATCCGTGATGGCGCGGTTGCGCAGTTGCGCGCCGGTCAGCCTGGCGCGGTTATTGGGATTGAACGAAGGCACGTTGACGAGCGCCAGGATCTCGCCGCTACGCACATCCAGGGCGACCAGCGCGCCGGCCTTGGCGCGATGCTGCTCGACGGCGGCCTTCAGCGCGCCGTAGGCGATGTTCTGCAGCTTGCTGTCGATCGACAGCACGAGGTCGGCGCCGTCCTGCGCCAGGCGGATCGACTCGACGTCCTCGACCACCTGGCCGAGGCGGTCCTTGATCACACGGCGACTGCCGGCGAGGCCACCGAGGGTCGCCTGGTGCGCGAGTTCCATGCCCTCCTGACCGCTGTCATCGACGCCGGTGAAGCCGATCACATGAGCAGTCACTTCGCCGCCGGGGTAGTAGCGCCGGTATTCGGGGTGCTGGTATACCCCCTTCAGGCCGAGCGCGAGGACGCTGTTCGCGACTTCCGGCGGCACCTGGCGCTTGAGGTAGACGAAATCGCGCGTCAAGTCGCCGAGACGGCGGTCGAGTTCGTGGGCATCGAGCGACAGCAGCGACGCCAGCGTCTTCTTCTGCCGGCTCGAGGCCTCGACGTCGGCTGGGATGACCCAGATCGATTTCACCGGAGTCGATACGGCAAGCGCTTCGCCGTTGCGGTCGAGGATGCGCCCGCGCGTCGCCGGCACCTCGAGCACCCGCGAATAGCGCGCATCTCCCTTCTCCTGCAGGAAATCGGTCCGCATCGCCTGCAGGTAGATGGAGCGCGCGGCGAGCACCGCGAAGGCGCCCAGCAGCATTGCCGCCACCACGCGCGCGCGCCAGACCGGAAGGCGCACCAGGCCCTGCGTTGCCGCACTCACCGGCGCTCTCGCGTCACTATCCGCACGCGGCGCGGGTCGACCACGCGCATGCCGAGCGTCCCGGTGGCGATTTTCTCGACCCTGGAGTGCAGGCCCCAGGTGCTGGCCTCGAGCTGCAGCTGGCCGAACTCGATATCGAGCTCGCGGGCGCGGTTATGCTCGCGCTCGAGATCGGAGAACAGCCTCCTGGCCTTGTGCTGAGAGGTAACGAGCCCGAGCGCGCAGGCGACGAGAACCGCGAGGAGGAGGAGGTTCAGTTTCGCCACCGCGCGCCGGGCTCGATTCGGAGGTTCGGGGGGACTACGGGTTGATAGGTGCCCGCGGTGCGCTCGGCCACCCTAAGGGTGGCGCTTCGCGCCCGCGGGTTTCTTCTTGTCTCGTCGTCGCCGGCGCGCTGCGCCCGGCCGACCAGGCGGAGCGCGGGCTGCGGCATTTCATTCGCGCGCAGCGGCAGGCGGCGCGGCATCTCGGGGCGCGCGAGCGACTGCAGGAAGCGCTTGACGATGCGGTCCTCGAGCGAATGGAAACTGATCACCGCCAGCCGCCCCGCCGCCGCGAGTCGCGCCACCGCGAGCGGCAGCATCAGCGACACTTCCTCAAGCTCCCGATTGACGTGAATCCGTAAAGCCTGAAAGGTGCGGGTCGCCGGATCCTGGCCCGGCTCG
This sequence comes from Burkholderiales bacterium, assembly GCA_036394595.1. GTDB lineage: Bacteria > Pseudomonadota > Gammaproteobacteria > Burkholderiales > SG8-39 > SCGC-AG-212-J23. Next base: position 5,283 of record DASWEU010000178.1, on the reverse strand, counting down.
CGTGTGCGGACCGCCTGACCCACGAGATCGGCCAGTTGCCGGGTGCGGACGAGGGGTTCGCGGCCGCGCGCAACAGCAATCGACGCTGCAATCTGTTTAGCAAACCGTTCTTCGCCATATTCCCCGATGACCCTCGCGATTTCTTCTTGTTCTGCCCCCGCCAGCCATTGCGCTGCGCTCTCGCCGCTGGCCGGATCCATGCGCATGTCGAGCGGCCCGTCCTGCCGGAACGAGAAGCCGCGTGCCGGGTCGTCGAGCTGCGGCGAGGACACGCCAAGATCGAACAACATGCCGTTCACGCCGGCCGGCAGCGCCGACAGGTCGGAAAACTGGGTTCTGAAGAAGGAGAAGCGCGGGTCGCGGACTTCCCGCGCCGCCTGCTCCGCGTGCGGGTCGCGGTCGAGGGCGATGAGGCGCCCTTGCGGACCGAGACGCTCCAGAATCAGTCGGCTGTGCCCGCCGCGGCCGAAGGTGCCGTCGACGTAGGTGCCGTCGGCGCGGATGGCGAGCGCCGCGATCGCTTCGGTGGCGAGGACCGGGGTGTGCGCCATCGCCGCTCACAGCGAGAAATTTTCCATGCCGGGCGGCGGCGTGCCGCCGCCGGCAAGCGCCTGGCCGAGCTTGGTGTTCCAGACGCCGGAGTCCCACAGCTCGAAGTAGCGGCCTTGGCCGACCATCATCGCGTCGCGCTCGAGCCGGGCGTGCTGGCGCAGGGCCGGCGGTAGCAGGATGCGCCCGGAGCCGTCGGGCTCGATGTGCTCCTCGAAGCCGAGGAGCGCCCGCTTCCACCAGGCCGCCGTCACCTGGAAGCTGGGAAATTTGTCGACGCTGGCGCGCACCGGCTCCCACTCGCTCTCGGGATAAATCAGCACGCAGCCTTCGGGATGGGCCGTGATCACCAGTGTCTTGCTGCTCTCGAGCAGCGCCGCGCGATGGCGTGTCGGGATAGCGACGCGACCCTTCGCATCGAGCGTGATGACCGCAGCCCCGTGGAACCCTCCCGTCATCTGGCTTTTCCGCCACTTTTTTCTACCTTTTACCACTCTAAACGGTAACGTAGCCGCCGGTCAAGCCATTTTCATTAGCGGAGACAAGCACTTAGAACAGCTTTTGGGAGTCAGTTCTACATAAAAACTAACGCTTTAAATCAAGTACTTGGAAAATCAACTCAATGTGAAATCTGAGCAATTTGAGGATGCCATAATCGCCCCGGTGATCGACAAGATCGTGCCCAGTCTGGAAGCCGCCCTCGCCGACATCCCTGATGGGGCGACCATCATGATCGGCGGCTTCGGCAACTCCGGCATGCCGTCCGCGCTGATCGACGCGCTGATTGCCCAGGGCGCGCGCAACCTCACCATCGTGAATAACAACGCCGGAAATGCCGACACCGGCCTCGCCGCGCTGGTCGGCGCAAAGCGCGTGCGCAAGGTCCTCTGCTCCTTCCCGCGCCAGACCGATTCCTGGCATTTCGACCGGTTGTACCGTGCCGGGGAAATCGAGCTCGAGCTGGTGCCGCAGGGCACGCTCGCCGAGCGCATCCGCGCCGCCGGCGCCGGCATCGGCGCCTTCTACACGCCGACCGCCTACGGCACGCGACTCGCCGAGGGCAAGGAGACGCGGCGCATCGGCGATCGCGATTACGTCCTCGAGTACCCGATCCACGCCGACTACGCGCTGATCAAGGCCGACCGCGCCGATCGCTGGGGCAATCTCACTTACCGCATGACCGCGCGCAATTTCGCCCCCATCATGGCGTCGGCGGCAACATGCACCGTGGCGCAGGTGCGCGAAATCGTCGAACTGGGCGGCATCGATCCCGAGGTGGTGGTGACGCCGGGGATCTACGTCAAGCGGGTGGTCAAGGTCGCGACGACACTGAGGAAAGCGGCGTGATGAAAAAGCTGGACCGCAAGCAGTTGGCAGCGCGCCTGGCGCGCGACATCCCCGAGGGCGCTTACGTGAATCTCGGCATCGGCCTGCCGACCCTGGTCGCCGACCACCTGCCGAAGGGGCGCGAGATCATCGTCCATAGCGAAAACGGCGTGCTCGGGCTCGGTCCGCGCCCGGCGCCGGGTGCGGAGGACGAGGACCTGACCAACGCCGGCAAGGAGCCGGCGACGCTGCTTACCGGCGGCGCGTATTTTCACCACGCCGACTCGTTCGGCATGATCCGCGGCCGCCACCTCGATTTCGCCGTGCTCGGCGCCTTTCAGGTGTCGGTGGCCGGCGATCTGGCCAACTGGCACACCGGCGGCGCGGACGACATTCCCGCCGTCGGCGGCGCCATGGACCTGGCGGTGGGCGCGAAGCAGGTGCTGGTGATGATGGAGCACCTGACCAAGGACGGCAAAAGCAAGATTGTCGAGCGCTGCACCTATCCCCTTACCGGGGCGCGCTGCGTCAACCGCATCTACACCGACCTGGCGGTGATCGACGTGAAGCCCGACGGGCTGCACGTCGTCGACCTGGTGGAAGGCCTGAGCTTCGAGGAACTCCAGCGGCTGACTGGAGTGTCCCTGAAGAAATTCCTTACTGCGGCTTGATCCCCGCGGCCTTGATCACCTGCTGGTAGACCTCGATTTCGCTGCGTACGTAGCGCGCGAATTCCTGCGGCGACATGTCCATGGTCTCGTTGCCGCCGTTGGCGAGGCGCTCCTTCACCTGCGGATCCTGCAGCGCCTTGCGCACGTCGGCGTTGATCTTGACGACCAGATCGGTCGGCACGCCCGCCGGTCCCCAGACGCCGAACCAGAGCGGTGAATCCGCGCCTTTGATGCCGGCCTCGCCGGTGGTGGGCACGTCGGGCAGCGTCGGATTGCGCTTGGCGGTGCTCACCGCGAGCGGCCGCAGCCTGCCGCTCTTGACGCTCGACATAGCGGCGGAGATCGGCGCCCAGTAGGCGTTGACGTCGCCGCTGTACATCGCCGCGAAAACTTCCGGCGTGCCCTTGAACGGGATTTGCGTGACCTGGATGCCGGAGGCGGCGATGAAGCGCTCGGTATTGAGGTGGGTGCCGCTGCCGATGCCGGCGTGGCCCCAGTTGATTGAGCCGGGCTTCGCCTTGGCGGCGTTGACGAGGTCCATCAGGCTCTGGTACGGCGAGTCCGCCTGGACCACCAGCACGTTGGGTTGGGTAGCCATCGGCACGATGTCGGTGAAATCCCTGGCGGTGTCGTAGGGCAGCTTGGCGTAGATCGCCGGATTCACCGAATGGGCATTCGAGTTGATCAGGAGCGTATAGCCGTCGGGCCCCGCCGCCGCCACCACCGCCGAGCCGATCGAGCCGCCGGCGCCGCCGCGGTTCTCGACCACCACCGGCTGGCCCCAGTATTCCGAGATCTTCGCCATCACGATGCGGCCGACGATGTCGGTCGAGCTGCCGGCGGTGAACGAGACGATCACGCGCACCGCCTTGGTCGGGTAGCCCTGCGCCGCGGCCTGCAGCGAAAATGCGGCGAGCGCCGCGACCCCTGCGATTTTCCAACGATTCATCGATGCCTCCTGATTATTGTGATGGACGTCTGTGCTTGGCCCAGTAGCCGGGGTCGGCCTTGGAACGCTGGAGCTCTTCCGCGCTCCGGTAGCCCGGCGCCATCGACGCGGCGGTCCCGGCCAGCACCTGGTGATGGTCGATATTGAGCAGGCGCAGCCAGCTCTGCTGCCCCATGGTCAGTGCGATGAAGCAGCCCAGCTCCACCAGCTCGGGCTCGCTGAAGTGGCGGTGCAGCCGCGCCCAGAACGCGTCGTCGGTCTCCAGGTGCCAGGTGATCGCTTCGGCATAGGCGAGCGCCGCCTTCTGCTGGTCCGAATAGCGCTTGGATTTTTCGAAGTTGAGCAGATCCTTGACGTCGTCCTCGATCAGGCCGGCGCCGGCGGCCTTCACCGAGCGCTGGTTGCCGCAATAGTCGCATTGCACCGAGCGCGAAACATAGAGCCGGCACAGTTCCTTGATCGGATGCGCGCAGACGCCGTTGCGGAACAGGTCGCGCCAGGAATTGGCGAACGACCAGAACGCCGCGGGGACATGGGCGCGCACCGCGGAGCTTTCGGGCCGCGGCGTGCCTTCGCGCCGGCAGCGGTCCATTTCCTTCTGCATCTCGGCGTCCATTTGCTCGAGGGGGAAATAGCTGATGCGCTGCTTGGCAGTCATGTCACAGCGCTCCGCAAGGGCATTCCATCGACCACGCGCCCGCGTCGCCGATGATCATCGGATGCGAATGGGCGGCGAGCACCGGCAGCGGGCCGGCCGCGTTGCGGTAATAGCCGCCGTAGTGGCGCACCGGCAGCCAGTCGGGCAGCGACGGCGGCGGCGGCGGATCGAGGCGCGCAAAGGCGCCGGCAGCGTAGACCACCTTGCCGCCAACCATCGTCAAGACCGACTCCAGATTCCTGACCTCGTCGAATGAGACCGCAAAAAAATCATTGTTGAGTACAACCAAGTCAGCCAATTTGCCCGCGGTCAGCGTGCCCTTCTTGTTCTCTTCGCCGGCGATCCAGGCGCCGCCCGCCGTATAGAGGCGCAGCGCCTCGGTGCGGTCGAGCAGGTTGCGGTCGCCCTGCAGCCGGGCGCCACCGAGAGTCTTGCCGGTGAGCAGCCAATGCACACCGAGCCAGGGGTTGTAGCTGGAGGCGCGGTTGGCGTCGGTGCCGCAGGCGAGCGGGATGCCCATCTCGCGGATGCGGCGGATGGGCGGCGCGTCGGCAGCGACCTGTGGGCCGTATTTCTGGAGAAACGCTTCTCCATCCAGCGTCATGCGGTTCTGGACGCTGATGCTGCCGCCGAGCGCGGCCACGCGCTCGAGTGTCTGCGGCGTGAGCGTCTCGCAGTGGTCGAGTCCCCAGCGCAATTTTTTGAGCGGAACGTCGCGATTTACCTGCTCGAGCACGTTAAGGACGCGGCTCGCCGTGGAGTCGAAGGTGGTGTGCTGCCGGAACGGCCAGCCGAGGCCGGCAAGGTGCCTGGTCACGGCGGTGAACTGGCTCTCCATCACGCCGGGTGGCGCGACCACCCAGTCCTTGGCGAAGTTCGCCGGATCGCCCGCCGAATAGGTGATGTATTCGCCCGCCCCCACCATGCGGTAGTAGTCGTTGCCCTGGCCCATCTGCACCAGCTTGGCCCAGGCCTGGTAGTTCTCCAGCTCCTTCCCCGGCGTCTGCGCGAACAACTGGTAGCCGATGCGCAACGTGAGCTGGTCGTCGCCGGCGAGCTTGGCGATCGCGGCGTAGTTGTCGGGGAAATTCTGGCCGCCGCCGCCGGCATCCACCACGCTGGTGATGCCG
>DASWEU010000177.1:0-7087 GCA_036394595.1 Burkholderiales bacterium | reverse complement strand
CGTCAGGGCGGTTGGTGGCGGCGATGACGATGACGCCGGTCGTGCCTTCGAATCCGTCCATCTCGACCAGCAGCTGGTTGAGCGTCTGCTCGCGCTCGTCGTTGCCTCCGCCCAGGCCCGCGCCACGCTGGCGGCCGACGGCGTCGATCTCATCGATGAACACGATGCAGGGCGCATGCTTCTTCGCCTGGTCGAACATGTCGCGCACGCGCGCCGCGCCTACGCCGACGAACATCTCGACGAAGTCGGATCCGGAGATCGAAAAGAACGGCACTTTGGCCTCGCCCGCGATGGCCCGCGCCAGCAGCGTCTTGCCCGTGCCCGGATTACCCACCATCAGCACGCCCTTGGGAATGCGCCCGCCGAGCTTCTGGAACTTGGCGGGATCGCGGAGGAAATCGACCAGCTCGGAGACTTCCTCCTTGGCTTCCTCGCAACCGGCCACGTCGGCGAAAGTGATGCTGTTGTTGGATTCGTCGATCATGCGCGCGCGCGACTTGCCGAACGAGAACGCCCCGCCCCGGCCGCCGCCCTGCATCTGGCGCATGAAGAAAATCCACACGCCGATCAGCAGCAGCATCGGGAACCAGGAGACGAAGATGTTCATGAGGAGCGACGGTTCTTCTTCCGGCTTGGCCTCGATCTTGACGCCGTACTTGAGCAGGTCCGAGACCAGCCAGATGTCGCCCGGCGAGTAGCTGGTGACGCGCTTGCCCTCGGCGGTGGTAGCCTTGAGCTGGCGGCCCTCGATGGTCACCTTGGCGATGCGCCCGGCCTTCACTTCCTCCAGGAACTGCGAGTACTCCATCGGCGCCTGCGTCGCCTGGCGGGAGTTGAACTGATTGAACACGGTCATCAGCACCAGCCCGATGACGAGCCAGATGACCAGGTTCTTGAGCATGTTATTCAAGGACTTGCTCCTTTTCGGGGCAGCGCCGCAATGAAGTCAGTCTACGCTGTTTCAGGTAGATTGCGGCGCCGCCCGGGGGTTCAATCCCCTGGCAAGTAAATAAGTTTCCCGGGACTCCCCGCGGGAAGCAGAAGGCTTCCGCGTGGCCACGGTTTTAAACGTCATCTTGAGCGCCGCCAGCACCTCGTCGAATGCCTCGCCGTGGAACACCTTGACGAGGAACGCGCCATCCGGCCGCAACACTTTCTTGCAGAGCGCGATAGCCGCAAGCGTTAGCTCCGCGGCACGCGCTTGATCCACCAGCGGCACGCCGGTCACGTTGGGCATCATGTCCGAGAGCACCAAGTCGGCCTTTCCGCCAAGCGCTCCCTCGAGGTCGGCCTCCCGGAAATCGGCCTTGAACAGGGTGACGCCGGGAATCGGTTTGATGTCGAGCAAGTCCACGCCGACGACCTTGCCGCGCGGCCCGACTCTTTCCGCCGTCACCTGCAGCCAGCCGCCGGGCGCCGCGCCCAGATCGATGACGAACGATCCAGGCCGCAGGATATTTTCTCTGTCATTGATTTCAAGAAGCTTGAACGCGGCGCGCGAGCGGTAGCCCTGCTGCTTCGCCTTCTTGACGAAGCCGTCGGTGACGTGCCGGCGCAACCAAGCCTTGCCCGATTTGGCCATCGGGCAATGGTAACTGCTGCTAGCGGCGGTCTTCCGAGGGCCAGGCGCACTCGACGCCGAGCGGCACGTCGCCATAGTCCGGCTCGCGGGGCGACTGCGGCTCCGCGACCGGGGTTTGGGCCTTGGTGTCCAGATTGTCGCGAGATTGATCCATGGGGAAATTGTTCTCCTCCCACGTTACGCGCTTGCTACGCAGAACTAGGTCCGTATTACAGCGGTAATACAGTTCCCTAGTCTATTCGTACCGGACGTCGAGGATCTCGTAGCGCTTGAGGCCGCCGGGGGTCTGGACGTCGACGCGCTCGCCGGTTTCCTTGCCGATCAGGGCGCGCGCGATCGGCGAGCTGACCGAGATGCGGCCCTTCTTGATGTCGGCCTCGTCCTCGCCGACGATCTGCCAGGTGGCGGTTTCGCCGCCGGTCGCCTCGACGTCGACGGTGGCGCCGAACACGCAGCGCCCTTCGGCGTCGACCAGCCGCGGATCGATGACCTGCGCGTTGGCGAGCTTGGACTCGATCTCCGAGATGCGACCCTCGATGAAGCCGGCGCGCTCGCGCGCCGCGTGGTACTCGGCGTTCTCGGACAGGTCGCCGTGCGCGCGCGCCTCGCCGATCGCCTTGGAATTGGCCGGGCGCTCGATCGATTTCAGCCGGTGCAGCTCCGCGCGCAGCAAATCGGCGCCGCGCAAGGTCATGGGGACTTTCATGGTCAGCTCGTCACGACGGCCTCGACGGCCGATTGGCGCAGTTTGGCATGCAAATCCTGCAGCCGATAGGGCTCGAGGTTATCCATGTGCTTCATGCCGGCGCAGGCGGCCTTGGCGCCGGCGACGGTGGTGTAGTAGGTGACGCGCCGCGCCAGCGCCGTGGTGCGGATCGCCTTGGAGTCGGAATGCGCGGTGCGCGTCGCCTCGGTGGTGTTGACGATGAAGCTGACGTCGCCGTTCTTGATCATGTCGACGATGTGCGGGCGGCCCTCGGCCACCTTGTTCACCTCGGTGAGCACGATGCCATGCGAGCGCAGCACGGCGGCCGTGCCGCGGGTGGCGAGCAGGCTGAAGCCGAGCTCGACCAGGTCGCGCGCCACCTGCACCGCGGCGAGCTTGTCGCCGTCGCGCACGCTGATGAAGGCGCGGCCGCCCTGCGGCAGCCGCACGCCGGCGGCGATCTGCGACTTGACGAAGGCCTCGCCGAAGGTCGCGCCGATGCCCATCACCTCGCCGGTGGACTTCATCTCCGGTCCGAGGATGGTGTCGACGCCGGGGAAGCGGTTGAACGGGAACACCGCCTCCTTCACCGAGAAGTAGCCCGGCGTCACCTCCACGACGCCCTGCTCGGCGAGCGAGCGTCCCGCCATGCAGCGCGCGGCGATCATCGCCAGCGGCAGGCCGGTGGCCTTGGAGACGAAGGGCACGGTGCGCGAGGCGCGCGGGTTCACCTCCAGCACGTAGACCGTGTCCTTCTGGATGGCGAACTGCACGTTCATCAGCCCCACCACCTTGAGGGCGCGCGCCATCTGCTCCGACTGGCGGCGCAGCTCGCGCTCGAGGTGGCTGGCGAGCGAGTGCGGCGGCAGGCAGCAGGCCGAGTCGCCCGAGTGCACGCCGGCCTGCTCGACGTGCTCCATGATGCCGCCGATCATGACGCGCTTGCCGTCGGCGATGCAGTCGACGTCGATCTCGATGGCGTCCGACAGGTAGCGGTCGAGCAGCACCGGCGAGTCGTTCGACACCTTCACCGCGTCCGTCATGTAGCGCTCGAGGTCGGCCTGCTGGTGCACGATCTCCATGGCGCGGCCGCCCAGCACGTAACTCGGCCGCACCACCACCGGGTAGCCGATGTCGGCGGCGTGCTTCACCGCCTCCGCCGCGGAGCGCGCCGTGCGGTTGGGCGGCTGGCGCAGCTTGAGCTTGTTGAGCAGCTTCTGGAAGCGCTCGCGGTCCTCGGCGACATCGATCGAGTCGGCGCTGGTGCCGATGATCGGCACGCCGGCCGCCGCCAAGTCGCGCGCCAGCTTGAGCGGCGTCTGGCCGCCGTATTGCACGATCACGCCCCAGGGCTTTTCGACCGCGACGATCTCGAGCACGTCCTCCAGAGTCACCGGCTCGAAGTACAGGCGGTCGGAGGTGTCGTAGTCGGTCGACACGGTCTCCGGATTGCAGTTGACCATGATGGTTTCGAAACCGTCCTCGCGCAGCGCGAGCGCCGCGTGCACGCAGCAGTAGTCGAACTCGATGCCTTGGCCGATGCGGTTCGGGCCGCCGCCCAGCACCATGATCTTCTTCTTCGACGTCGGCGCCGCCTCGCACTCCTCCTCGTACGTGGAATACAGGTAGGCGGTCTTGCTGGCGAATTCCGCGGCGCAGGTGTCGACGCGCTTGTAGACTGGACGGATGCCGAGAGCGTGCCTTTTCTCGCGCACCAGCTGTTCGGTCGAATTGAATAAATAGGCAAGGCGCCGGTCGGAGAAACCCCTGCGCTTTAGATCGAAAAATCTGTCCTTTGAAACCTCATCCAGTTTCTGGTCGTCGAGTTCCATCTCCAGCTCGACGATCTGCTTGATCTGGTCGAGGAACCAGGGATCGATGTGCGTCAGGCGGTGCACCTCCTCGAGCGTGAAGCCGTTCTCGAAGGCATCGCCCACGTACCAGATGCGCTCGGGCCCGGGATCGCCCAGCTCGCGCTCCAGCGTTTCGCGGTCGCGCGTGCGCTGGTTGAGCCCGTCGACGCCGATCTCGAGGCCGCGCAGCGCCTTCTGCAGCGACTCCTGGAAGCTGCGGCCGATGGCCATCACCTCGCCCACCGATTTCATCTGGGTGGTGAGGCGGTCGTTGGCCTGCGGGAATTTCTCGAAGGCGAAGCGCGGCACCTTGGTGACGACGTAGTCGATGGTCGGCTCGAAAGAGGCCGGGGTGGCGCCGCCGGTCACCTCGTTGGCGATCTCGTCCAGCGTATAGCCGACGGCGAGCTTGGCCGCCACCTTGGCGATGGGGAAGCCGGTGGCCTTGGAAGCGAGCGCGCTCGAGCGCGACACGCGCGGGTTCATCTCGATCACCACCATGCGGCCATCGTCCGGGTTGATGGCGAACTGCACGTTCGAGCCGCCGGTGTCGACGCCGATCTCGCGCAGCACCGCGATCGAGGCATCGCGCAGCAGCTGGTATTCCTTGTCGGTGAGCGTCTGCGCCGGCGCCACGGTGATCGAGTCGCCGGTATGCACCCCCATCGGGTCGAGGTTCTCGATCGAGCAGACGATGATGCAGTTGTCCTTGCGGTCGCGCACCACCTCCATCTCGAATTCCTTCCAGCCGATCAGCGATTCCTCGACCAGCAGCTCGCGGGTGGGCGAGGCGTCGAGGCCGCGCTCGCAAATCGCCACGAATTCCTCGCGGTTATACGCAATGCCTCCCCCGGTCCCGCCGAGCGTGAACGAGGGGCGCACCACCACCGGGAAGCCGAGGCCCGCCTGCACCTGCAGCGCCTCCTCCATCGAGTGCGCCAGGGCGGAGCGCGCCGAGGCGAGGCCGATGCGCGTCATCGCCTTCTTGAATTTCTCGCGGTCCTCGGCCATGTCGATGGCCTGGCGCGAGGCGCCGATCATCTCGACCCCGAATTTTTCGAGCACGTTCTCGCGCGCGAGGTCCAGCGCGCAGTTGAGCGCGGTCTGGCCGCCCATGGTGGGCAGCAGCGCATCGGGGCGCTCCTTCTCGATGATGCGCGCGACGACCTGCCAGGTGATCGGCTCGATGTAGGTGGCATCCGCCATCTCCGGGTCGGTCATGATGGTGGCCGGGTTGGAATTCACCAGGATCACCCGGTAGCCCTCGGCGCGCAGCGCCTTGCAGGCCTGCGCGCCCGAATAGTCGAATTCGCAGGCCTGGCCGATGACGATCGGCCCGGCGCCAATGAGCAGGATGCTCTTGATGTCAGACCGCTTTGGCATCGCTCATCATCCTGGTGAAACGATCGAACAAATAGCCGATGTCGTGCGGTCCGGGACTGGCTTCCGGGTGTCCCTGGAAGCAGAACGCGGGCCGGTCGATACGAGCCAGCCCCTGAAGTGAGCCATCAAATAGCGAGACGTGTGTCGGCCTGAGGTTCTTTGACAGGGATTTTTCATCAACAGCAAATCCGTGGTTCTGGCTCGTGATCACGACCTGCCCGGTGTCGAGGTCCTTCACCGGGTGGTTGGCGCCGTGGTGGCCGAACTTCATCTTCAGCGTCTTCGCGCCGGAGGCGAGGCCCATCAACTGGTGCCCGAGGCAGATGCCGAATACCGGGATGCGGGTGGCGTCGAGGATTTCGCCGATCGCCTCGATGGCATAGCCGCAGGGCTCCGGGTCGCCCGGGCCGTTGGAGAGGAAGACCCCATCCGGCTTCAACTTGAGAATCTCTTTGCCAGAAAACGAAGCCGGTACCACGGTCACTCTCGCGCCGCGGTCGGCCAGCAGGCGCAGGATGTTCCGCTTGATGCCGTAATCGCAGGCGACGACGTGGTACCGAGTCTTTTCTGGCTTGCCGTACCCCTTGCCTAGGGCCCAGCTGCCCTCGGTCCATTCGTAGGGCTTTTTGACCGAGACGACCTTGGCGAGGTCCATGCCCGCCAGTCCCGGGAAGCCCTTCGCTTTTGACAGGCAAAGATCAATATCAATTTCACCCGCAACCAGGCAGCCGCTCTGGGCGCCCTTCTCCCGAAGGATGCGGGTCAGCTTGCGGGTGTCGAGGTCGGCGATGCCTACGATTTTTTGTCTTTTGAGGAAATCAACCAACCCCTCCTGGGCGCGCCAGTTCGACAGCAGCCTCGGCACATCCCGCACGATCAGGCCTTCGGCATAAACCCTGGCCGATTCATGGTCCTCGTCGTTGATGCCGGTGTTGCCGATGTGCGGATAGGTGAGCGTGACGATCTGCCGGCAGTAGGAGGGGTCGGTGAGGATCTCCTGGTAGCCGGTCATGGCGGTGTTGAACACCACTTCGCCCACGGCCATGCCGCGAGCGCCGATCGATCGGCCGCGAAAGACCGACCCGTCGGCGAGCACCAGCGCGGCAGGTTCGAGGTTCATCATTTTCGGAAGCGGATGCGAAAAGCGGGAAAGCGCCGACATGGAAAAAACCACGTCGCCCTTCCCGCTTCATTGAAGCGAGGATTATACGCTTCGGGCTACTTCAGGCCAAGCACGTCCGTCATGTCATAGAGACCGGCCGGCTTCCCCTGCAGCCACTTGGCCGCGCGCAGCGCGCCCGCGGCATAGGTGGCGCGGCTCTGCGAGCGCACCGTCACCTCGACCCGTTCGCCGGCGCCGGCAAAGATCACCGTGTGCTCGCCGACGATGTCGCCGCCGCGGATCGAGTGGAAGGCGATCTGCTTCACCGGGCGCTCGCCGGTATCGCCTTTTCTGCCAAAAACAAAGGCTTTCTTCTTGAACACCGCCGCGACGATCTCCCCCAGCTTCAGCGCGGTGCCCGAAGGCGCGTCGACCTTGTGGCGGTGGTGAGCCTCGACGAT
>DASWEU010000176.1:0-33592 GCA_036394595.1 Burkholderiales bacterium | reverse complement strand
GCCGCATGCTGGAGAACGTGGTCCGCTGCGGCGGCACGCCCGTCGTGGTCGAGGACAAGTGGGGCGACCCGGTGGACCCGCAGAAGCTCGAGGACGCGCTGAAGAAGAACAAGGACGCCAAGGTGGTCGGCTTCGTGCACGCCGAGACCTCCACCGGCTGCCAGTCGGACGCGAAGACGCTGACGCAGATCGCGCACAAGCACGGCGCCCTCGTCATCGTCGATGCCGTCACCTCGCTCGCCGGCACGCCGGTCAAGGTGGACGAGTGGGAGATCGACGCCATCTATTCGGCGAGCCAGAAGTGCCTGTCCTGCACGCCGGGCCTGTCGCCGGTGTCCTTCTCCGACCGCGTGGTCGAGCACGTGAAGAAGCGCAAGGACAAGATCCACAGCTGGTTCATGGACATGAACCTGTTGTTCAACTACTGGACCGCGGGCACCCGCACCTACCACCACACCGCGCCCACCAATTCGCTTTTCGCCTTGCACGAGGCGCTGCTTCTGATCCGCGAGGAAGGGCTGGAGAACGCCTGGGCGCGCGCCACGCGCCACCATCTCGCGCTGAAAGCGGGCTTGGAAGCCATGGGGATGAAGATGCTGGTGGCTGAGAAATACCAGCTGCCGCAGATGAACGCCGTGCGTTGCCCGGAAGGCGTCAACGAAGCCGACGTCAGGAAGACGCTGCTCAACGAGTTCAGCATCGAGATCGGCGCCGGCCTCGGGCCGCTCGCCGGCAAGATCTGGCGCATCGGCCTGATGGGCTACTCCTGCCGCCCGGACAACGTCATGCTTTGCCTGTCCGCCCTGGGTTCGGTCCTTTCGGACATGGGCCTGCCGATCCACGTCGGCGACGCGGAAGCCGCGGCGCATGGCGCCTACGCGCAGATGCACGTCAAGGACGCGCAGCGCAAGAAGCGCGCGGCCTGAGCATGAAATACACCATCGAAACCGACGCGGAATTCCTGCGCGTGAAAGTCTGGGACCGGGCGGCCGATGTGCCGCCGACCGAGGTGTGCGTGGCCATCTACAAGGAGAGCCGGCGCCTCGGGCGCAACCGCATCCTGATCGAACTCGACCAGAAGGCCGCGCTCTCCGCCGCCAGCCAGCACATGATGGTCACCCGACTGCCCGAGATCGGCTTCACCTACGAGGACCGCATCGCGCTGGTGCACCGGCAGCCGGAGCAGCAGCGCGCCAACGACTTCATCAACGTGCTGGCGGAGAACCGCAGCATCATGGTGCGCAATTTTCCCGATACCGAACATGCCATGACCTGGCTGCGCCAGGCATAGCCGGGGCCTGGACACCCTCACCCACGCCCTCTCGGGGGCGTTGCTGGCGAGAGCGACCGCCCCGCAGGACGCGCCGCCGGTTTCTCTGCCGCGGCGCATCGCCGCCGGCTTCTTCGCCTGCGCCGCGCCGGATCTGGACATCGTCTATGCGCTCGGCGGGCCTGCCACTTATCTCCTGAATCATCGCGGCGCGACGCACTCGCTGCTGTTGCTGCCGCTGTGGGCGGTGGTCGTCGCCTGGCTGCTCGCCAAGCTGCTGCGCGAGCCGCGCGGTTGGCGCGCGCTGTATGGGGTCGCGGCGATGGCGATCGGCTTGCATATCGCGGGCGACCTGATCACCGGCTACGGCACACAACTGCTGTGGCCGCTGTCGGACTGGCGCCCGGCGCTCGGTACCACCTTCGTCATCGATCTCTGGTTCAGCGGCATCCTCGTCGCCGGCCTCCTTGCTTCTGCCGTTCTTGCAAAGACGAAAACTCCTGCCGTGGTTGCTGCCGTCCTGCTCGCCGGCTATGTCGGATTCCAATACCTGGAACGGCAGAAGGCGCTCGAGTTCGGACGCGAGTACGCCGCCAGCCGCGGCCTGGTCGGTGCGCAGGTGACGGCTTACCCGCGGCCGGTGTCGCCTTTCAACTGGACGGTGCTGGTAAGCGATGACGATGCGCACCGCTTTACGCATATCAACCTGATCAGAAAAGAAGCGAAGCCCTACCGGCCCGGCGACGGCTTCATCGCGCGCGTCGACTCGCCCTACCTGCCGGTCGAGCAGGCGATCTGGATGACGCGCCGGCGCTACGGCGAAACGCAGCAGGAGCTGATCAGGGAAGCCTGGAACGCCGAGCCGCTCGCTTTTTTCCGCTGGTTCGCCGAGCAGCCCGCCTTCGAGAGGATGAGCCAGAGCCCGACCTGCGTCTGGTTCACCGATCTGCGCTTTCTCACCCCGGGGCGCGGCGACCGGTCCTTCGTCTACGGCGTCTGCCGCGGCGCGCCGGGACTGCCGTGGAGCTTGGCCCCGCCGGCGGATTAGCGATCGGGCAGCACCAGCGTGAATGTGGTGCCGGTGCCCAGCTCGCTCGCCATTTCGATGCGGCCGCCGAGCGCCGCGGCGAGCTCCTGGCTCGCATGCAGCGCGGAGCCGGGCCGCTCGAGCGGTGCCTGCTCATCGGGTTGCACGCCGGCGCCGGTATCGGCAATGCTGATTTCGATCGTCTTGCCGCCTTCGCGCGTGCGCCGCCACACGCCGACGCGCACGCTGCCCCGCTCGGTGAACCGGATCGCGTTATTCAGCAGGAGCAGCACGATCTGGCTGAGCGCCCGGCGGTCGACGCGCAGCAAAAGGTCGTCCTCGTTCGTTTCCACCACCAGCGAGAGCCCCTTGCGCCGCGCGACTTCGCGCAGGGAATTGGCGGCCGCCTCGACCAGCCCGTGGCACTGCGTGGGCTGGGGATTGAGCAGTTTGATTCCGGCAACGCTGGTCATGGCGTCAAGCCTAGATTCTGAGCGCGCCGCCGCCTATCGTAGAACCACGACAGATCGTCCGGTCGGCCTAGTCGAGCGTCGTCAGGCCCTGCCGGATGGCGAACTTGACCAGCGTCGGCAGGTTGTCGATGCGGAGCTTGCGCATGATGCGGCCGCGGTAGGTTTCCACGGTGCGCGGCGACAGGCCGAGCGCGGCGGCCACTTCGGCGTTGCGCCGGCCCGCCGCCACCGCCTTGACGATCTCGCGCTCGGTCGCCGTCAGCCCGTCGAGCGCCTTGCTCTCGTCGACACCCGACATGCGGATGGACGCTTCCGCAGACTGCCCCTGCGTGGACTTTCGATTCGCCATGGCCGGAGAGGCATGCTAGAGACCGGCTGGCCGAATGAATATCGCAAAACTACGAAGTGCGTAGTCGTATCGGGCTATTGCGTATTACTGCGACTTGCGCGGCGCCAGTCCGTGTTGAACGGCGAATTGAATCAGCTTGGCGAAATTCGGAATCTCGAGCTTGTCCATGATGCGGCCGCGGTAGCTCTCGATGGTGCGCGGCGAGAGGTGCAGCATTTCCGCGACGTCGGCGCTGGTGTGGCCGTCGGCGATCAAGGCGAGGATGGCGCGCTCGCGCGCGTTGAGCTTCGCCAGGTCAGCGCCGTTGATTGGAGTCGCCGGCGCGGCGCTGGCCGTGTGCACCTCCAGCCGCGCGAGTGCCCGCTCGAGCTCGGCGCCCGCCGCGTCGAGGCGAGCCTTAACCCGCTCCAGCTCGCCAGCATAGGCCGAAAGGATCAGCCCCGTCACCGCCACCGCGCTCACGAACAGTTGCAGCAGCAGTAGCGACGCGTTCAGGGACAAGGGCGAAAACAGGCTCGCCGTCCCATCGAGCATGTCCACCACCGCGACGGCCGAGATGGCGAAGCTCGCCGCGGTCACTGCCCGCTGGTCGAGGCGTGCCGCGGCCCAGGTCACCAGCGGGATCATGAGGTAGGCGAGCGTCTGGACGGTGTCAGCGGGAAGGCGCACGGCCCAGGCGAATGCGCCGCACAGCGCGAGCAGGGCGCCGAACAACTGGACCTCGATCCGCCTTTCGCCGGCGCTGCGCACGCTGGCGGGCGCGCTCCAGCACAACAGCAGCGGCGTGATGATGATGATGCCGGTCGCATCGCCCAGCCACCAGGTCAGCCAGTGCACGGCGAAGTCGGCCCACGGCACTTGGCCGGCGAGCGCAAGGGTCAGCGCGCCATTGGTCGCGGCAAATGCCGAGGCGCCGAAAGCGATGGCGGCGAAGCGCCATACCGCCGCGGGTTGCTCGAAGCGGTGCTCAAGGGCGATGAAGCGTCGGATCAGCAGCCCGGCAAGCGCCGCTTCGGCCGCGTTGCCCGCGCCGATCGCGAAAGCCACCGGTACCGTGGTGCCGCCGACGCCGAGGTTGGCGATCGCCGCCCCCAGCAGGATGCCCGGCCAGATGCGCCCGCCGTAGGCGAGCCACGCGGCGAGCGCGATGCCAGCCGGGGGCCACAGCGCGCTCGCGTAGCCGGGGGAAATCGCAACCGCCAGGCACAGCGCCGCGACGCTGGCATAGGTCAATGCCACGAGCGGCATGGCGATCCACAGCCCAGATGGCGAAAGCGCCCAGAGCGGATTGCCGGGTCGAACCAGAGTCGGATTCAGCGGCATGCTGCTAGGCAGAATACGCCTTTGTCGACAAGTAAACCTACTAGCGAGACTTCGCCTCTGCCGCAAAGCGCTCGACGAGTTGCGGCTGCGCAGCATAGGCGTCGAGCGTCGGCTGCATCTTTTCGCCGAGAGCGCCCAGCCGCTCGCCCGGCGCGGGGTGGGTCTTGAACATCAATGCGAGGCTCGAGTCCTGCGCGTTCATCGCCTGCAGGGTCTGCAGCACCGCGGGCAGGCCGTAGCCGTCGTAGCCTGCGCGCGCGGCGAGTACGACGCCGAGCCGGTCGGCCTCGAACTCGTCGGCCTTGTCGAGGCCGCGCGAATAGAGTTCGGTGCCGAGCGAGAGCAGCTTGTCGCGCGCCTCCGTCGAGCGTGCGTCCTTGAGCGCGTAGGCGAGCGCGTCGCCGGCGAGCGCGGTCTGCGCGCCCTTCTGGATCGCCTTGAGGTGGTGCTTCTGCTGCACGTGGACGATCTCGTGCGCCAGCACTCCGGCGAGCTCGGCTTCGCTCTTCATGCGCTCGACCAGGCCGCGGGTGACGAACACCGTGCCGCCCGGCACGGCGAAGGCGTTGACCTGCGGCGCCTCGAGCACGCCAAAGCGCCACGGCAGGCCGGGACGCGAGGTCTGCGCGGCGACCCAGCGGCCGACGAGATTGACGTAGCGCTGCAGGCGCGGTTCGGCTGCCAGCGGCGCCGCGCCGAGCAGCCGCGAAGCGACGTCATTGCCGATGGAGATCTCCTCGGGCTCGCTGATCTCGTGCGTGGCGCTGCGCAGGTTCTTCGCCGAATCGATGATCTTGTTGATGTTGAAGTTGAACTGCGCCTGCGCCGGCGTCACGGCGACCACGAGGAAAAACACGGCGACAAGGCGAATCACTTCACCTCCGGAACCACGCGGCGCTGAAGATGGCCTTGCGCCGCGAACGCCGCCGCCCCATCGGCCGTGGAGGAGAACTGCGACATCTTCGCCAGCTCAGCGGGATTGGGCCGCGCGTTGGCGAGCATCTGCTCGTCCAGGCCGCGCACGCCGGTGGTGACCTGGGTGCCGCTCGAGCCGGTGCGCGCGGCGTTGAACAGCTCCCTCGCGCCGCTGTCGCCGGATTGCGCCGTGCCGCCGTAGCGTAGCGCGAGCAGCCTGACCCAGCCCTCGGCGGCGCCGGCTCTTACGCGCACCCAGCCGCCTTTGCGCTCCTGCGCGTCGACCGCGACGTTTTCGGCAAGGGTGGTCACCGTCGCCGCGTCGGTCGCCGGTTCCTTCTTGAGGTCCGTGACGCGCACAACGGTGGCGGGTTCTGCCCAGCAAATCGCTGGAAAAAGCAAAACGATCAGGAATCTCATCATTTGCGTCTCGGCTCGAACAACTCTACCGGTTGGGCACGCCCTTTGACCGGAAATGTACCGCAAGACACGAACTCGAAACGGTCGCCGCAACGCTCCTTGGTGTCGCGCGACACCAGGATGCGGCGCTTGGCGTCCTTGGTCAGGCCCTCGATGCGGCTCGCCAGGTTCACCGTGTCGCCGATGGCGGTGTATTCGCGGCGCTTTTCCGAGCCGATCAGGCCGACCACCGCCGGGCCGGAGTGCAGGCCGATGCCGACGTCGAACGCGAGGTCCTCGGCGCCCAGTTCGCGCTTGAACTCCTGCAGCGTGTCGGCCATATCGAGCGCGCAGGCGACGGCGTGGCGCGCGTGCTCGGCGTCGTCGAGCGGCGCGCCCCACAGCGCCATGATGCAGTCGCCGATGTATTTGTCGAGCGTGCCGCCGTGGCGCCAGATGACGTCCACCTGCAGCGAGAAGTAGCGATTGATGAGCTCCACCACCTGCTCCGGGCTGCGCGTTTCGGACAGGGTGGTGAAGCCGCGGATGTCGGAGAAGAGCAGCGTCACTTCGCGCCGCGCGGTCGGCACACCCTGGTCGAGCAGCAGGGTGACCACGTGCGGATTGACGAAGCGTGAGAACATCGCCACCGCTTCGCGCCGCGTGCGGCGCTCGCGCAGGTACTCGGTGAAGGCGGCGGCGGCGTAGAAGCTCCAGGCTGCCGCGAGCGGCGCGGCGAAGGGCAGGAGCAGCAGCCGGCCCGCATGCCACCACATCGAATAGAGCAGGAAGCCCGTCAGCGCGGCAAGCGAGACGCCGATGATGCGGGCATCGATGTTTTTCCGAAATGAGAAAAAAATTCCCGCGAGAAGAAGCAGGGTCAGTCCCGCCGCCCAGGCAGGTGAAGCGGTACGCATGAAGCGGCGATTCTTGAGGTTCTCGATCGCGGTGCCGAGGATCTCGGCGCCGGGGTGGACGCTGCTGATGGGCGTGACGCGCAGGTCCTGCAGCCCGGTCGCCGCGGTGCCGACGATGACGATCTTGCCGGCGAACTCGTCGGCCGGCCGCTGTTTCCTTGAGCGGCCGAAATCCTCGTACAGGTCGCTGTAGGAAACGCGCTGGAAGGCGCGCGCCGCGCCGCGCCAGGCGAGCACGATGTCGTCGGCGTCGGGCACCGGGTAGCCGAGGTCGTAGGCGACGCGCGCCGGCAGTGACGGGATCTGCCAGCCGCCGACCACCTCGCGCAGCAGGTAGCGCCGGCCGACGCCGTCGGCGTCCTCGACGAACGTGATGAGGCCGGTGCGCCAGTGCTCGGGGGGAATCACCAGCGGCGGCACCAGCGCGACGCGCGCTTCGGGATCGGCGTTGCGCGTGCGGATGACGCCGATGGCCCCAAGCTCGGCGAGCCGCACGCCTTTGGCGTCGCCGGCGGCGGGCAGGCGCAGTAGCGGGAAGTAGGTGTTGGCGTGGCGCCGCGCCGCATCGGCGAAGGCGGCGTCGTCGCGCGGGCGGAAGCGGTCGTGCTCGGTGAACATGAGGTCGAAGACGATGGCGCGCGGTTTCTGCGCGGCGAGGCCCTCGATTAGCTCGGCGTGCACTACGCGTGGCCAGGGCCAGCGTCCCGCTTCCTTCTCCATCACGGCGAGGCTCTTCTCGTCGATATCCACCAGCACGATGCCCGGGTCCGGCGCGAGCCGCGTCGCCTGGCCGCGCACGAAACCATCCAGGAGCAGATGGTCCAGCAGGCAGAGCTGGAAGATCTCGACCAGGGCGATCGCCGCGATACCCAGGACCAGCCACAGGAGCGGCAGATTCTTCATCGGCCCGCCAGCGTATCGCGCAGCACGTGGAACAGCTCGACGCTGGCGTCGATTTCATCGCGGTTGATCGAAACGCTCTCCACGCTCACGCCCAGCGGTATCCGGCCGACATATTTCCCTTCGAGGATGCGCCGCAGGTTGTCGCGGCAGACTTCGATCGACTTTGCCAGCGGCCGCGGCGCGTCGAGAATCGCGCCTTCGGTATCGGCGGCGACATTGACGCCGAGCCAGCGCAGGAAGGCGAAGGTCTGCGCGCGGCCGGCGGGCGAGAAGCTGAGCACGATGCGACGCGGCGCGACGCCGGCGCCGCGGCAGTCGCGCAGGTAATCGGCGAGCAGCCGCTGCGTCGGCGGCGCGTGGTAGACGGTCTGCGAGATGAAATACGAGCAGCCCTCGATGCCCTTGGCGAGCAGGCGCGCGGCTTCGCTGCGCTCGGGGCCGTGGCGCTCGGCGATCAGCACGCCGCCGACCGTGAAGCGGCCGGCCGCGAGGCGAATGGCGCGCGCAAGCGGCAGCGCGTATTGCACGCCCGCGGTCGGTCGACCGACTACGGAGATGAGGGGATGGGCGCCTTGCGTTTCGTCGAGCCAGGCCTGCCAGGCGCTTTCGTCGAGATGGCCGAGCGCCTTGTAGATGATGCTCGGCAATCCCAGGGCTTTCGCGTAGGCGCGCGGATCGACCGTGCCGGTGAAGGGAAACGGCCGCGCCGCCGCGGTGCGGCCGGATTCATCCTGGATGTCGTACACCACCACGCCGTCGAGCGGCAGGCCGGCGAGACGCGCGGCGAGCTTGCCGGCGGCGGCGGCGATTTCGCCCGGCGGCGTGCCGGCGCGGGGCGGCGTCGTGCCGTAGAGCAGCACCGCCTGCCGGGCGTCGAGCAGCTTGGCCTTCAGGTCCATCAGGGACGCAGCTTAGTCCCGCCGGATCTCGAGGCGCACGCTGCGCCCCGGCAGCACCACCGAGGCGAGCGCCCAGGACACGATGCTGTAGACGATGGCGCCGAAGACGCCGGGCCAGAAGCCGGTGACGATGAAGCCCTGCAGGGTGGTGCCGACCAGCCAGAACAGCAGGCCGTTGATGACGAAGATGAACAAGCCGAGGGTCAGGATGGTCGCCGGCAGCGTCAGCAGGATCAGGACCGGCCGCAGCACCGCGTTCACCAGCCCGAGCACCACCGCCGCCACCATCGCGGTCCAGAAGCTGGCGATGGCGATGCCCGGCATGACGTAGGCCACCGTCAGCAGCGACAGGGCGTTGATCAGCCAGACCAGCAGGATTTTCAGCATCTCAATAGCGGTAGTGATCCGACTTGTAGGGACCGCTCTTCGGCACGCCGATATATTTTGCCTGCTGCGCGGTGAGTTCGGTGAGCTCGGCGTTGAGCTTTCTCAGCTGCAGCCGCGCCACCTTCTCGTCGAGGTGCTTGGGCAGGGTGTAGACGCCGATCGGGTACTTCGCCGTATTCGTGAACAACTCGATCTGCGCGATGGTCTGGTTGGCGAACGACGAGCTCATGACGTAGCTCGGGTGGCCGGTGCCGCAGCCCAGGTTCACCAGGCGCCCCTTGGCGAGCAGGATGATGCGCTTGCCGTCGGGAAAGATGACGTGGTCCACCTGCGGCTTGATCTCCTCCCATTTGTACTTCGCCAGCGCCGCCACCTCGATCTCGTTGTCGAAGTGGCCGATGTTGCAGACGATGGCCTGGTCCTTCATCTTCTTCATGTGCTCGTGGGTGATCACGTGCAGGTTGCCGGTGGCGGAAACGAAAATGTCGGCCTTGTCCGCGGCGTAGTCCATGGTCACCACGCGGTAGCCTTCCATCGCCGCCTGCAGCGCGCAGATCGGGTCGATCTCGGTGACCCAGACCTGCGCCGAGAGGGCGCGCAGCGCCTGCGCCGAGCCCTTGCCGACGTCGCCGTAGCCGCACACCAGCGCCACCTTGCCCGCCACCATGACGTCGGTAGCGCGCTTGATGCCGTCCACCAGCGATTCGCGGCAGCCGTAGAGATTGTCGAACTTCGATTTGGTGACCGAGTCGTTGACGTTGATCGCCGGGAACAGCAGCCGCTTCTCCTTCGCCATCTCGTAGAGGCGGTGCACGCCGGTGGTGGTCTCCTCGGTCACGCCCTTGATTTCCTTCGCGGCCTTGGAGTACCAGCCGGGCTGGGAAGAAAGGCGTTTTTTAATGGCAGCGAACAATGATGTTTCTTCTTCGCTGGAAGGCTTTGCCAGCACCGACGGATCCTTCTCCGCCTTCTTGCCGAGATGCATCAGCAGCGTGGCATCGCCGCCGTCGTCGAGGATCATGTTGGGACCTTTATCCCCGAATTCGAAGATCCGGTGCGTGTAATCCCAATATTCGTCCAGCGTCTCGCCCTTGACCGCGAACACCGGCGTGCCGCCGGCGGCGATCGCCGCCGCCGCGTGGTCCTGGGTGGAGAAGATGTTGCACGAGGCCCAGCGCACCTCGGCGCCCAGCGCCTTGAGGGTCTCGATCAGCACCGCGGTCTGGATCGTCATGTGCAGCGACCCGGTGACGCGCGCGCCCTTCAGCGGCTTGGCCTTGGCGTACTCCTCGCGGATCGCCATCAGCGCCGGCATCTCGGATTCGGCGATGGCGATCTCCTTGCGGCCCCAGTCGGCGAGCTTGAGGTCGGCGACGCGGTAGTCGGCGTTCTTGGTCCTGATCACGGCTGCATTCATGCTCTCTCTCCAGAAATGAAAAGCGCCCGCACCGTTTCCGATGCGAGCGCCGTTGTATTTAGCTGAGCCTGACCCCTCTCTTCAGGGACGCAACGCTCCTCAGCAGGGCAAATTATAGCCTACGCCAGTGCCGCCTTGACGCGGGCGGGGACGAAGGGGAGGTCGCGCAGCCGCTTGCCGGTCGCACTGGCAATGGCGTTGCCGATGGCCGCCGCGGTGGGCCCCTGCGAACCTTCTCCCACGCCGAGATACGGCTGGTTCGGCTGGTTCAGGATCACCACGTCGACCTGCGGCACCTCTTCGAAGCGCAGGATCGGATAGTCGGCCCACGATCGCGTCTTCACGCGCGTACGGTCGAAGCTCACCGCTTCCTTCAGCGTCCAGCTGGTCGACTGGATCAGCCCGCCCTCGATCTGGTTGATGACGCCGTCGGGATTGACCACCTGCCCGACATCGACCGCCGACACGGCGCGCTTGACGCGGACCCGGCCCGTCTTGCGGTCGAGCGCGATCTCCGCGGCGACCGCGCAATAGCAGGCCAGGTTCTTGTACTTCGCGAAGGCGAAGCCCCAGCCGCTCGAGCCGTCGCCGCGGGCGCCGGCCCGCCAGCCGGCGCGGCTCGCGGTCGCTTCGATCACGGCGCGCGCGCGGGGATCCTTCAGGTGGCGCAGGCGGAACTCCACCGGGTCCGCCCCGGCCAGCGCCGCCATCTCGTCCATGAAGGATTCGAGCGCGAACACATTCGCGTAGGCACCGAGGGTACGCAACGCCGAAGTGCGCAGCGGCGAGTCGATGATGAAATGCTTGGCCACCTTGACGTTGGGGATGTCGTAAAGCGGGATGGCATTGCGGTCCGAGCCGCCCGCCGGCAGCGGCACGTCGCCGACCGGCTCGGCGCCGACCGGCTTTTCGAGGTGCCGCGCGGCAAGCGTATGCGAGCCCTTGGACTGGCCCGGGCGCCTGCTGTGCGGATGGCTCCAGAGCTCGTGCGACCAGCCGACGATGTTGCCCTGCGCGTCGAGCGAACCGCCGAGCTTCATCACCATGGCGGAGCCGAAGGGCTCCCACAGGAATTCGTCGTCGCGCATCCACTGCAGCTTGACCGGCCGCCCGTCGGTCGCGCGCGCGAGCAGCGCCGCATCGAGCGCCACGTCGTCGGCGCCATTGTGCCCGTAGCAGCCCGAGCCTTCCGCGTGGGTGCAGCGCACCGCGGCCAGCTCCAGTCCGAACACATTGGCGAGGTCGCCACGCAGAGGGTAGACACCCTGGCTGTGGGTCCAAACGTGAAGTTTCTTGTCACTCCATTGCGCAACGGCGCACGAGGGGCCGATCGAGCCGTGCGCCTGGAACGGACGCGTGTAGCGCGCCTCGAGCATCTTCGCCGCCGGCGCCGCCGTGGCGGAGGACCTGTCAGCCATGATCTGCGCCGGCACGCCCTGTTCAACCATCCGGTCGTAAAGCGCGTTGCCCGAAGGCGGCAGTGTCGCGCTTTCCTTCCATACGGCGCCTTTCGCGAGTGCGGCGCGCGCCTTGATGGCCTGCTCCTCGCGCTCCGCGGCGACGGCAAGGAAGCTGCCGTCGCGCACCAGCGCGACCACGCCGGGCATGCGCCGTATTTCAGCTTCGTTGATGGAAACCAGGGTCGCGCCTGGCGAGGGCGGCCGCACCACGCGGCCGAACAGCATGCGAGGCAGGCGGATGTCCTGCACGTAGGCCGCGCCGCCGGTGAATTTCTTCGGAATGTCGTGGCGCGGAATGCTTTTGCCGACCCACTTGTAATCAGCGGCCGATTTCGGCTTCGCCGTCCCGGAGGCTTCTTTCTTCAGATCGATCTCGCCTGCGAGCATCCAGTACGTAATGGCGTTATTGATGGTGCCGTCAATGACCTTCAACTCCGAAGCCGGCACGCCCAGCTTTGCGGCCGCGGCTGAAAGCAGGATCTCGCGTGCCTCGGCGCAGGCGAAGCGCACGGCGCTGCCGCTGTCCTGCACCGACTGGCTGCCCGCGGTCTGGCCTTCGTTTGGTGTCAACGCCGTGTCGCCGTGGATGATCCGGATGCGCTTCAGCTCGATGTCGAGCTCGTCGGCGGCGATCTGCGTCAGCGCGGTGCCGATGCCCTGGCCGAGCTCGATCTTGCCGCTGAAGAGGGTCACGGAGCCGTCGGCATCGATGCGCAGCCAGGCATTGAGCATGCGGTTGCCATTCAGACTGCCCGGCAACCTGGCAGGCGCGTTTTGGGAAAATGATTCATTCAATGAGAACAAAATGACCAGCGCGCCGCCGGTTTTCAGGAACTGCCGCCGGGAAGTCATGACTGCATCTCCTTCGCGGCGCGCTGCACCGCGCGGACGATGCGATTATGCGATGCGCAACGGCACAGGTGGCCGTTGAGCGCCGTGCGAATCTCTTCGTTGGTCGGCCGCGGATTGCGCGCGAGCAGCGCCTTGGCCGACATCACCATGCCGTTGCCGCAATAGCCGCACTGGCAGGCCTGCTCCTCGATGAAGGCTTTCTGCAGCGGGTGCAACTTCTCCACCGTGCCCAGGCCTTCGATGGTCTCGACCGCTCCCTTCACGGCCGCTACCGGCGTCACACAGGAGCGCACGGCCTTGCCGTCGATGAGCACGGTGCAGGCGCCGCATTGCGCGAGGCCGCAGCCGAACTTCGGGCCGTTGAGTTCCAGGTCGTTGCGCAGGACGTAAAGCAAGGGCGTATCGGCATCGACGGAAACCTCGCGCGCCGCGCCGTTTACCTTCAGGGTGTACTGGGCCATTACTCCTCCGTAGGCGTATTTATCCCTCTATGGCC
Source organism: Burkholderiales bacterium (assembly GCA_036394595.1). Classification (GTDB taxonomy): domain Bacteria; phylum Pseudomonadota; class Gammaproteobacteria; order Burkholderiales; family SG8-39; genus SCGC-AG-212-J23. The sequence continues at coordinate 20,505 of DASWEU010000176.1, read as the reverse complement.
CGGCCATCTTAGACCTAATCTTCGAAACTGATTATCCCCAGACTTCCTTCGCCGTCTCGATGCACAGGCGCAGCTTGGCCTTCTCCTGCTCGACGGTCAGGTTGTTGCCGTGGTGGGTGCTGGAGAAGCCGCACTGCGGGCTGAGGCACAGGTTCTCGAGGGGAACGTACTTGGTGGCTTGCTCGATTCTCTTTTTCAAAAGATCTTTTGATTCAAGCGCAGGCAACTTGGAACTGACCAGGCCGAGCACCACTTTCCTGCCCTTGGTGACGTACCTCAGCGGCTCGAAGCCCCCCGAGCGCTCGTCGTCGAACTCGAGGAAGAAGCCGTCGACGTCGATCTGCGAGAACGCCGTCTCCGCCACGTAGTCGTAGCTGCCGCTCGCCATCCAGGTGCTCTTGAAGTTGCCGCGGCAGGTGTGCACCGCGACCGTCATGTCGTCGGGCACATCCCTGGTCGCCAGGTTGATCGCCTTGGCGTAGAGCGCGACGTCCTTCTTCGGGTCGTCGCCCGCCTTGCGGAAGGCCTCCTGCACCTTCGGGTCGCCCATCATGGCGATGGTGGTGTCGTCGATCTGCAGGTAGCGGCAGCCCGCCTTGTACAGGTCGGCGATCTCCTCGCGGTAGGCGCGCGTGGTGTCGGCCCAGAACTCGTCCATGTCCGGGTACACCGCCCTGATGGACGAGCGGTCGGCGCGCGCGTGCAGCATGGCGGGCGAGGGCATGGTGAACTTCGGCGTGCCTTTCTTCACCAGGCCCTTCAGGAACACGAAATGGTCGAGCATGACCGGTTGCGTGCGCCGTACCTTGCCTTCCAGCTTGAGCATCGGCGGCTGCTCGTCGCTGGCGTGGAAGGTGTGCGCCTTGTTGACGGTGAGGCCCACGCCGTCAAAGCCGTGGAGGAAATCGATGTGCCACCAGTCGCGGCGGAATTCGCCATCGGTGACCGCCGGGATGCCGACCTCCTCCTGCAGCGCCACCACGTCGCGGATGCACTTGTCCTGAACCTTCTTCAGAGCGGCGGCGGAAATCTTGCCGGCGCGCTCCTGCGCGCGCGCCTCATGCAACTCCTTAGGGCGCAACAGGCTGCCGACGTGATCCGCTCTGAAGGGAGGTTTCATGGACTAAGCAGCTTGTTTTAACGCCAACACCTTATCCGTCGCCTCCCAAGTGAACTCGGGCTCCTCGCGGCCGAAATGGCCGTAGGCGGCGGTCTTCTCGTAGATCGGCCGCAGCAGGTTCAGCATCTGGATGATGCCCTTCGGCCGCAAGTCGAAGTTGGCGCGCACCAACTGCGCGAGCTTGTCGTCGGAGAGCTTGCCCGAGCCATGCGTGGTGACCATGACGCTGGTCGGTTGCGCGACGCCGATGGCGTAGGAAACCTGCACCAGGCAATTGGAGGCGAGGCCGGCGGCGACGATGTTCTTCGCCACGTAGCGTGCGGCGTACGCCGCCGAGCGGTCCACCTTCGAAGGATCCTTGCCGGAAAACGCGCCGCCGCCGTGCGGCGCCGAGCCGCCGTAGGTATCGACGATGATCTTGCGGCCGGTGAGGCCGCAGTCGCCTTTCGGCCCGCCGATCTCGAAGCTGCCGGTCGGGTTGACCAGGTATTTGATCTTTCCCTTCACCATGTTCTTCGGCAGCACCGGCTTGATGATCTGCTCGATCACCGCCTCCTCGATCTGCTTGTGCTGCAGACCCGGCGCGTGCTGCGTGGAGAGCACCACCGTCTCGACGGCCTCGGGCCTGCCGTTGGCGTAGCGCAGCGTGACCTGCGATTTGGCGTCCGGGCGCAGCCAGGGCAGGCGCCCGTCGCGGCGCACTTCCGACTGGCGCTCGACCAGGCGGTGCGCGAGGTAGATCGCCATCGGCATCAGCCCGGGCGTCTCGTCGCAGGCATAGCCGAACATCAGGCCCTGGTCGCCCGCGCCCTGGTCGAGGTCGAGGCCCTTGCCTTCGTCCACGCCCTGGGCGATGTCGCGCGACTGCTCGCCGTACGCGACGACCACGGTGCAGCCGTCGGCGTCGAAGCCGATCTTCGGGTCGGTGTAGCCGATGCGCCGGATGGTCTTGCGCGCCACGTGCTGGAAATCGATCTTCGCGTTGGTGGTGATTTCGCCGGCGAGCACCACCAGGTTGTCTTTCACCAGCGTTTCGGCGGCGACGCGGGAGCGCGGGTCCTGCGCTAGAATCGCGTCGAGGACCGCGTCCGAAATCTGGTCGGCGACCTTGTCCGGGTGGCCTTCGGAAACCGATTCGGAAGTAAAAAGAAAATCGCTCATTGCGTGCGCTCTGCTCGGGTCTTGGGGAAGGCCGCAAGGATACCAAAAACTTGCATCGATTCCTGAGTTTTCTCCTGCGCGCGACGGCCATTCTGCCTCTGCGCGCGCTGCACGCAGTGGGATTCGTCCTCGGCTGGGCGATGTATGGGATGTCCCCCACCTACCGCCGCCACCTGCGCGGCAACCTGACGCAGGCCGGCTTTGCCGACGGCGCCACGCGGCGCGCGGCGATCGCCGCCGCCGGGCAATTGATCGCCGAACTGCCGGCGCTCTGGTTCCGCCGGCGCGAGGAATCTCTCGCGCTGGTGCGTAGCGCCGAAGGCGTCGAGGCCGTGCTTGCCGCGCGCGCTGCCGGAAAAGCGTTGCTGCTGCTCACGCCGCACCACGGCTGCTTCGAGATCTGCGCGCAATACGCCGCGCAGCACGCGCCGATTACCGTGCTTTACCGCGCGCCCAAGATCGCCTGGCTCGAGCCGCTGATGCGCGAGGGCCGCGGCGGCGCCAACCTGCGCCTCGTGCCCGCCGACTTGTCGGGCGTGCGCGAGTTGTTCCGCGCGCTTGAGCGCGGCGAAGCGGCGGGTTTCCTGCCCGACCAGGTGCCCGGGCTGGGCGAAGGCGAGTGGACCGAATACTTCGGCCGGCCGGCCTACACCATGACGCTCGCGGCGAAGCTCGCCGAGCGGCCGAACATCGCCTGCTTCCTTGCCTACGCGCGGCGCCTGCCCAAAGGTGCCGGTTACCGCATCGTGGTACGGCCTTTTCCAAAGAAGGATTCTTCTGAAACGGCAACCAGGCGTTTGAACCGCGCGCTTGAGGAGCTGGTAGGCGAGTGCCCGGAGCAGTATCTCTGGGGCTACAACCGCTACAAGACGCCCGCCGGCGCGGCGCCGCCGCCCGCATGACCCGCATCGTTCTCTTCCTGATGTGGCTCGTGCAGTTTCTTCCCCTGGCGGCGCAGGCAACGATCGGCAACGCGGTCGGCTGGGTGCTGTACTGGCTGATCACCGAGCGCCGGCGCGTCACGCGCATCAACCTCGCCAAGTGCTTCCCGCACCTGAGCGGCCGCGAGCGCGAGCGGCTGTCGCAGGCGCATTTCCGCATCTTCGTGCGCAGCTTCATCGAGCGCGGCATCCTGCGCTGGTCATCGCCCGAGCGCCTCGATCGCCTGGTGCGCATCGAGGGCATCGAGGTCCTCGAGGCGCTGGAGGGACGCCCGGTGATCATGCTCGCGCCGCACTTCGTCGGCGTCGAATTCGGCGGCCTGCGCCTGGCGATGAATCGCAAGATGGTCACCATGTTCTCGCGCCAGAAGGATCCGGCGTTCGACCAGTTCCTGTACCGCTACCGCACGCGCTTCGGCGGGCTGGCGGTGTCGCGCCAGGAGGGCTATCGCAAGGCGGTGCGCGCCATCAAGGGCGGCTGGCCCTACTACTACATGCCGGATCTCGATTTCGGCCCCAAGCGCTCGATCTTCGTGCCGTTCTTCAACGTGCAGGCGGCGACGGTGACCGGGCTGTCGTATATTGCGCGCCTGACCAGGGCCGCCGTCGTGCCTTGCGTGACGCGCATGCTTCCGGGCGGCGGCGGCTACGTGATCCGGCTCTACCCCGCGTGGACCGATTTCCCCGGCGGCGACGTCGCCGCCGACACGCGGCGCATGATGGCCTTCATCGAGGAGCGCGTGCTGGAGATGCCCGAGCAGTACTTCTGGCTGCACAAGCGGTTCAAGACCCGCCCGGCGGGCGAAGCGGGGTTCTATTGAAAGTGGCGGTTATCGGCGCCGGCCACATGGGCCGCTACCACGCGCAGAAATTCGCGCACTGCGAAGGCGCGCAACTCGTCGCGGTGGTGGATGCGAATTCTTCTCGTGCTTCTCTTTTTCCGGGAATTGATTTCTTCACGGATTACCGGAAAGTTTTGTCGATCGCCGATGCAGCGGTGATTGCGGTTCCCACGCATCGCCACTTCAAGATCGCGAAAGCCTGCATCGACGCCGGCTTGCACGTGCTGATCGAGAAGCCGATCGCCACCACGGTGAAGGAAGCCGACCAGCTGATCCGCCTGGCGAAGAAGCGCCGCGTGGTGCTACAGGTCGGGCACGTCGAGCGCTTCAACCGCGGCTACGCGGCGCTCACCGCCCGCCTCCATCGGCCGATGTTCATCGAGACCGAGCGTCTCGCGCCGTTCAAGCAGCGCGGCGCCGAAGTCGACGTGGCGCTCGACCTGATGATCCACGACCTCGACCTCGCCGTGGCGCTGGCGCGCTCGGAAGTGAAGCGTGTCAGCGCCAGCGGCTTTCGCGTGCTGACGCGCGACATCGACATCGCCACCGCGCTGATCGAGTTCAAGAGCGGCTGCGTCGCCAACCTGTCCGCGAGCCGCGTCAGCCAGGCGGCAGTGCGCAAGCTGCGCATGTTCCAGCACGGCGTGTACGTGTCCGCCGACCTGCAATCCGGCGCCGTGCGCTTCGTCACGCGGCGCGGCGGCGAGCTGAAGCAGACCGACGAGAACTATGCCGGCGGCGACGCGCTGGCAGCGCAGGCGAAAAGTTTTGTGGGTGCGGCCATGAAAAAGCATCCGGTCGTGGTGAGTGGCGAGGACGGCCGTCGCGCCCTTCAGCTTGCGCTCGACGTCGGGCGGCTGGTGCGCGAGCGGCTGAGGAAATTCGCATGAACCCGAGCATCCCGATGGTGGATCCGGCGGCCGAGTACCGGCTGCTCAAGGACGAGATCGACGCCGCCGTCGCCCGGGTGCTCGCCTCCGGGCGCTTCATCCTCGGGCCGGAGGGCGAGGCCTTCGAGCGCGAAATCGCCGCCTATCTCGGGGCGCCGCACGCCGTGGGCTGCAATTCCGGCACCGACGCGCTGCACCTGCCGCTGGTGGCCGCCGGCATCGGGCCGGGCGACGAAGTGGTGGTGCCGGCGTTTACTTTCTTCGCCACGGCTGAAGCGGTTTCCTACACCGGCGCGCGGCCGGTGTTCGCGGACATCGATCTCGGCACCTTCAATCTCGATGTCGAATCGTTGAAAAGAAGCATTTCACCGCGAACCCGGGCGGTGATTGCCGTTCACCTATTCGGGCAGTGCGCGGCGCTCGACGAGATTTCGAAGCTCTGCCACCAGCGGGAAGTGCTCCTGATCGAGGACTGCGCGCAGGCCATCGGCGCCGACTACGACGGGCGGCGCGCCGGCAGCTGGGGCGCTTTCGGCAGCTACTCCTTCTACCCGACCAAGAATCTTGGCGCCGCCGGCGATGCGGGCTTGATGACTGCCCGCGCCAAGGGCGACGACCAGGTCCTGCGTTCCCTGCGCCACCACGGCACCCAGAAGACCTATCTCCATGATCGCGTCGGCTGGAACAGCCGGCTCGACGAGCTGCAGGCGGCGATCCTGCGCGCCAAGCTCGGTCACCTCGAGCGCTTCATCGAGGCGCGCCGCAACGTGGCCGCCGGCTACCGGCAGCGCCTGGCCGGCGCGCCGCTCGAACTGCCCGAGGAGCATCGCCGCGGCCGCCATGTCTACCACCAGTTCACCATTCGCAGTCCGAAGCGCGACCTGATCCGCGAAGAGCTGGTGAAGGATGGCATCGCCAGCTCGATCTTCTATCCCCTGCCGCTGCACCGGCAGCCGGTCTACGAGCTGGAAAACCGCGCCCTCAGCCTGCCGTGCGCGGAGGAAGCGGCGAAAACCGTGCTGTCGCTGCCGATCCATCCGCTGCTCGACGAGGCCTCGCTCGACCGCATCTGCGCCCGCGTGCGGGACGCGCTGAAGTGAAGCTCGCCTTCGCCAAGATGCAGGGCGCCGGCAATGATTTTGTCGTTTTCGATTTCACCAAGAAGAAGTTTTCTCTGACCAAGAATCAACTGCGAAAAATTTCAGATAGAAACTTTGGTGTGGGCTGCGACCAGATTCTCGTTGTCGAGCAATCGAAAACCGCGGACTTCCGCTACCGCATCTTCAATGCCGATGGCGGCGAAGTGGAGCAATGCGGCAACGGCGCGCGCTGCTTCGTCAAGTTTGTGCGCGCGCGTCGGTTGACGAGGAAGCGCGAGATCCGAGTGGAAACGCTCGGCGGGCTGATCGCGCCCCGGCTGGAGCCGGACGGCGAGGTCAGCGTCGACATGGGCGCGCCGGTGTTCGAGGAAAGGACCATGCTTCAGGTGGGGGGAAAAGACGTCGAAGTGCAGATTCTTTCCATGGGCAATCCGCACGCAGTCCAGATCGTTACCGACGTCGAGGCGGCGCCGGTGACGACGCAGGGGCCGCTGCTCGAGCATCACCCGCGCTTTCCGAACCGGGTGAACGCCGGTTACCTCCAGGTTCTCAGCCGTAAACACATCCGGTTACGGGTCTGGGAGCGCGGCGCGGGCGAAACGCTGTCCTGCGGCACCGGCGCCTGCGCCGCGGCGGTCACCGGCATCCGCCGCAGCCTGCTCGATTCGCCGGTGCGCGTCGAAACGCGCGGCGGAGCGTTGACCATCGCTTGGGCGGGCGGCGACAATGCAGTGTGGATGAAGGGCCCTGCCGAGATGTCGTTCGAGGGAACCATAGAGCTATAAGGCCGACATGAACGCCGACGACATCGCCATGTTCCTTCGCACCAACCCGCAGTTCTTCAACCAGCACCCCGAACTCCTCGAGAAGATCCACGTGCCGCACCCCTACGGCGGGCGCGCCATCCCGCTCGCCGAGCGCCAGACGCTGGCGCTGCGCGAGAAGACCAAGCACCTCGAAGGCAAGCTCGCCGAACTGGTGCAGTTCGGCGAGGAAAACGACGCCATCAGCGAGAAAGTGCACCGCCTTGCCGCCGCGCTGCTCGGCGCGCGCGACTTTGCCGCGCTCGCGCAGTCACTCTACTTCCACCTGGGCGAGGACTTCGCGGTGCCGCACGTGGCGCTGCGCATCTGGGGCAAGAGCCTGCCCGCCGGCCAGGCGGAGTCCGGCCCGGTGGACGAAGCGCAGCGCCGCCAGGCAGCGGCGATGGGTGGGCCGCAATGCGGCCCGGCGGCCGGCAATCCCTTCCTGCCGTGGTTCGGCGAAGCCGGCGAGCGCCTGCGCTCGCTCGCGCTGGTGCCGCTCGGGCAGACCGCCGCGTTCGGCCTGCTTGCGCTCGCCAGCGAGGACGCGAAACGCTTCTACCCCGAAATGGGGACTCTCTACCTGCGGCGCATCGGCGAGCTGTGCGCGGCGGGAGTCGGCGCCCGCGTGTAGGAAAGATTCTCTTCCTTCACGTGCCCAAGGAAATACGGGACTACCTCGACTCGCTGCGCGACCAGCGCAGGTTGTCTCCCGCGACGTTGGGCAATTACACGCGGGCATTGGATCTTTTGCTTTCCCTCTTGAAAGAAAAATCCCTGCAAGAAGTTGAACCCGCCGAGGTGCGCCGCTTCATGGCACAGCTCCATGCCAAGGGCCTCGCACCGCGCACGCTGGCGCTGGTGCTCTCCGCCTGGCGCGGCTGCTTTCGCTGGCTGGTGCGGCACCGGGGCTGGAAAACCAATCCCGTGGTCGGCATCCGCGCGCCGAAGGCTTCGCGGCCCCTGCCCAAGGCCCTATCGGTGGAAGCGGTGCAAAGGCTTTTCAATGAAGACCCTTCCACCCCCGCGGAAGTGCAGGATGCCGCCATGTTCGAGTTGCTCTATTCCTCGGGCCTGCGCCTCGGCGAGCTGATCGCGCTAAACGTCGACGACGGGCGGCTCGACCTGCGCCAGGGGGAGGTGACCGTCACCGGCAAGGGCTCGAAAACGCGAACTGTTCCGGTGGGGGCTAAAGCCAGGGAGGCTTTGACGGCCTGGCTTTCCATCAGAAAAGGCGTGGCCCATGAAAAAGCGCTTTTCGTTGGCGCGCGTGGAAAACGCATTTCGGCAACGACCGTCGGCGCGCGGCTCAAGCGCTGGGCGCGCCGCTGCGGGCTCCCTGGGCGCGTGCACCCGCACATGCTGCGCCACTCGTTCGCTTCGCACGTGCTGCAGTCGTCGCAGGACCTGCGCGCGGTGCAGGAAATGCTCGGCCACGCCAGCATCTCCACCACGCAGGTCTACACGCACCTCGATTTCCAGGCGCTCGCCAAGGTTTACGACGCGGCGCACCCGCGGGCGCGGAAGAAATGAACAAGCTGCTGCTGAAAAAAGGCCGCGAGCGCTCGCTCAAGCGCCGCCACCCCTGGATTTTTTCCGGCGCGGTGGAAAAAGCCGGCGGCAAGCCCGGCGAGACGCTCGAGGTGCGCGACCACTCCGGCCAGCCGCTCGCGCTCGCCGCCTACAGCCCGAATTCGCAGATCCGCGCCAGGGTTTGGAGCTTCGATGTTTCCGTTTCTATTGATGCTGATTTTTTCAGGGGAAAAATCGAAAGCGCCGTAAACCTCCGCGAAACCCTGCCTGCAGCGAAGCGCACCAACGCGCTGCGGCTGGTGCACGGCGAGTCCGACGGCCTGCCCGGCCTGGTGGTCGATCGCTACGATGACGTGCTGGTGGCGCAATTCCTCGCCGCCGGCGTCGAGCGCTGGCGCGACGAGATCCTCGATGCCTTGCAGCAGGTGACGGGCTGCACGGCGATCTTCGAGCGCTCGGACGCCGAGGTGCGCAAGCTCGAAGGCCTGCAACCCAAGACCGGGTTTGCCAGGGGAAACAAGAGCGCGACGCGCTGCCCGATCATCGAGTACGGCTTGAATTTCCGGGTTGATGTCGAACAAGGCCAGAAGACCGGCTTCTTCCTCGACCAGCGCGAAAACCGCCAGCGCGTGCGCGCGCTCGCCGCGGGACGCGAGGTGCTGGACGGCTTCTGCTACACCGGCGGCTTCGCCGTCGCCGCGCTCGCCGGCGGCGCGAAGCGCATCACGGCGATCGAGAGCTCGGCGCCTGCGCTCGAGGTGGCGAAGGACAACCTGGCGGCGAATACGCTCGATGCCTCGCGGGTGGAGTTCATCAAGGCGGATGTGTTCTCCCACCTGAGGACGCTGCGCGACCAGGGCGCAAAATTCGGCCTCATCGTCCTCGACCCGCCCAAGCTCGCGCCGACCGCGGCGCACGCCCGCAACGCCGCGCGCGCTTACAAGGACGTGAACCTTCTCGCCTTCAAGCTGCTCGCGCCGGGCGGGTTGCTTGCGACCTTCTCGTGCTCCGGCGGCATCTCGGCAGAATTGTTTCAGTCCATCGTCGCCGGTGCCGCCCTCGACGCCGGCGGCGAGGCGAAGATCATCGACCGCTTCACTGCCGCCGCCGACCACCCGGTGGCGCTGGAATTCCCGGAAGGCGACTACCTCAAAGGCCTGCTGGTCCTGAAGGGGTAGAATCGGCGCCCTCAGTTTCAATGCGGCTAGGAGCACGCGTGGCAATCCAGCAGACCCCCGCCGAGGACAAGATGGTCCCGGTGACCATCCTCACCGGCTTCCTCGGCGCCGGGAAAACGACGCTGCTGAACCGCATCCTCAAGGAGGATCACGGCCACCGCATCGCGGTGATCGAGAACGAGTTCGGCGAGGAGGGCGTGGACAGCCTGATCGTCGAGAAAAGCGACGAGCAGATCGTCGAGATGAACAACGGCTGCATCTGCTGCACGGTGCGCGGCGACCTGATCCGCATTCTCGGCGAGCTGAAAGCGAAGCGCGACAATGGCGCGCTCAAGTTCGACCGCGTGGTGATCGAGACCACCGGCATGGCGGACCCGGGCCCGGTGGCGCAGACGTTCTTCACTGACGAAGACATCGGCAACTACTACCTGCTCGACTCGATCATCACGGTGGTGGACGCGAAGCACGCGCCCAAGCAGCTCGACGAATTCCACGAGGCGCAGGAGCAGGTGGGGTTTGCGGACAGGATTTTGATGTCGAAGACCGATCTCGTCTCGGAAGGCGATGTCGACATGCTTTCGAAACGGCTGAAAAGAATGAATCCGAGAGCCCCGATAAAGAAAGTTGATTTCGGGAATACCCCCCTTAATGAAGTGCTCGACATCCGCGGCTTCAACCTGAACGCCATCCTCAACCTCGATCCCGAGTTCCTCACCGACACCGCGCACGGGCACCACGACGAGGTCGAATCATTCGTCTTCAAGTCGGACAAGCCCTTCGACGGCACCAAGCTCGAGCAATTTCTCTCCGGCATGGTCCAGGTCTACGGGCCGGATCTGCTGCGCTACAAGGGCGTGCTGTGGATGAAGGGCAATCCACGCCGCGTGGTGTTCCAGGGCGTGCACATGATGATGGGCGGCGACATGGGCAAGCCCTGGACCAAGGCTGACAAGAAGCACTCGGTGCTAGTATTTATAGGTAAGAGCCTGCCAAAGGAGCTCTTTCTTGCCGGCCTCGAGGAATGTTTAGCCAAGTAATCGCGCGTCTCGCGCTTGCCGCCGCGTTCGTCCTCGCGGGGCAGGCGGCGCTGCTGCATCCGCTCACGCACGTCGACCAGAAGGGCAGCCTGGTCCATGTGCCAGGCAAGGACAAGACGCCGGGCAAGCTGTGCGACGCGCTTGCGGCACTGGCCGCCTGCGCGCCGGACGCAACGCCGCAGGCCTTCGTAGTCCTCGAATTCACTGAGTCGTTTCCCGTAGCCTACTTGCGCGTTCCGCGCCCCGCGGAACCGCCTCCCTTCCTTTCGCAAGGCCCGCCCGCGCTCCTCTGAAAAAGTAGTTCTTTCAACTTTTCAGAGGAGAAGTCATGTTGCGCAAATTGTGGTGCGCCGCGGCGCTTGCCGCGGCGGTATTGCCTGCACGGGCGCAGGAATCCGACGCGGCCAAGCTGCGCGAGGAACTGCAGCAGCTCAAGCAGCAGCTGCAGAAGATGGAACGCCGCCTGCAGGAAACGGAAGCAAAGTCCGGCAAGGCGGAGGAGAGCGCGGCGCGGGCCGAAACCACCGTCACCCAGGCTGCGGCGCAGGCATCGAGCCGGCCGCAGACCGAGAGCGCGCTCAATCCGGGAATTTCCGCGATTCTCAACGGCGTCTATTCCAACCTTTCGCGGGATCCGAAGTCCTACCGGATCAACGGTTTCGTGCCGACCATGGGCGACGTGGCGCCGCCAAGGCGCGGCCTGAGCTTGGGCGAATCCGAGCTCGGGTTCACGTCGAACGTCGATCACCTGTTTCGCGGCACGCTGATCGCTTCGATCTCTCCCGACAACGATTCCATCGGCGTCGAAGAGGGCTATATCCAGACCCTGGGCCTGTCGCACGGCTTCACCGTCAAGGCCGGCCGCTTCTTTTCCGCGGTGGGTTACCAGAACCAGATCCACGCCCATGCCTGGGACTTCACCGACGCGCCGCTCGCCAACAAGGTGTTCCTCGGCAACCAGCTCAACGAGGATGGCATCCAGCTCAAATGGGTGGCGCCGACCAGCCTCTACTGGGATCTCGGCGCGGAGTTCGGCAGCGGACGCGCGTTTCCCGGCGGCCCGGCGGGCGGCGTCAACAAGAACGGCTTCGGCTCGACCAACCTGTTCACGCATGTCGGCGGGGACATCGGGGCGTCGACCTCGTGGCTGGCCGGACTTTCGCACCTGAGGACGGCGCCACAGGACCGCACCTTCGACGATCTCGACGGCACCGGAACGCTGGTGACTAACAGCTTCACCGGAACCAGCCGCCTCTGGGTCGTGGACGGCGTGCTGAAGTGGTCGCCGAACGGCAATTCGACCTACAACAGCTTCAAGCTGCAGGGCGAATACTTCCGGCGCACCGAGGACGGCGTGTTGACCTACGACACGCAGGCGGCTTCTCTCGGACCGACGTCGGGGTCAGTCTCGTCGCGTCAGTCCGGCTGGTACTTGCAGGGGGTGTACCAGTTCCTGCCGGCCTGGCGCTTCGGCTATCGCTATGACCAGCTCGACTCGGGCAGCTTTAGCCTGGGCGGTGCGCTGACCGCGGCGAACTTCCCGACCCTGGGCAGCTACAACCCGTCGCGCAATACGGTGATGGTCGACTGGAGCCCGAGCGAATTCAGCCGCGTCCGCCTGCAGTACGCGCGCGACTATTCGCGGCAAGGCCAGCCCGACAACCAGGTCTTTCTCCAATACATCGTCAGTCTCGGCGCGCACGGCGCGCACAAATTCTGAGGATCGGACATGAACTCAATTTCAAGAATGGCAATTGCGCTCGCGACCGCGCTGCTGGCATTTCCGGCAGCCGCGGCACTGAACGTCTTCGCCTGCGAGCCGGAGTGGGGTGCCCTCGCACAGGAACTCGGCGGCGACAAGCTGTCAGTCTATTCAGCAACCGCGGCGCTGCAGGATCCGCATCACATCGAGGCGCGTCCCAGCCTGATCGCGCGCATTCGCAACGCCGACTTGGTGATCTGCTCCGGCTCGGAACTGGAGGTGGGCTGGTTGCCGCTGCTGCTGACCCAATCGGGGAACGATCGCATCCAGCCCGGTTCACCGGGGTTCATCGAGGCTTCGCAGTTCGTGGTCAAGCTCGAGATTCCGAAAGTCATCGACCGCGCGCTCGGCGACATTCATCCCGGCGGAAATCCGCACATTCATCTCGACCCGCGCAATATCGCGAAGGTCGGCGACGTGCTCACGGCGCGGCTTGCGGAAATCGATCACGCCAACTCCGGGTTCTACCAGCAGCGCGCCGATGCCTTCGGCAAACGCTGGCAGGCGGCGATAGAGCGCTGGCAGCAACAAGCCGCTCCGCTCAAGGGTGTTGCCGTCGTTGTGTACCATAAGGACATGTCGTACTTCATCAACTGGGCTGGAATGCGCGAAGTCGGCAGTCTCGAACCGAAGCCCGGAATACCGCCCACGCCCACGCATCTCGCGGAACTCGTCGACCGGATGAAGCGCAATCCCGCGAAGGTCGTGGTGTATTCGCCATATAACAATCCGAGGGCCGCGCAGTTCCTGTCGGAGCAAGCCAGGATTGCATTAGCGCCTCTTCCCTTTACCGTTGGCGGAAGCGACAAGGCGAAGGATCTGTTCGGATTGTTCGACGACACGATCGAGCGGCTGCTCAAGACGGCGAAGTGACGCTCAGTCCGGCCGAATACGGCATCCTGTGGCCCGCTTTCGTCGCCGGGCTGCTGGTCACGGCGACGCACGTGCCGCTCGGCATGCAGGTGCTCGAGCGCGGCATCGTGTTCATCGACCTGGCGATCGCGCAGATCGCCGGGGCGGGCGTGATTTTCGCCGACTACCTCGGATGGGAGCCGACCGGCGTTGCGGTGCAGGTCGCGGCGCTTTCGGCCGCGCTCGCGTGCGCGGCGCTGCTGACCTGGACCGAGCGGCGCTGGCCCGAGGTGCAGGAGGCGATCATCGGCGTCGTGTTCGTCGTCGCGTCGAGCCTCGCCATTCTCATCCTCGCCAAGAATCCGCGCGGCGGCGAGAACCTGAAGGACCTGCTTTCGGGCCAGATCCTCTGGGTGAACCCCGCGCGGCTGCCGCTGGAGGCGCTGTTCTACGGCGCAATACTGGCGCTCTGGTTCGGCCTGCGCGAGAAGCTGGGCCGGATCGGCTTTTACGTGCTGTTCGCGAGCGCCGTGACGGTCTCGGTGCAGCTCGTCGGCCTGTTCCTGGTGTTCACGACGCTGGTGGTCCCGGCACTGGCGACTTTTTACTCGCGCCGCCATCGATTTCTGAAGGCTTACACCATTGGCGTGCTTGGCTACGCCGCGGGGCTGCTCCTGTCGGTGGCGGCTGACCTGCCTTCTGGGGCGATGATCGTCTGCGCCATGGCCGCGCTGGGAGCGATGTTTTTCCTGTTAGCCCGGCGCGCGGCGCTGCGCTAGCTCGAACTCCAGGCACTCGCGGCACAGGCAGCCGCGCCCGGGTAGCGGCCTGAGCGGCGGCAGGCCCGCGCACCAGCAGGGCGCGGAGTTTTCCCCCGCCGCCTGCATGCCGCACAGGAACACCGTGCCGCAACGCGCGCAGGCGGCGCGGGCGTCAGCGGCCATCCGGGTCCCCGAGGCGCGCCACTGCCTGGCGCAGGAAGGCGAGCTGCTTGCGGAAATTGCGGCAGCCGTCGCAGATCGCGAGATGCAGGCGCAGCCGTGCGCGCTCGCCGAGGCCGAGCCGCCGGTCGAGCCCTTGGGAAGCGAGGCGCGAAACTTCCTTGCAGGTGAGCATCATTTCCGAAACCAGTTCTTTTCGAGGCACTCGCGTAGTGCCACGCGTGCACGGTACAAGAGCACCCAGCAGTGCGTCGAGGTGACGCCGAGTTCCTTACAGATCTCGCCAGTCGCAAGCCCCATATGCTCTCGCAACAGGAAGGCCTGGGAGGTTTTTTGCGGCAGGCGCGCGAGGCACTCCTCGAGCGCGGCGAAGAACTGCTTCTGCCCCAGCGCCTGGTCCGGGTTGCCCCAGTCGGCGGGCGCCTGCGCCCAGTGGCCGGTGTCGTCGAACAGCGCATCGAACTCCGACAGGTCGGCACCCGCCGGCATCAGCGTCGCCTCGCGCGCGGATTTGCGGATGGCGTCGATGATCTTGTGCTTGAGGATGCCGGTGAGCCAGGTGCGCAGGTTGGAGCGCCCGGCGAATCCCGCTTCGCCGGCGAGTGCCGCGACGAGGGTGTCCTGCACTGCATCCTCGGCCGCCTGCCGGTTGCGCAGCTGCAGGCTGGCGTAGCGCATCAGGTAGGGGCGCTCGCCCTCCACCTGGGAACGGAAATCCTTCATCGGCCGGGAATTTTACAGGGGGGACTTGAAACGCCTGCCTGCCGACCCTACCTCGGAGCCACGCAACCCATTTGAAGGAGATGCCATGTTCAGCCTGACCCGATATGACCCGTTCTACGACCTGGCGGAAGACCTGTTCAAGGGCGTCGCCGCCCCCCGCCTGAAGGTGGATGTCGCCGAGAAAAACGGCGCCTACACCGTGACGGCGGAGCTGCCCGGCGTGAAGAAGGACGACATCCAGATCACCATCGACGGCCCGCAGGTGACGCTGGCGGCCGAGGTGAAGCGCGAGCAGGAAGTCGCCGATGATGAGCGCGTGCTCCATACGGAGCGCGTCTACGGCAAGGTGACGCGCAGCTTCACGCTGCCGCAGGAGCTCGACGAGGCGAAGGCCGAGGCGAAGTTCAAGGACGGCGTGCTCGAGCTGGTGCTGCCGAAGAAGGCAGCCGAGAAGCGCAAGCCGATTCTCATCCAATAAACGAGCCAGTCGTTTTTCTGTAGTATCGGGGGGCGATGAACGCCCCCCTCATTTCTTCGTCGAGCGCCAACCCGCAGGCGGCCGAAAAGGCCCGCATCCTGGCGGAGGCGCTGCCTTACATCCAGCGCTTCCACGGCAAGACCATCGTCATCAAGTTCGGCGGCAACGCCATGACCGACGAGTTGCTGAAGGCGGGCTTCGCCTACGACGTCGTGCTGCTCAAGCTGGTCGGCATGAACCCGGTGATCGTGCACGGCGGCGGGCCGCAGATCGAGCAGCTGCTCGCCAGGCTCGGCAAGAAGGGCGAGTTCATCCAGGGCATGCGGGTGACGGACGCCGAGACGATGGACGTGGTCGAGATGGTGCTCGGCGGCCAGGTCAACAAGGAAGTGGTCGAGCTGATCAACCAGGCGGGCGGCAAGGCGGTCGGGCTCACCGGCCAGGACGGCGCCTTCATCCGCGCGCGCAAGATGGTGCTGCCCTCGAAGGACAACGGCCACGTCGATCTCGGCCAGGTGGGCGAGGTCGATTCGATCGACCCGCAGGTGATCCGCGCACTGGAGGCGGGCGGCTTCATCCCGGTGGTGGCGCCGATCGGCACCGGCGCCGACGGCACCACCTACAACATCAACGCTGACCTGGTCGCCGGCAAGCTCGCCGAGATCCTCGCCGCCGAGAAGCTGGTGGTGCTCACCAACACCCCGGGCGTGCTCGACAAGGACGGCAAGCTCCTCACCGGCCTCACGCCGCGCAAGATCGACGACCTGGTGAAGAAAGGCGTGATCTCCGGCGGCATGCTGCCGAAGATCGGCTCGGCGCTCGACGCCGCGCGCAACGGCGTCAAGAGCGTGCACATCATCGACGGCCGCGTGCCGCACGCGCTGCTGCTCGAAGTACTGACCGACCAGGGCGTCGGCACGCTGATCCGAAGCAAGTAAGTGAAAATTTCGAAGTTGCCGCCTTCGCGGCGGGTGTGGATCTTCGACCTCGACAATACGCTGCATGACGCGCGCACACGCATTTTTCCGTCGATGCACGGGCAGATCAACGCCTACCTGCGGCGTCACTACGGCGTTGACGAGGCGGGTGCCAACCGCATGCGCGAGCACTTCTGGCGCACCTACGGCACCACGCTCGACGGCCTGGTGCGCCACCACGGCGACGACCCGCGACGCTTCCTCGCCGAGACGCATGTCTTTCCCGAGCTCGCCGACATGGTGCTGCACGAGAACGCGCTGCGCCACGCGCTGGCGCGCCTGGGCGGCAAGAAGCTGGTGTTCTCCAATGCGCCGCGACACTATGTCGAGGAAGTGCTGCGCGCGATCGGCGTCCGGCGCTACTTCGACGCGGTCTACACCATCGAAGATGCGCGCTACCGCGGCAAGCCCGGGGTGCAGGGCTTCCATATGTTGCTGCGCAAGCACGGCCTCGACCCCCATCGCTGCGCATTTGTCGATGACATTCTCGACAATCTGCGAACTGCGCATCGCCTGGGCATGTCCACGGTGTGGGTGAGCAGCGAGCGCAAACGCGTGTCGTTTGTGGATTTGCGCATTGCCTCGGTCACCGAACTGCCGCGTAGAATTGGGTCCTGATGCCCCGGGTCAAAGGCGAGCGCAAGCTCGAAATCCTGAAAGCGCTCGCGCAAATGCTCGAGGCGCCGAAGTGGGAGCGCATCACCACCGCGGCGCTGGCGGCGAAGCTGTCGGTGTCCGAGGCCGCCCTCTACCGCCACTTCGCCTCCAAGGCGCAGATGTACGAGGGCCTGATCGAGTTCATCGAGAACTCGGTGTTCACGCTCGCCAACCAGATCACCCAGAACGAGGCGAACGGCCGCGAGCAGGCTGGCAAGCTGGTCGAGATGCTGCTGGCGTTCGCCGAGACCAACCCCGGCATGGTGCGCGTCATGACCGGCGATGCGCTGGTGGGCGAGCATGAGCGCCTGCAGGCGCGCATGAACCAGTTCTACGACCGCTTCGAGGCGACGCTGAAGCAGGCGCTGCGCCTCGCCTCGGATGCCGACGCCGGCGGCCGCGCCGCCGCGCTATTGCGCTATGCGCTCGGCTGCCTGCACCAGTTCGCCAAGAGCGGCTTCGTCAGGAAGCCGGTGGAGAGCTACTCGGCGCAGAAGCGCTACCTGCTCGCGCAGACCTGACAGGCGGGATCGCGCTTCACCGCCACCGAGCGCCAATCGGCGCTGAGCGCATCGAAGATCCGCAGTTTCCCGCTCGGCGAATCGCCGATGCCGGCGAGGAGCTTGATCGCTTCCATCGCCTGCATCGCGCCGATCACGCCAGTCAGCGGCGCGAATACGCCCATTTGCGAGCACTGCACTTCTTCGACTTCGCCGTCCTCGGGGAAGAGGCAGGCGTAGCAGGGCGATTCTTTTTTCCGCAAATCAAAAACCGTCAGCTGGGCGTCGAAACGGATTGCCGCACCAGAAACGAGGGGTTTGTGATTCTTCACGCAAGCACGGTTGATCGCCTTGCGCGTGGCGAAATTGTCGGAGCAATCCAAGACGACATCGGCGGATGAAACAAGATCGGAGAAATCTTCGATTCTTTTCTGAAGGGCAGTGATTTTGACTTCGGGATTCACACCACCCAGCGATTTGCGTGCTTCATCAACCTTGGGCGAACCAACGGAATCCGTACGGTAGAGGATCTGGCGCTGCAGGTTGGTGAGGTCGACCTTGTCGCCGTCGGCCAGCGTCAGTCTGCCGACGCCGGCGGCGGCGAGGTAGAGGGCGGCGGGGCAGCCGAGGCCGCCGGCGCCGACCACCAGCGCACTTGCGGCGCGCAGCTTCTCCTGGCCTTCGATCCCGATCTCGGGAAGAAGGATATGTCGGCTATAGCGGAGGAGCTGCTGGTCGTTCAGTTCGCGGGCTTGCTCTGCGCGACCTTGGGCGGCTGGCTTTGCACCGGCATGCCCTTGAGGAAGTTGAGCGCCTGCTCGAGCTGGAAGTCGTCCTTCGAGCCGAACTCGATCGGCTTGGCCATCTCGCCGGCGGGAGTCTCGGGCCGGGCAGCGGGCTTCGCCGCTTCCGCTTCGCGGTCGTTCTTCAGGTGGCGCTCGAGGTCGGCCTCGCGCACGCGTGTGCGGGAGTTGTCACCCGGTTCTTCCACCACCACGTCCGGCGTGATGCCCTTGGCCTGGATCGAGCGGCCGCTGGGAGTGTAGTAGCGCGCGGTGGTGAGCTTGATGCCGGTGGAGTCGGTGAGCTGCACCACGGTCTGCACCGAGCCCTTGCCGAAGGATTGCGTGCCCATGATCTGGGCGCGCTTGTGATCCTGCAGCGCGCCGGCGACGATTTCGGATGCCGAGGCGGAGCCGCCGTTCATCAGCACCACCATCGGCGCGGTCTTGGCGGACTCCGGCAGGGCCTTCATCTGATCGTTGTCGAGCAGCTCTTCCGGGATGGCGTAGAACTTCTTCTTGGCGTCGGCGGTGCGGCCGTCGCTCGATACCACCAGCACGCCGCGCGGCAGGAAGGCGGTCGACACGGCGAGCGCCATGTGCAGCAGGCCGCCGGGGTCATTGCGCAGGTCGAGCACGATGCCCTTGAGCGGGCCCTGGCTGTTCAATTTGGCGAGCTGCTGGATCAGCTGCCGCGAGGTGGGTTCCTGGAACTGCGCCACGCGCACCCAGGCGTAGCCCGGCTCGATCAGGCGCGACTTGACGCTCTGCACCAGGATCACGGCGCGCACCAGCGTGAACACCAGCGGCTGCGCTTCGCCTTTTCGCGAAACCGTGAGCGTGATCTTGGTGCCCTTCGGGCCGCGCATCTTCTTCACGGCATCGTTCAGGGTCATGCCCTTCACCGGCGTCTCGTCGAGCTTGATGATCAGGTCGTTCGGCTTGATGCCGGCCTTGAAGGCCGGCGTGTCCTCGATCGGCGACACCACCTTGACGTAGCCGTCTTCCATGCCGACTTCGATGCCGAGGCCGCCGAACTCGCCCTTGGTGCTGACGCGCAGCTCCTTGAAGGCGTCGGCGTCGAGATAGGCGGAATGCGGGTCGAGGCCGGTGAGCATGCCGGTGATCGCCTCGGTGATCAGCTTCTTGTCCTCGACCGGCTCGACGTAGTTCGACTTGATGGCGCCGAACACTTCGGTGAAGGCGCGCAGTTCCTCGATCGGCAGCCCGGAGCGCGCCGCGCGCTGGGCGATGGCGTCGAAGTTCAGGCTGATCAGAACGCCGGCGACGACGCCGACGAGAATCAGGCCAATGCTGCGAAGCTTTTTCTGCATGATGGGGTGCCTACCTCAGTCTGACCCAGCGCAGCGGGTCGAAAGCGCGGCCTTGATGCCGCAATTCAAAGTATAAGCCCGTTTCCTCGTTGCCACCGCTCGATCCGGTGGTGGCGATGGTCTCGCCCACCACCACCGCCTCGCCCACCTGCTTCAGCAGCGACTCGTTGTTGGCATAAATCGAGAGATAGCTCTCGCCGTGATCCACGATCATCAGGTTGCCGAAGCCGCGCATCCAGTCCGCGTACACCACCTGCCCGCGGCCGACCGCCCGCACCGGCTGGCCCTCCGCGGCGCGGATGAATACCCCTTTCGCCTCGGTGAGCGCCGCCCCCCTTGGAGCACCGAAGCGCCCGCTCAGTTCCCCGCGCACCGGCAAGCGCAGCTTGCCGCGCAGGGCGGAGAAGGGGTCTTTGCCCGCGTCCTTCTCCGGCACCAGCTCGACCCGTCCCAGCAGGCGCCCGAGCCCCTCGACCAGCCGCGCCAGGCGCGCCTCGTCGGCGCGCAGCACGTTGATTTCGCGGCGGCTCTTGCGGATGTCGCCGGCCAGGCGGTCGAACACCCGCTTGCGCTCGCGCCGCTCCTTGAGGATGCGCTCGCGGTCGGCGCGGCTCGAGCGCTCGACCGCCTTCAGCCGCTCGCGCCGCGACTCGGCCTCGCGCGCCAGGCGCGCCTGCTCGACCAGCCCCGTGCGGTAGGCGGCGAGCGTGCCAGCCGTGGCGAGCGACACCTGGCGCACGTAGTACAGCGTGCGCGACAGGGCGCCCGGATCGTTGCCGGACAGGGCGACGCGCAGCGCCTCGGGCGCGCCGGCCGCCTGGCGCGTTGCCAGCATGCGCTCGACCGCCGCCTGGCGCTCGGTGAGCGAGCGCTCGAGCGTGCGGCGCCGCTCGG